>DATMVO010000001.1:0-2617 GCA_035563115.1 Solirubrobacteraceae bacterium
GCCGCACCGCGCGCCGCCTCGGCCTGCCGACGACGCTCGGCACGGCGCGCACCACGCTCGCCGCGGGCCGCGCGACCCTCACGGTCAAGCTCACCGCCCGCGCCAAGCGCGTCCTGCGCCGCGCCGGCGCCACGTCGGTCACCCTCACGCTCAGCGGCGACGGCATCCGCGTCACCCGCAAGATTCGCCTCCGCGTCCCGGTCGCGTAGGTCATGGCGTCGCCGTCCTGGACCCCGCAGCCGAGCGACTACGACAAGCTGGATCGCTGGGACCGCAGCTGGGACGCGTTCGGCACCGCATGGCGGCTCATGACGCGCACGCCCGCGCTGAAGGGGACCGCCGCGGCGGCGTTCGCGGCGTTCGTCGTCGCGTTCCTCGTGCTCTTCGGCCCCGTGTTCGCGTGGTGGATCAGCACGGACAACCGGCTCGTCCTGGTCGCGGGCAGCGCGATCGCCGCGTTCCCGTTCCTCTTCGTGACGATCTACTTCACCGTCGCGATGCTCGCCGCCGCGAACGCGTGCATGGACGGCGAGCGCCTGACGGTGCGGCAGAGCTTCGCGGTGGCCAACCGGCGGCTGTGGCAGATCGCCGGGTGGTCGCTGCTGGCCGCGGGCGTCGGCGCGGTGCTCGACGCGCTGGCGGAGTGGATCCCCGGGTTCGGCCACGTCGCGCGGTGGGTCCTGGGCACGGCGTGGGGGCTCGCGACGATCTTCGCGATCCCGGTGATCGTCATCGAGGGCGTCGGCGGCAGGCAGGCCGCGCTGCGTTCGGCGCGCACGTTCCGGCAGGCGTGGGGCGACGCGGTCGTGGGCTACATCTCGATCACGTTCTGCACCATCGTGCTCACGATCCCGGCCTGCCTCGCGATCGGGACCGGCCTCGTCGCGGGCGCGACGGTCGGCGGCCTGATCCTCGCGGGCGTCGGCGTGGCGCTCCTCGCGGTCTCGCTGTTCCTCTCGGTCACCCTCGAGCGGCTCTACGCGCTCGTCCTCTACCGCTTCATCCACGAGGGCGAGGTCCACGGCGGCTTCAGCGAGCGCCAGCTACGGGACGCGGTCTTCACGAAGTAGGCGGAGCGCCCCGGCTGGGTAGGCCGATCCGCATGACCGAGGACCAGTCCCAGCCCGAGGGCTTCGAGCCCGTCTCCGGCGCCGGCGCGTTCGTCGACCTCGTCGGGCCCGTGTACGCCGACGGGAACGGGACGCTCGGCGTCCGCATCGAGGAGCGGCACCTCAACGTCGCCGGGACCGCGATGGGCGGGTTCCTCGCCACGCTCGTCGACATCGCGCTCGGCAACGCGATCCGGGAGGACGCCGACGGCGAGCCCGGCGTCGCGACGGTCTCGCTGACGATGGACTACCTCAAGCCGGCGCCCGCGGGCGCGTGGGTGACGGCGGAGACGACGGTGGAGCGGCTCGGCGGCTCGCTCGCCTTCGTCGACTGCGCGCTCAACGCGGACGGCGAGAACGTCGTGCGCGCCCGGGCGGTCTTCGCGGTGCGCGGCGACTGAAGCGGCACCGCCCGCCACGTACGATCTTCCGCCGATGACCTCCGTCTTCCACGTCCCGGCCGCGGGGGAGCCGCTGCGCACCGGCGCCGACGCGCTCGGCGTGATCTACGCCGAGGCCGCCGCGGGCGCCGAGTGGATCGCCGTCCCGGCCGCCCGCCTCGACCCCGCCTTCTTCGACCTCCGCACCGGCGTGGCGGGGGAGATCGTCCAGAAGTTCGTCAACTACCAGGCCCGGCTGGCCGTCGTCGGCGACATCTCGGGCCGGGTCGCGGCCAGCGACGCGCTGCGCGACTTCGTCCGCGAGTCCAACCGCGGCCGCCACGTCTGGTTCGTCGCCGACGCCGAAGAGCTCGCCGCCCGCCTGGCCGGTTGACGCGCGAAGCGAATTCGCCGAGGCCGGTCCGTCAGCGCACGACTTCGCGCGCGTAGAGCGAGGGGAGCGCGCGCGGGTCCGTCGCCATGCGCTCGGCGTAGAGGAGCACGGTGCGGACGTAGAGGTCGGAGGGGTTGTACGCGTGGAGGGCGCGGGCGTCGCTTGCGGGCGCGCCGGAGGCGTGCAGGTAGTTCGCGGCGCCCATGATCGCGTCGCGCGGGTCGCGGACGTCGCCGCCGAGGCCGTACTGGCGCCAGGTGGCGGGCATGAACTGCATCGGGCCGCGGGCGCCGGAGATCGACTCGTTGCGCAGCCGGCCGAACTTCGACTCGACGTAGTTGACGGCCGCGAGGACGTTCCAGCGGACGCCGAACCGCTTCTGCGCGGCGCGGTAGTGGCCGAGGAGCGTGGCGAGCGGCTGCGGCCGGCCGAGCTTCACGCGCGGCGCCGGGCCGGGCTTGCGCTGGGAAATGCTGTGGAGCTTCCGCAGATCCCGCAGCGCCCGCACCTCGGGCGCGACCCGCCGCGCGACCGCACCTGGCAGCCGCGGGATCACCGCACGGCTGAGCGCGGGCCGCTCGGCGAGGAACGCCACGATCCGCGACTCGTACGTCGCCAGCCGCGTCACGTCCTCCGGCGGCTCGGCCGCCCCGAGGTCCCCGTCTTGTCGCCACGCGCCCGCCGCCTCGTCCAGCCGCTCGGACGTGTCGCGCAGCACCGCCGCCAGCGTCTTC
>DATMVO010000002.1:0-6592 GCA_035563115.1 Solirubrobacteraceae bacterium
GTCGCCGGCTTCGCGGGCGCGGGCGGGCAGCTGCGCGCCGTCGTGCTCGACGACGGCGATGAGCTGCCGGCCGACGTGGCCGTGCTCGCGCTGGGCGCCGTGCCGGCCGTCGACTGGCTGGCGGACTCCGGCCTCCCGGTCGACGGCGGCGTCGTGTGCGACGCCGCGTGCGCGGTCGTCGGGCACCCCGAGATCGTCGCCGCCGGCGACGTCGCACGGTGGCCCCACCCGCTCGCGGACGGCGAGCTCATCCGCGTCGAGCACTTCAGCAACGCGCAGCTGCAGGGGCGGGCGGCCGGCGCCAACCTGCTCCTCGCACCCGCGGAGCGCGCGCCGTTCGACGCGCTCCCCTCCTTCTGGTCCGACCAGCACGACGCCAAGCTCCAGGCGATCGGCCTCCCGGGCCGCGCCGACCGCTGGATGGTCACCGAGGGGGCGGTCGCCGCGCAGCAGCTCGTGGCGGTGGGGTCGCGCGCGGGCGCCGCGGTGGCCGTCGCCGCGGTGAACGCCGGCTCCCGGCTGCGCGGCTACCGCAAGCTGCTCGGTGCCGGCGCGTCGCTCGAGGACGTCATGGACGCGATCGCGGGCGACGCCCGCGCGCTCCCGGCAGCGGCCTGACCTGCCGGAGCGGTGCACCCGCGCCGCTGACGGCAGCCGCTGCGGTGCACGGGCGGCATTGACAGGAGGCACGCCCGAGCATACGGTTTATCGGTCTCAAGAGTTCGAAAATCGAACGTCGAAGTGAAAGGTCTGATGTCCACCCCGCAAGAAACGGCCCGGAGCTGGGCGCACTACACGGAGCCGTCGACGGTCGACGTCGACGGGCTCGCCACCGCCTACCGGCGTGCGGGTGACGGCCCGACGACCGTCTACCTCCACGGTGGCGGTCTCACGCGGATGTGGCTGCCGTTCTACGAGCGGCTGGCGCAGAAGCTCGACCTCGTCGCGCCGGAGCACCCCGGCTTCGGCGACACGCCGCTCCCCGACCACTTCCTGACGTTCAGCGACTTCGTCCTGCACTACGACGCGTTCTTCGACGCGCTGGACCTGGACGACGTCCACCTCGTGGCGCACTCGCTCGGCGGCTGGATCGGCGCGAACCTCGCGGTCTTCTACCCGCGCCGCTTCAAGTCGCTGACGCTGGTCACGCCGACCGGCCTGCGGCTGCCCGACGTGGACTCGATCGACACCTTCCGCATGACGCCGGAGGAGGGCGCGCTCGCGCTGTTGAACGGACGGGCGGAGCGGTACACCGAGTACTTCGTGCAGGAAGGGGAGCCCGAGGACGCGATCCACGCGTTCTCCGAGAGCGCGACGATGGCGCGGCTGACGTTCAACCCGCGCTACGACTTCCGCCTCGACAGCCGGCTCGCGCGCGTGACGTCGCCGACGCTCGTGATCGGCGCGCAGGACGACCGCATCGTGCCGACCGAGATGGCGGGGCGCTTCGCCGAGGTCATCCCCGGCGCGCGACTGGTCACCGTCGAGGGTCCGGACGGCGAGGCCAGCAGCCACGTGCCGCACCTCGAGCAGCCCGACGCGGTCGCCGCCCTGGTGACCGAGCACATCCTCGCGAACGCCTGAAGGACCCGATGAGCGACTACGAGTTCAACGTCATCCTCGACGGTGCGTACCCCTACGTCCCGTTCGCAGGCAAGCGCAAGTCGAACTACATCGACTTCCCGAACACGAACTGGGACCCGGCGCTCGGACAGCGCGCATTGGAGGACCAGCTGGAGCTGCTCGCGCAGCTCGAGGACCTCGGCTTCGACGGCGGCGTCGTCAGCGAGCAGCACAACGGCCCGATCGGCCAGCTCGGCAACCCGATGCTCGCAGGGGCCTGGCTCGCCGCCCGGACGCGCCGGCTGCGCATCGGCGTCGTGGGGTCGATCATCAACTCCTACCGGACGCCCGTGCGCCTGGCCGAGGAGATCGCGGCGCTCGACATCATGTCCCGCGGCCGCCTGTTCTTCGGCCTGCCGATGGGGCACGGCATGCAGCACCACTCGACCGGCGTGATGAACCCGGCCAAGACGCGCGCGCGGTTCCGCGAGGCGCACGACCTCCTGGTCGCCGCGCTGACCCAGCCGGGGCCGTTCGAGTGGAAGGGCGAGTGGTTCAACATCCCGTACGTCAACCTCTGGCCGCGCCCGCTGCAGACGCCGCGTCCGCCCATCTGGGTGCCGGGCGGCGGGTCGCTCGAGACGCTGGAGCTCGTCGCCAAGCACCGGTACACGTACCTGGGCGTCCTGAGCCCGAAGCCGGCGATGCTGAAGACGATGGAGAAGCTCCGCGAGCTGTGTCGCGAGCAGGGCTACGAGGCCGACCCGAAGCAGCTGGTGCGCGGCGTCAGCATCCACGTCGCCGAGAGCGACGCGCAGGCCCGTCGCGAGGCGGAGGCCCACGAGCTCTGGCAGTACCAGAACTTCTTCCACTCGCCGCAGCACGACAACTTCCCGCCGGGCTACATCAGCGCGGACTCGCTGCGGCGCGCGATGGCCGGCGGCTACCGCTCCAAGCCGCTCAGCCAGCTGACGTTCGATGACCTCGTCGAGAACGGCTGGGTCATCGCCGGATCGCCGGAGACCGTCGCGTCCAAGCTCCAGGAGACGCTGGAGGAGACGGGTGCGGGCTCGGTGCTCCTCGGCGTCAACTCCGGCTCCAAGCCGCGGTGGATGACGCAGAAGACGCTGACGATGTTCGCGGAGGAGGTCATCCCGCGCCTGCGCCCGGGGGGCCGCGCGCCGTCGCAGGACGCGAAGCTCGCCGGGTGGGAGACCAACGCCGAGTTCGGCGCGATGCGCCCGGTCGACTACCAGGTGCCTGAGGCGACGTTCGGCGACGGGCTCGTCGACGTCTTGACCGCGCACGTCGAGGAGCTGCGGGAGATCATCGAGCCCTGGCCGCCGCAGGACTGAGCGGCCGCACGCCGGTCCCCCTCGCCGCGGGGGACCGGCAGCGCGCCGACCGCCGTCAGGCCAGGGCGGCCGTGTGCGCGGCGACGAGCGCGGCGATCCGCTCGGGCTGCTGGATCGTGATCACGTGCGAGGCGGGCTCGCCGTCCTGCCCGTCGAGCACCTCCAGCCGGGCGCCGGGGATCAGCTCCGCGTACCGCTCGGAGTGCGCGACGGGGATGTAGTTGTCGTCGGCGGGGTGGAGGACGAGCGTCGGCGTCTGGAGGCGTCCGAGGCGCCGGTCGAGCCGCACGTCGTAGCGCGGGTTCCAGGTGAGGCGCGCGAACGTGATGCCCTCGCCGTACTCGTGCAGCATCTGCTCGAGCGGCTCCTCGTCCTGCTGGAGGAACTCGGCGTACTGCTCGCCGACGCCGTTGAGCAGCATCTCGCCGGCCTTCGCCTCCGACCACCGGAACGGGTCCGCCGCCGGCGCCTCGGGGACGCGCAGGCCCATCGCGGAGATCAGCGTCAGCGACGCGAAGCGCTCGGGGTAGAAGACCGCCAGCTCCGCCGCGGTCCAGCCGCCGAGCGAGTGGCCGACGACGTGCGGGCGCTCGATCCCCAGCGTGCGCAGCAGCGCGTCGTAGTGCAGGACGAGGTCGTCGAACGTCTCGAGCCAGTCGGGCAGCTCGGTGTCGCCGAAGCCCGGGTGCTCGGGGACGATGACGTCGAACGTCCGCGCGAGCGCGTCGTACAGCGGCAGCCACTGCCGGGTCAGCCCGGCGCCGTGGAGGAAGAGGAGCGGCTCGCCCGCCCCCTTGCGGCGGTAGGCGGTCGCCAGACCGTCGACCTCGACCCACGACGGCTCGGTCCAGTGCGCCCACTTGCGCTCGGTCGTGCCCGACACAGCTCACCTCGTCTTTCGCCGGAACTTGAAGATGCAACGCCCGACGGCGTGTGCGAATATCGTACACAGCAGTTCGCAAAACGGTGCTCCAGCTCGGCAACCGGGGGAGCGGAAGGGAAGCGGTGATGGAGCTCGAGTTCCACCTGTTCAACTACGGCGCGTATCCCGACATCCCACACTCGGACTTCCTCGAGAGCTCGGCGTACATCGACCTGCCGAACCGGCACTTCGACCCGTACCGCGGGAAGATGATGCTCGACTCGTACTTCGACTCGCTCGTCTTCGGCGAGCAGCTCGGCTTCGACGGGATCCACACGACGTCGCAGATGGGCGGGCCGATCGGCATGACGCCGAACGCGAACCTCACCGCGGCGTACCTGGCGGGCAAGACCGAGCGGATCATGATCGGGACGCTCGGCCCGATCCTCAACACGTACCAGAACCCGATGCGCGCGGCCGAGGAGGTCGCGGTGCTCGACCAGCTCACCGGCGGGCGGCTGATCCTCGGCCTGCCGATGGGCCACGGCCAGAACTACCACGCGGCCGCCACCATGAACCCCGCGCTCGCGCGCGACCGGCACTGGGAGGCGCACGACCTGATGGTCAAGGCGTTCACCGACCCGGGCCCGTTCGAGTGGCAGGGCAAGAACTTCCACGTCCCGTACGCCAACCTGTGGCCCAAGCCGATCCAGGAGCCGTACCCCGACGTCTGGATCCCGGGCGCCGGCTCGAAGGTCACGCTCGAGCGCTGCGCGCGCCACCGGTACACGTACCAGGCGCTCTTCTCGCCCCGCAAGGCGCTCAAGCGCAACGTCGCGGTCTTCCACCAGATCGCCGAGGAGGAGTACGGCTACACGCCGTCGCACAAGCAGGTCGCCGTCGTGCTCTTCATCCACGTGGCGGAGACCGACGCGCAGGCGCGGCTCGAGGCCGAGCCGCACCTCATGTACCTCATGCAGAACCTCAACCGGGCGCCGATGCACGACGCGTTCCCGCCCGGGCACTTCAGCAAGGAGTCGCTGCGCGGCTTCATGACGAAGGGCGGCTACCGCGCCAAGGACATCGGCACGATGACCGTCGAGGACGTCATGGAGGAGGGCTGGGGGATCATCGGGTCGCCCGAGACCGTGGCCGAGCAGATCCAGCAGGTGGTCGAGGACCTGGGCGCCGGCAAGATCATCCACGTCGCGGACTTCGGCGCGATGCCGAACTGGCTCGTGCGCAAGAGCCTGACGCTGATGGCCGAGGAGGTCATCCCGCGCTTCCGCGGCCCGTCGGGCAAGCCGATCTGGGCGATCGAGGACCCGCGGCCGGTGTCGACGCACACCGAGTACGGCGCGCGCAAGACCGAGCCCGAGGCGATCCCCGAGGCCCGCGTCCCGGGCGTCGGCGTGCTCGACGTGCGCACCGCGCACGTCGCCGAACTGCGCACGCCGACCCGCCCGTAGCGTCCGATAGCAGGACGAACTTGTCCGAAAAGCGGGCAACTGGTACCGTCCGCGCACCCCGTGAAAGCGCCTCCCGGCGACCGCCGGGCGGCACGACAGGAGAGGAACCGACTGTGGGAGTCGTCTGCACCGTGCGTATTCCGCACCCGCTCGCCAAGGTCCAGGAGGTCGAGGCGACCATCACCGACGAGATGGCGCAGATCATGGCTGCGGCGCAGAAGTACATGACCGGCCACCGCCGCGTCACCGACGGCGCCGAGGTGCTGGACATCGACACGTACGCCAGCCGCGAGGACTACGACGCGTTCCTCGGCGAGGCGGGCGCGGCGGTCAAGAAGTACGGCGAGCTCCTCGGGGCCCGCGACACGCTCTACGAGGACATCCCCGGCGGTGACTGAGGCCGCGGTCGAGGTCGTGCGGATCCGTCCCAAGGACGGGTCCCACGAGCGGCTCCGGACGCTCCGCGACCAGATGGTCGCGGAGTACGAGGCGCAGTGGCCCGGGAAGTTCAGCACGCGCCTGCTCGAGCTCGAGGACGGCACGTGGCTGGACCTGTGGACGTGGCAGAGCCGCGCGCTCGCCGAGGACGTCCTCTCGCGCAGTGACGAGGAGCTGCCGGCGTTCGCGGAGTGGAAGACGCTCGTCGAGCCGGTGAGCTTCGACTGGGCGGGCGACCTGCCCTGGGGCGCGCACCCCTGATGGCGTCGTCGCCGGAGCTCGCGGCGCGGGTCCGCGCGGTCCACCGGTGCTTCCCGAGCGGCGTGGCCGTGGTCACGACCGTCTCGGAGGGCGCGCCGTACGGGCTGGCGGTGAACGCGTTCTCGAGCGTCTCGATGGAGCCGCTGCTGGTCCTCGTGTGCGTGAAGACGAGCGCCCAGACCCATCCGCACCTGTACGCGGGCGACCACCTCGGCATCAACTTCCTCGCGCACGGCCAGCGCGCGCTCGCGGAGCGGTTCGCGACCTCCGGTGGCGAGAAGTTCCTCGACGTCGCGTGGTCGGCGGGCGCGACCGGTGTCCCGGTCCTCGCCGGGGTCAGCGCGCACCTGGAGGTGCAGGTCCAGCAGCGCCTCGCCGCCGGCACGCACACCATCTTCCTCGGCGAGGTCGCCGAGGCCGACGCGCCCGCGCACCCGCCGCTCGTGTACTTCGACGGCGGCTTCTACGACGGAGACCGATTGGAGGCCACGGCATGAGGGTCGCGCTCTTCGGCGCGCGCGGGACGATCGGGTCGCGCATCGCGGCCGAGCTGCTCGCGCGCGGCCACGACGTCGTCGCGATCGTCCGCGCCGGCGCCCCGCCGACCGGCCTCGACGTGCCGGTGCGGGTGGGCGACGCCGCCG
>DATMVO010000003.1:0-10110 GCA_035563115.1 Solirubrobacteraceae bacterium
CCTACGGGCTGAGACGCCACCGCCCGCGCCGCCACGCGTGGCAAGCTCTCCCGCGATGGCGCTGCTCCCGTTCGACGAGGTCCGCCGCCGGCTCGGTCTGAGCGGCCAGTCGTACGGCGGGATCCGCGAGATCCCGGTCGAGAAGATCGTCGGCTCGGTCGATCGCGCGGCCGACTTCGGGCCGGGCTTCACGCCGCGCCGGGGCGGCGTCTCGCGCGCGCGGCTGACCCGGCTGCGCGCCGCGTACCCGGAGGCCGCGCCGCTCCCCGCGATCGAGGTCTACGAGGTCGGCGGCCTCTTCTTCGTCGAGGACGGCCACCACCGGGTCGCCCTCGCGCGCGAGCGCGGGATGGCGTTCCTCGACGCCGAGGTGACCGTACTCCACACCCGCTACGCCGAGCTGCCGCCGGACGTCGACGTGGCGCGGCTCGTCCATACCGAGCAGCAGCGGCTGCTGCTGGAGGAGAGCGGGCTGGCGCAGGCGCGGCCGGACGCGCGGATCGAGTTCGCCCGCCCACGCGGCTACCCGGAGCTGCTCGAGACGATCAAGGCGCACGGCTACGACCTCGCACGACGAGCGGCGGACGGCCGGCTGCCCGAGCCCGCGCAGGTCGCCGCCGACTGGCACGACACGGTCTTCGTCCCGGGCCTCGCGGCGGTCGAGCGGGCCGGCCTCCCCGACCGCTATCCGTTCAAGACGCCCGCCGACCTCTTCCTCTGGGTCTACGAGCGCCGCCGCGACCTGCGCACCGTCGACCCGGACGCCGGCTTCGACGAGGCGGCCGCGTTCGTCGCGCGCGAGGGCGTCGGCCGCCGCGACCGCAGGGCCATCGAGCGCGAGGCCGCCGAGCCGCTCCGCCCGCGTCCGCCGTCCGTCTGAACCGCAACCGACCTCGCGCATCGCGCGCTACCGTCCGCCAGCGATGCTCGCGACCCTGTCCCGCTCGCTGCTCGCCGCGGCCGCGCTTCTCGTCCTGGGCGCCGCCGAGGCGCAGGCGCACGGCACCACGCTGACGCCCGCGTCCCGCAACTACGTCTGCCGCTACCTCGACCGCGCCAGCGCCCCGTGCGCGTTCGCGTGGGAGAAGAACCCGCAGGCGCTCTACGACTGGATGGGCGTGCTCATCTCCCGCGCCGACGACCGCCACCGGCAGCTGATCCCGGACGGCGAGCTGTGCAGCGCCGGCGACCCGAAGTTCGCCGCGCTCGACCGGCCGACACCCGCCTGGCTCGCGACCGAGCTCAAGCCGGGCCGCCAGACGTTCACGTGGGTGCTGAACGCGCCCCACGCGACGAAGTCGTACCGCTTCTACCTGACCAAGCAGGGCTACGACGTCGCGCAGCCGCTGGGGTGGAGCGACCTCGAGCTGATCCACGACTCCGGCCCGCGCGCGGCCGCCAAACTCGACAAGTTCTCCGTCGACGTCCCGGCGCGGACGGGCCGCCACGTCCTCTACGCGATCTGGCAGCGCAGCGACTCGCCGGAGGCGTTCTACGCGTGCAGCGACGTCGTCTTCGGCGCCGCCGGGCAGGTGCCGCTGAACCCGCCGATGCCGGACGAGTCGGCCAACCAGCCGGGCGGCGGCGCCGGCCACGAGGACCACGCCGGCCACGCCCAGACCACCGGCTCCGCCAAGCCGTCGAGCAAGGGCATCCGCCTCACCCGCAAGATCGACAACCGCTGGAACGGCGGCTACTGCGCGACGGTCACGGTCCGCAACCGCGGCAAGGTCACGCGCGCGTGGAAGGGCACGCTGCGCATCAAGCGCAAGCCCGACTCCATCTGGAACGCCAAGTCGCACTTCACCCGTGGCCGCCTCCACGTCCAGGGCGAGGCGTACAACGCGACGCTGAAGCCGGGCGCCAAGACGACGTTCGGCTTCTGCACCAGCACCTAGAGTAGGCGGCCGAGGCCGAAGGGGGAGAGGTCGATCGCGCTCGCGCCGGTGAGGGCGAGCTGGGCGACCGCCTCCCCGATGGCCGCGGAGTGCTTGAAGCCGTGGCCCGAGCAGGGCGAGACGACGAGGAGCGTCTCGTCCTCCGGGTGGACGTCGATGGCGAATCCCGAGTCCGTCGTCGTCGTGTAGAGGCACGCGCGCGCCTTGACGGTGCGCGGCGCCAGCCCGGGGAGCCGGCCCGCCAGATACCGCGCGTGCATCGCGGCCGACTCGTCCGGCGCCACCGCGCGCTCCACCGTGCCGGGGTCGGCGAGCGGGCGCGCGAACTGCTCCGACGCGACCTTCACCCCGCCGCCCGGCCCGTCGATCGCGGGGAAGCCGTAGAACAGCTCCTCCGGCCCGTCGCCGGTGAGCCAGATGTAGACCGGCAGGTCGCGGTGCGCCGCGTACGACGCGCCCGGCGCGAGCGCGAACCAGTGGAGCACCTGCCGGGTCACCGTGAACGCGCGCGCCAGCTCGGGCCGCAGCACGGGGAGCCAGGCGCCGGCGGAGAGGACGATCCGGTCCGCGTGCACGACCGTGCCGTCGTGCAGCTCGACTTGGCCCTCGCCGACCGCCACGACCCGCGCGCCGTACCGCAGGTCGGCCCCGCAAGACGCGGCGAGCTCCAGCTGCGCCGCCACCGCCGCCTCGGGCCGGACGTAGCCGGCCGTCGGCTCGTAGACGCCGCGCTCGTCGCCACGCAGTGCGAACGGCGGCACCGCGTCCGCCAGCGCGTCCGCGTCCAGCTCCTCCACCGCGATCCCGTGCGCGCGCCCGGCCTCAAGCGTCGCCCCGAGGAAGTCGTCCGCGCCATGCTGCCCGCGCGCGCCCGCGGCCCCGAGCACCACGCCGCCGCACTCCACCAGCAGCTCCGCGCCCGTCGCCGCCTCGATCTCCCGCCACAGCTCATGCGACCGCACCGCCAGCGGCCCGTACTGCGCGCCCTCGCCGATCGCCAGCCGCGTGATCCGCGTGTCGCCGTGCGTGGAGCCGTGCGCGTGCGGCGGCGTCCACCGGTCGAGACCGATCACCCGCGCACCCGACCGCGCCGCGTGCCACGCCGTCGCGCTCCCCATCGCGCCCAGTCCGACGATCGCGAGATCGAACCGCTCCATCCCCCGACCGTGACAAGCCGCCGGAGCAGATCGACGGAGTTGGCGCGTCGACGCTCTCACCGCCTCTCAAGTCCTCCGCCAGACGCCCGAGTACTCCGGGTGCAGATCGTCAAGGCGGCGTCAACGCCGCCACTTCTGTAGCCGCCGGGCCACAAGCGTTCCGGGACTCTCTCTCATCAAGAACGATCTCGCCAGCGAGCCGGCCCCAGGGGCCGGCTCAGCTGCTTAACCGGCCAGGTCGCGCGCGAGCGCCGCGCTCACCCGTTCCGCCTCGGCGTCGCGGATCCGCTGCAGGTTCCGCCCGCCGCGTCCGAACGTCGCCCGCACCGCGGCGGGCACGTCGTCCGGCCCCATCCGCCGGTCCAGCCACACCGCGGGCCGCAGGTGGGGGAGCCCGGCCTCGCGCGCTGCCGCGCCGCCGTCGTCGTACCGCCACGGCCCGTCGATCCGCCCGAGCCAGAAGCCGCCGCCGGCGTCGCACGTCCACACGAGCGTCCCGTCCGGCAGCCCCGCGAACCGCTCCAGCATCCGGCCCGCCTTCGCGCCGTGCTCCTCCACGGCTCGCGCGACCGCCTCGTCCAGACCGGCCGGGGCGCCGCCCCGCAGCACGTCCCCGATCCCGACGACGCCATGCGCCACCCCCAGCTCCGCCCCGGCGCCCGCGGGCACGTCGTCCCGGTCGCGCGCCCGCATCGGCGCGCGGAAGACGGGCTCAGGCGACGCGGACGTCGACCCGCCCCCGCCGCGCCTGCTCGGCCACGCGCTTGGCGGCGTCCGCGATCGACAGCACGAGGTCGTGCTGCGGGCCCTTGTAGGCGATCACGTCGGGCACCGGCGCGGGGTTGGCCTGCGCGGATTCGCGCAGCGCCGCCTTGAGGTTGGAGAGCGGGGCGGGCGGGAGGATCTGCTGCGGGCCGTAGGACATCGCGAAGGCGAGTGAACCAGCGAACGCCCCGCTCGGGAACCCGATCTGGACATCTGGCCGGGTGCCAACGCGCCCGGCCCGCGCCCCACGCGCCCGCGCGCCCGTCACCCGACCGGCGCGGGCTCCGCGTGCTGCCCGTTCGCCGCCGGCAGGGTGAACCAGAACCGCGACCCCTCGCCGACCGCCGACTGCACCCCGATCTCCCCGCCGAGCCGCGTCACGAGCCGCTCGGTCAGCGCCAGCCCGATGCCCACGCCGCCCGGGTCCTCCCGCGGGTTCACCCGCGCGAACATCGTGAAGATCCGCTCCTGCTGCTCGGCCGGGATGCCGATCCCGTTGTCGGCCACGACGATCCGCCACGGCCCGTCGGGATCGGGCCGCTCGGCCAGCACCTCGACGTGCGGCGTCCGGTCGCCGCTGAACTTCAGTGCGTTCGCGACGAGGTTCTGCAGCACGTTGACGAGCAGGTCCGCGTCCGCCATCACGGTGGGGAGGCCGAGCGGGTCGAAGACGACCTGCGCGTCGTGCTCGGCCACCGCCGACCGCAGGTTCTCCAGCGCCACGTCCAGCGCGCCCGCGACCGACACCGGCGAGAGCCGCACGTCGGCCTGCGACGAGCGCGCGTACCGCAGCAGCCCGTCGATCAGCCGCCGCATTCGCTCCGACCCGTCCGTGATGTGCGACAGGTACTTGCGGCCCTGGTCGTCGAGGACGTCCGCGTAGCGGCGGTTGAGCAGGTCGGCGAAGCCGGCCAGGGTCTGCAGGGGCGCGGCGAGGTCGTGCGCGGCGACCGACGCGAACCGCTGCAGCTCGGTGTTCGCCACCTCCAGCTCGGCGGCGGTGCGGCGCAGCCGCTGCTCGGTCTCGCGACGGGTCGTCAGGTCGCGCGTCACCTTCGCGAAGCCGGTGAGGATCCCGTGGTCGTTGCGCAGCGCGGTGATGACGACGTTCGCCCAGAACGTCTGGCCGTCGCGGCGCACGCGCCAGCCCTCCTCCTCGTACCGCCCCTCGCGCGCGGCGACCTCCAGCTCGTACCCCGGATGGTTCTTCGCCCGGTCCTCCTGCGTGTAGAACATCGAGAAGTGGCGCCCGATGATCTCGCTCTCGGTGTAGCCCTTGATGTGCGCCGCGCCCGCGTTCCAGGTGCGCACGTGCCCGCCGGCGTCGAGGAGGAAGATCGCGTAGTCGCGCACATTCGCGACGAGCATCCGGAACTGCTCGAGCTCCTCGTTCGCGGTCGCCAGCTCCATCGCGGTGGTGCGCAGCTGCTCCTCGCTCAGCCGCCGGCTCGTCAGGTCCCGCGTGACCTTCCCGAAGCCGACGAGCTCCCCGCTCTGCGGGTCGCGCAGCGCGGTGATGATGACGCTCGCCCAGAAGCGCGTGCCGTCCTTGCGCAGGCGCCAGCCCTCGTCCTCGTAGCGGCCGGTGTCGGTCGCGACCGCCAGCTCGTGCTGCGGGTACGAGCGGGCGTTGTCCTCGTCGGTGTAGAAGACCGAGAAGTGCTTCCCGATGATCTCGTCGGGCTCGTAGCCCTTGATCCGCCGGGCGCCGGCGTTCCAGCTGCGGATGCAGCCGGTCGGGTCGAGCACGAACATCGCGTACTCGGTCTGGGTGTCGATGAGCAGCCGGAGCTGCTCGCTGACGTCTGGGGAGGAGGGGTCGGGCATCGGGGCGGGGTGAGCCTGCCCAACGGTGCACCGGACGATGCGCGGCTGGACGGGTGTCCGTTCGCCGCATCGGCACGGCGACCTGCGTCCCCCTAACCCGGCACGCGCGCTTGCGTCGCGGTGCGCGCCGCCTCCAGCCGCTCCACCAGCTCCGCGGGCGCCGCCAGCGCGGCGCAGTGGCCCGCCTGCACAGCGTGCGGCTCGACGCCCAGCCGCTCGCGCGACAGGCGCGTGACGAGGTCGAGGGGGAGGAGCCGGTCGTGCGCGCCCGCGATCACGGCGGTCGGGACGTCCGGCCACGCGTCGAGCGCCCACGTCTCGCCGAACGGCGCGTCCGTCGCCTCGCCGTCCGCGCCGGCCAGCGCGGCCTTGGTGACGTCGTCTGGGACGTCGTGGAAGAAGGTCTCCACGACGTCGAACGGCGCGTCGGGGTCGCGGCCGGCGCGCAGCTCGCTCGCCCGCCGCGCGTCGAGCTGGCCGCTGCTCGCCCACCATCCGCCGGGCGTCTCGCCGGGCGCGGGGATCATGGGGCAAAGGAGGACGAGCAGCGTCACGTCGAGCCGCGCGCACGCGGGCGGGCCGTAGAACCCGGCCATCGACTGCGCGACGAGGACGACGTCGCGCGCCCCGTCCGCCGCCGCGACGATCGCGTCGGTGTAGTCGGCGAGGCCGAGCGCCGGGTCGCTCATGTCGATCTCGGGCGCGATGACGGTGTGGCCGCGCGCCTCGAGCAGCGGCGTGACGCGGTGCCAGAACCAGGCGCTCCCGCCGGCCCCGGGGACGAGGAGGTACGTGCTCATGTCCCTGGGACGGCGGGGCGCTCAGGAAGTCATCGCCGCGCGCCCCGCCGGGATCTCGTCGGCGAGGTGCGCGTACTGCTCGCGCAGCTCGCGCTTGAGCAGCTTGCCGCTCGGGTTCTTGGGCAGCGCGTCGACGATCGCGACCGCCTTCGGGACCTTGAACCCGGCCAGCTTCTCGCGCGCGTGCGCGCGAAGATCCTCCGCGGTGAGCGTGGTGCCCGGCTTGGCGACGGCGATCGCGACGACCGCCTCGATCCACGTCGGGTGCCGGACGCCGACGACCGCGACCTCCGCGACCGCCTCGTGCTCGTACAGCGCCTCCTCGACCTCGCGCGACGCCACGTTCTCGCCGCCGGTCTTGATCATGTCCTTGATCCGGTCGACGACCGTGAGGTAGCCCTCCTCATCCAGCACGCCGAGGTCCCCGGAGTGGAACCAGCCGCCGCGGAAGGCGTCGGCGGTCTTCTCGGGGTCGTCCAGGTACTCGAGGATCGCGTGGGGGGAGCGGTGGACGATCTCGCCGACCTCGCCGGGTGGGACGTCATTGCCCTCCGGGTCGATCACGCGGGTCTCGACGTTGAGCGCGGCCCGGCCCGCGGAGCCCGCCTTGCGGACCTGGTCCTCGGGCTGGAGCATCACCGCGACCGGGGCCATCTCGGTCTGGCCGTAGAAGTTCCAGAGGCGCACGTTCGGGAGCCGCTCGCCGATCTCCTTCAGCACCTCGACCGGCATGATCGCGGCGCCGTAGTAGCCCTTGCGCAGGCTCGTGAGGTCGCGCGTGTCGAAGTCGGGGTGGCGCAGGAGCGCGATCCAGATCGTCGGCGGCGCGAAGAGCTTCGTGATGCCGTGGCGCTCGATGTGCTCGAGGAGCGTGGCCGGGTCGGGGGCGGGGAGGATGATCGACTCCGCGCCGAGCTGGAGGTCGGGGAGGAGGAAGCAGTGCTGCTGGGCGCAGTGGAACAGCGGCATCGCGTGGAGCTCGACGTCGTCGCTCGTCATCCCGCCGTCGACGATGCAGCTCGTGTACTGGGCGATGAGCGCGCTGTGCGAGAGGACGGCGCCCTTGGGCCGCGACTCGGTGCCGGAGGTGTAGAGGATCTGCGCGGGCGCGTCGGGCGCGATCGGGATCGCCGGCTCGCGCGCGTCGTCGTGGGCGAGGAGCGCGTCGAACGGCTCCCACCCGTCGGCCTTCGCGTCCCCGATCACGATGCGCGTGTGGAGCGCGTCGCCGTCCGCTGCTTGGAGCGCATCCGCCGCCGTGTCGAGCAGCGCGTCCTGCGCGATGAGCGCCTTCGCGCGCGAGTGGCCGAGCACGTAGCCCGCCTCGGCGCCGTTGAGCATGAAGTTCACCGGCACGAGCACCGCGCCCGCCCGCGCCACGCCGAGGATCGCCTGGGCGTACCGGACGGAGTTCCGCGCCAGCAGCGCCACCCGATCGCCCGGCTCGATCCCCCGCTCGCGCAGCGCGTTCGCGACCCGGCTCACGTCCGCGTCCAGCTCCGCGAACGTCCGCGTCACCTCCGCATCGCTCACCGCCATCCGCTCCGGGTACCGCGCGGCGGACCGCCGCAGCAGATCCGCCAGCGCGTTGCGTCGCGCGAGCGCGACGGTCGTCGTCAAGTCGGTCATCACGAGCACCTCTCCAGGGTGGGCACGCCGCCATTCTGACGCACTGTCAAGACCTGCTCAGCGGTACGCATCATCTGATGACTTACACTTCCCATCCATGCCCCAGCGCGCCGCCGCGACCGCCACCACGCCGCCCCGCAAGCGCGCCCCGCGCGTCGAGGGCGAGCGCACCACCCTCCGCGTCCCGAACACCCTCATCGCCCAGGCCGACCTCCTCGCTGCCGAGCTCGGCATCTCCCGCAACGACGCCCTCATCCGCCTCGCCACCCGCGGCGCCGAGCTCCAGGATCGCCAGCGCCAGATCGCCGAGCGCCGCGACGCCCGCTGGGCGGCGGTGATGCAGCACGCGACATCGGTCGAGCCGGGGGAGTTCCCGTCGGCCGAAGAGATCGAGCAGGCCATCTTCGGTCCGCACGAGGACGACCCGGAGTGACGGCGCTGTGGGACACGAGCGTCGCCTCCCGCGTGCAGCCCGGGAGCGACGCGCTCGCGTACGTCCTCGCCCGGCTTGCGGCCGGTGAGCCCGTGTCGGTCGCCGCGCCGGCGATCGTCGAGATCGTCTTCGGCCTGCAGCGGCAGGCCGATCCTAGGCTGACCGCGCTGTCCGGCTGGCTCGCCGGCCTGCTCGACGACGGGACGCTGGCGGTCGTGCCGTTCGGCGGGCGAGCCGGGTTCATCGCCGGTCACGTCCGCGCCGAGCTCCCGTACGCGCCGCCCGACCGCCGCGACCGCCGCGACCGCCGCTCCAAGACGATGCGGCAGGCGGCGTGGTTGCTCGACATCCAGATCGCGGCGACGGCCTTCGCGGCCGGACTCGACGTCGTCACGCGGAACCGCGGCGACTTCGAGGTGATCGCCGAGGTGCTGCGCGCGCTCTATCCGGCGGCTCCGCCGCTCGCGGTGGTCGACAGCCCGTTCGCGGCCTGAGGGCTCGCGGCCGCGCGGGCGGGAGAAGCGGCGGGAGCTTTCGCGGCGGCAAGAGCGCGGGCGCCGGTAGGGTCGCGCGATGGGGGCCGACCCGACGCAGACGGACCCGGACAAGTACCGCGTGCTCTTCGAGAACGAGCGCGTGCGCGTCCTCGAGTACCACGACCGGCCGGGCGACCGCACGTCGCCGCACGCGCACCCGGACAGCGTGATGGTGACGCTCAGCTCGTTCGACCGGCGGCTGATCCACGGCGATCAGGAGGCCCAGGTGCGGCTCGAGGCAGGGCAGGCGCGGTGGGTGGCGGCGCAGGAGCACAGCGGCGAGAACGTCGGCACGACCGACTCGCGCGCGATCTTCGTCGAGCTGAAGGAGCCACGCCCGCCGACGGTCGGGCCGGACGGAGCACCGCTCGGGCCTTCGGCCTGAGGCGGCTCCGGCCGCCGGTGCGTCAGGCGGCGGCGCGGCGCAGCCGCGCGACGTGGGCCTGCGCGACGGGGCGGGCCGGGTCGGCGTCGGGGAGCAGGGAGAGGAGGAGCTCGGCGGCCTGGCGGTCGGAGGTGCCCGAGCCGCCGTCCGTGCACCAGCGCAGCAGCAGCTCGGTGTCGCCCGCGGCCATGATCGCGCGGCGCATGGTCGCGTCGAGGCGTTCGCGGCGCTCGACGACCAGCTCCACCTCCGACTCGGGGAGCAGCGCGTCCGGGTAGCGCTCCAGCGCGCCCGCCAGGTCGTCGGCGTCCAACGCCCGCTCGACCGCGCCGAAGTCCACCTCGACGTCCCGCGCGAGCCGGTACGGCCGCGCGAGCACCGCGCCGGCCAGCAGCGCACGCAGCCGCGACAGCTCCGCCCGCACCGTCACCGGCTTGCCGCGCTCGCCGTAGAGCTCCAGCGCCAGCTGCTCGGCGGTCAGGCCGCGGGGGTTCAACGCCAGGAGCGCGAGGATCTCCGCGTGGCGGTGGCTGAGCGGCAGCGCCTCGCCCTCCACCCACGCGACCGGCTGCCGGCCGAGCAGCTCGAGCCGCACCGCGGCCACGCCCGCGCCACCGGACGGCACCACCGCGGCGGCCGGCCGCGGCGCCGACGCGGCGGACTCCCACAGCAGCAGCGCG
>DATMVO010000004.1:0-3396 GCA_035563115.1 Solirubrobacteraceae bacterium
GCGCAGACGGACACGGGCGCCTCGACGACCCCGGCGCCCACCGCGACGACCGGCGTGCCCGAGGTCACCCCGGGCGCAGGCGTGGGCGGCACCACCGCTCCCGCAGAGCCCGACCCCACGGCGACGACGCCCGGCGCTCCCGCCGACCCGCTCGCGCCCCCGACCGCCACGCAGGCCCCGCCGGTCACGACGCAGCCCGCGCCCACGCCGGCACCCGCGCCGACCACGACGACGGCCGCCGCGACGACCGCGGCGGACGACGACGACGGCGGGCTCCCGCCCGGCGCCATCGCCGGCATCGCGCTCGGCGCCCTCGCCCTCCTCGCGCTCCTCCTGTGGGCGCTCGCCCGCTTCCTCGCCTGGGACCCGGTCTGGATGGCCCGCAGCCGCCACGCTGTCGCCGAGGCGGGCTGGCACACGAGCGGCGTCTGGGCGGACTTCACGGACTGGCTGCGCGGCGGCCGTCCGCGCCGCTCCTGACGGACTCCTGAGCCCTTCCGCACTTCCGTCACGAAGTGCGCGCCGGACTACACTGGCTGCAAGGCCTCGTTCACGTTTTTTCTCCTCATTTGCGGGATGGACGGCCCGAGAGGCGCTTTTCCATCCGAGCTTCGCGCGACTCTCCTTGACCCCGCTCTTGCAGGTCACGTCGGCGCCGCAGATGGCGACGCAGAGGAAGAAGGAGAACCCCCGAATGGCAGCCACACCGCAGACCGCACTCATCCAGGACACGGCGCCTGGTCAGCCCCTGTCGGTCAAGCGGCTGCTGACCCAGCCGGGTGTCCACCCGTACGACGCCGTCGAGTGGGAGCGGCGCGACGCGCGCATCGGCCACGGCGACCGCGTCGCGTTCGAGCAGAAGGACGTCGAGTTCCCGGTCTCGTGGAGCCAGAACTCCACGAACATCGTCGCCCAGAAGTACTTCCGCGGCCAGCTCGGCTCGCCGGCCCGCGAGAACTCGGTCAAGCAGATGATCTCCCGCGTCGCGGGCACGATCGCCGACTGGGGCCGTCAGCGTGGCTACTTCGCCTCCGTCGAGGACGGCGACACGTTCGAGGCCGAGCTGACGCACATCCTGCTCCACCAGATGGCGGCGTTCAACTCGCCCGTCTGGTTCAACGTGGGCTTCGAGGAGCAGCCGCAGTGCTCGGCCTGCTTCATCCTCTCCGTCGAGGACACGATGGAGTCGATCCTCGACTGGAACACCCGCGAGGGGCGCATCTTCCGCGGCGGCTCGGGCTCGGGCATCAACCTGTCGAAGATCCGCGGCTCGATGGAGCAGCTCTCCAAGGGCGGCACCGCGTCCGGCCCGGTCTCCTTCATGCGCGGCGCCGACGCGTGGGCCGGCACGATCAAGTCGGGCGGCAAGACGCGCCGTGCGGCCAAGATGGTCGTCCTCGACGTCGACCACCCGGACATCCTCGACTTCATCTGGTGCAAGGCCAAGGAGGAGGACAAGGCCGAGGCCCTCGCCAAGGCGGGCTTCGACATGTCGATCGACGGTGACGGCTTCCAGTCGATCCAGTACCAGAACGCGAACAACTCGGTGCGCGTCACCGAGGAGTTCATGCAGGCCGTCGAGAACGACGACACGTGGGACCTGATCGCCCGCACCGACGGCTCGGTCACCGAGACCGTCCGCGCGCGGGACATCATGAACGCGATGGCCGAGGCCGGCTGGCGCTGCGCCGACCCGGGCATCCAGTACGACACCACGATCAACCAGTGGCACACGAGCCCGAACTCGGGGCGCATCAACGCCTCGAACCCGTGCTCGGAGTACATGCACGTCGACGACTCGGCCTGCAACCTCGCGTCGCTGAACCTCATGAAGTTCCGCCGCCCGGACGGCACGTTCGACGTCGAGACCTTCGAGCACGCGGTCGACATCGTCTTCCTCGCGCAGGAGATCATCGTCGGCCCGTCGAGCTACCCGACCGAGGAGATCGGCGCGAACGCCCGCGCGTTCCGCCAGCTCGGCATCGGCTACGCCAACCTCGGCGCCTTCCTCATGTCGAACGGCATGCCGTACGACTCGGACGAGGGCCGTGCCGCGGCCGCCGCCATCACGGCGCTCATGACGGGCCGCTCGTACCTGCAGTCGGCGAAGATCGCCGCGGCGCTCGGGCCGTACGAGAAGTACGCCGAGAACCGCGACGCGCACAACGGCGTCATGCGGATGCACCGCGACGCGTCGTACTCCATCCCGGAGGCCGCGACGGTCGACACCCCGCTGCTCGAGGCGTCCCGCCGCGTGTGGGACGACGCGGTCGACGCCGGCGACGCCTTCGGCTACCGCAACGCGCAGGCCTCGGTGCTCGCGCCCACGGGGACCATCTCGTTCCTCATGGACTGCGACACGACCGGCGTCGAGCCCGACTTCTCGCTCGTGAAGTTCAAGGAGCTCGTCGGCGGCGGCACCATGACGATCGTCAACCGGACGATCCCGATGGCGCTGCAGACGCTCGGCTACTCCGACGAGCAGATCGTCGAGATCGAGCGCTACGTCAACGAGAACGCGACCATCGTCGGCGCCCCCGGCCTCGCCGCCGAGCACCTCCCGGTGTTCGACGTGGCCGTCGGCGACCGCGCGATCTCGCACATGGGCCACATCAAGATGATGGGCGCGGTCCAGCCGTTCCTCTCGGGCGCGATCTCCAAGACGGTCAACCTGCCGCACACGGCGACCGTCGGCGACATCGCGGAGGCGTACACGGAGGCGTGGCGGCTCGGCGTCAAGGCGCTGGCCATCTACCGCGACGGCTCCAAGACGGCGCAGGCGCTGCGCACCGAGGCCCAGAGCGACGAGCCGGCCAAGCCCGGCGCGGAGTTCACGAAGGCGGAGGTCGACGCCGCGGTCCTCGAGGCCGTGACGAAGACGAAGATGGAGCTCGCTCCGTCGCGCAACCGCATGCCGGTCGAGCGGCAGTCGATCACGCACAAGTTCTCGATCGGCGGCCACGAGGGCTACATCACCGCGGGCATGTACCCGGACGGCACCGTCGGCGAGATCTTCATCACCGACGTCGGCAAGGAGGGCTCGACCCTCCGCGGCATGATGAACTCCTTCGCGACGGCGATCTCGATCGCGCTCCAGTACGGGGTGCCGCTCGAGACGCTCGTGCAGAAGTTCGCGTACATGCGCTTCGAGCCAGAAGGGATCACGCAGAACCCGGAGATCCCGTTCGCGAAGTCGATGCCGGACTACATGATGCGCTGGCTCGCCTCGCGGTTCCTCGACGCGGACACGCAGGAGGAGCTGGGGATCATGACCCAGGAGGTGCGGGCGAAGAAGATGGCGCAGGAGACCGCGCTGTCCTTCTCCTCCGACACCGCCGGCCCGGCCGCCCCGGCGCCCACTAACGGCAACGGCAACGGCTCCGCCGCCCGGCCCCA
>DATMVO010000005.1:0-4703 GCA_035563115.1 Solirubrobacteraceae bacterium
CCGCGGCGACGGGTAGCAGCGCGGGCGCGGCGAGCGCGGCGGCGGCGACGCCGGCGGTGGCCGCGGCGCCGGTCGCGACGGTGTTGCGCATCGTCAGCCGCGAGTGCTGCCAGGACAGCTCGTAGACGCAGCGGTCGGCGCCCTCGGCGGCGCACGCGGTGTGGCTGACGTGCGCGTGGCCCATGCCGAAGAGCGCGGGCACGACGGAGAGCAGGCCCTTGTTGTACTCGCAGTCGAGCCGGTGGACGCCGTAGTCGACGCTGGCGTTGTCGGCGAACGAGATCGTCGCGCGGTCGCGCCCGAGGCTCAGCAGCTCCATGTCGTGGATCGCCGAGAACTTGCCGTTCGCGCGCACGATGTGCTGGTAGACGAGCCGCGGGGAGCCGAGCGCGCGGAGCGCGACCTTCAGCCCGTCGCCGACGCTGAGGTCCAGTGCGGCCTCGCCCGCGTGGCGGGTGACGACCGGGTCGTCGAGCGCCTCGGCCAGCGCCTCGAAGAGGCGGATCTTCAGGTCGAAGGAGAACCAGCTGCGCTCGTCCAGCAGCTCCGCCTCACGCCCCGTGCACCCGGCGAGCTCCAGCACCCGCTCGACGGCGGGCTTGCCGCCTTCGCGCTGTGCGTAGGCGAGCACGAGCCGGGACGTCATCCCGGAGGTCTCGCGCAGCTCAGCGGACGGGCCAGTCACACCGGAAGTTGTCGGAACGCGGGAGCGCGTGCTGTAGCCCCGGCGTCAGGAGTCGACCGCTAGCCGAGCAAACGGCCCACGACCTGGCGCGCCAGCGCTTGCGTGCGCTCGCGATCGCCGCCGTCCGGGCCGTCCGGCGTCCGCACGGCGACCATGAGGAGGACCGGTCCGGCGAGCACGTAGAGGTCGTCGTCGCGCTGGAGCGCGTCGTCGCCCAGGCCGGGGACCGGCGTCGCGTCGTCGGCCACGAGGTCGCGGACGAAGCCGAACCAGTGCGCGGCCGCGTCGAAGTGACGGTCGTCGTCCGTGCCGTGGAACGCGCTCACCTCCGCGCGCCAGTGCCGGTTGCCGGGCGCGCTGGCCTCGAACTTCACGCCGAGCGTGTCGTCGCCGTAGGTGAGGCTCGGGCCCCCGACCGGCTGGCCGAGCGTTTCCATCGCCTCGAGCTGGAGGAGCAACAGGCGCGGGTCGGGCGCACCGTGCTCGCGGGCGCGCTCGACGACCTCCTCCTCCTGCTCGTTGTGCGGCGCGGCCTCGACCGGCTTGACCGCCGCCGCGGCGCGCGCGTCGCGCACCTCGTCGAGCTGCACCTTCGCCGTCGCGGCGATCTTCACGGCCTTGTCGAGGAACCCCATGCGGTCGAGCGTAAGCGCCGCCGCGCGGCGCTCCGACGTTCGACGGACAGCGGTTTCGCGTCCGGCCGTTCTGCCGCCGTCCGTCCTTCGCTTTGTCACGGGATCGCGGCGAGGAGGTCGGTCTTCGTCGCGAGTCCGTTCCGATTGTGCCGTGGGGCGTTGTGGCGCGCGGCGCGGGGCGGTTTCGTGCGCGTATGACCATCTCGCGGCCGCCACAACTTCCCACTCGTGCCGCCCGAATCGACGACATGGAAGTTGTGCGCCTCTACGGCGCGCAACTTCCCACTCGCGCTCGAGCAGTCGACGAGATGGAAGTTGTGGCGGCCGATCGGCGGGTGGCGGAGGTCGCGAGCCGGCAGCGGGGAATCGTGACCCTCGCCGATCTCCACGCGGCGGGGCTGACCCGCAACGAGATCCGGCGGCGCGTCGAGCGCGGGTGGCTGCACCGCGTCCATCGAGGCGTCTACAAGGTCGGGCACCTCGCCGACATCCCCTTCGCCGCCGAGACCGCGGCGCTGCTCGCGTGCGGCTCGTTCGCCGTCGCGACCCATCGCTCGTCCTCCGCCGTCCTGAAGCTGCTGCCGCCGCCGGAGCTCCCGGAGATCACGCTCATCGGCGGACGCGACGCGCGGCACCCCGGCATCGTGATCCACCGGTCGACGACGCTGACGCGCAAGGACGTGTGGGTGCGCGAGGGGCTGCGGATCACGAACCCACGGCGGACGCTGGCGGACCTCGCCGCCGTCGCCTCGCCCGAGGAGCTCGCGGCCGCGGTGAACGAGGCGCACGCGCTGCGGCTGATCCCGCCGGGCCCGCTGGAGATCGCGGCCGGCCGGCGTGGCTCGGACCGGCTCCGACGCGCGTCGAACAGCCACGCCACCGGGTTCACCCGGTCGAAGGCGGAACGGCTCCTCACGGCGCTCCTCCGCCGCGCCGGGCTGCCGAAGCCGGAGACCAACGCGTTCGTCGCCGGCCAGAACGTCGACGCGGTGTGGCGCGAGCAGCGGGTGGTCGTCGAGTTCGACGGAGCCGCAACCCACGCCCACCGGCTCGCCCGTGACCGGGCGAAGGAGGCCGCGCTGCGCACCGCCGGCTTCGACGTCCTGCGCATCGGCTGGGACCAGCTGACGAAGCGGCCCGAACTCGTCGCCGCGCAGATCGCGGCTGCGCTCGCGCCCCGGCGTGGAGGCTAGGCCGCCGTCGCGGCGGCCTTGGCGGCGGCGACGGCGAGCTGGTCGGCCCGGTCGTTGAGCACCTTGTGCGCGTGCTCGGCGCCCGTCTCGTGGCCCTTGACCCAGTGCCAGCGCACGTCGGCGTGGCGGGCGATCTCGGCGTCCAGCGCGGTGACGAGGTCCTGGTTCTTGACCGGGTCGCCGGACGCGGTCTTCCAGCCCTTCTTCTTCCAGCCGTGAATCCACTTCGTCATCGAGTCGAGCATGAGCCGCGAGTCGGTGACGATGCACACGGTGCTCCCGTCCGGCAGCGAGCGCAGGCCCTCCAGCGCGGCCGAGTACTCCATCCGGTTGTTCGTCGTGTGCCCCTCGCCGCCGCTCAGCTCCACCGGGTCGGCGCCATCCGGCGGCACGACGATCGCCGCCCAGCCGCCCGGGCCGGGGTTGCCGCTGCACGCCCCGTCCGTCCACACCAGCGACTCGCCGGGCCGCGCCTCGACGGGCTTCTCGGGGGCGCGACGAGCGGCGGGACGACGGCGGTACGGCTTCTTCGGTGCGGGCATCGGCAGGCGACCCTAGCCGCCGCGCCTGACGGAGCCCTCCCGCGAACCCGCCATCTCGCGCCGCGCACCGCAAGGTCCACGCGCGCGCCGCGTTGCGATCCGCATGAGCCTCTCGCCCCGCGCCCTCGCCGTCCTGGCCGCCCTGACCGCGCTCTCTGGCTTCTTCTTCGCCGCGATCCTCGGCGGCGGCGACCGGACGACGCCCGCGCGGGGACTCCCGGTGGTCGGCAGCGCGAACGTCGAGCACGTCGCGAGCCTGCCCGGGACGGCCGCGATCTCGGGCGTCTTCAGCCGCTCGGCGCCGTACTTCTACGTGAGCGGGCTCGAGTCGGTCAGCGTCTTCGACGTCTCGGACCCGCGCAAGCCGAAGCTCGCGGGCAAGCTCGTCAACGCGATCTTCGAGAACGAGGCGATGACGCTCGGCGAGCGGACGGAGCCGGACGGCGCGGTGCGGCGCTTCCTCCTGCTCGGCAACGACCTCGGCCAGGCGAGCGTCGGGCCGAACGGATTCTCGGTCGGCCGCGTCAACGGGTTGGAGCTGATCGTCGTCGACGTCACCGACCCGGCGCGGCCGCGGATCGCGGGCCGCACGCCCGGCGACGGCGAGGACGGCGCGGTGACGACCTCCACCCACACCGTCGCGTGCGTCAACCCGGCGTGCACCGTCGCCTACAGCGCGGGCGGCACGGACGGGAAGTTCTCGATCATCGACCTCACCGATCTCGCCGCGCCGCGCGAGATCGGCACCGTGAAGTCGCCGGCGGCGGGCGAGGGCCCGATCGGGCAGGCGGGCCACCACTGGAACATCGACGGCGCGGGGATCGCGTGGCACACCGGCTCGGGCGGCACGGCGGCGTTCGACATCTCCGATCCGCTGCGGCCGCAGCTCCTCAACGGCACCGACGCGCACGGGACGCAGACGCCGTACAACGACTTCATCCACCACAACTCGCAGCGGCCGAACGCGCGGGCGTTCCAGCCGGGTGGCGAGCTCAGCGTCGCGAACGGCAACGTCGTGCTGATCACCGAGGAGGACTACGCCAGCGAGGGCGACGAGGTGGTGTGCTCGCGCGCGGGGACGCTGCAGACGTGGGCGCTGCCGTCGCTCGACGGCGCCGCGTACCGCGCGGGGAACCCCGACGCGGAGCCGAACCGCGGGACGATGACGCCGCTCGACACGATCAACCCGCCGGCGGAGTCGGGCGGCGGGCTCTCGTCGCCGGTCGGGGCGTTCTGCTCGGCGCACTGGTTCGACTTCCACCAGAGCGGGATCGTCGCGCAGGGCTACTACCAGCAGGGCCTGCGCCTCGTGGACGTGCGGAACGCGCGGGAGCTGAAGCAGTTCGGCTACGTGACCGGCGGGCTGAGCGAGGTGTGGGACGCGTACTGGGCGCCCGAGCGCGACGCCGCAGGGACGGTGGTGCCGGGGCGCAAGACGAACCTCGTCTACACCGTCGATGCGGTGCGCGGTGTGGACGTGTTCGAGGTGACGAACCTGCCGCCCGATCTGCCGGTGGCCGGGGACGAGGGGTCGCGCGGGACGTTCCCGGCCGCGCCCGGGGCCGTGCCGGCGCCCGCGTCCGCGACTGAGACGCCCGCCGCGCCCGCCGGGGCCGGCGCCGCCGCACCGCCCGCACCCACCGCTCCC
>DATMVO010000006.1:0-22851 GCA_035563115.1 Solirubrobacteraceae bacterium
GCCCGTGCCACCACGAGCCGGTACCGCCCCGGTTTCACCGGATAGCCGTCCCGCCCGTCCGCGGTGATGCGGGTGGGGATATAGCGCTGGTCGCGGTTGAACTCGCCGGACGGATTCACATAGGCCACGTACCCATCCTGCATCGGACGTGGCCCGGCCGCCCGCCGAAGGACGGGCGCGACCGGCCCGGTGAGGCTGGTCTCGGCCGCTGACCGTTGTCCGGTGGCCCACGCCATGATCTGGCAGAGTTGCCAGATGGCAGCCAACATCCGTAGCTACCTCGCGCAATGGACCGTCTTCGTCCCGATCATCGCCATCGCCGCCCTGGTGCTGACCTGGGGCCGCGACCTGCCGCCGCCCGTGGTGGTGCTGGTCGCGATCCTGCTCGGCGGCGCCGTCCTCGCGGCCGTGCACCACGCCGAGGTCGTCGCGCACCGGGTCGGGGAGCCGTTCGGCTCGCTCGTCCTCGCGGTGGCGGTGACGGTGATCGAGGTCGCGCTGATCGTGACGCTGATGATCAGCGGCGGCGACGACACCGCGACGCTCGCGCGCGACACCGTCTTCGCGGCCGTGATGATCACCCTGAACGGGATCGTCGGGATCTCGCTGCTGGTGGCGACGCTGCGGACGCGGACGGCGTCGTTCAACGCGGAGGGGACGGCGAGCGCGCTGGCGACGGTGTGCACCCTCGCCGTGCTCTGCCTCGTCCTCCCCACGTTCACCACCGCCCGCAGCGGCCCGGAGTTCTCCGGCTCGCAGCTGGCCTTCGCGGCGGTCGCGTCGCTCGTGCTCTACGGCCTCTTCGTGCTGATGCAGACGATCCGCCACCGCGACTACTTCCTGCCGGTGACCGACGAGGGCGAGCCGCTGGACGAGAACGAGCACGCCGACCCGCCGACCGACCGCGAGGCGTACACGTCGCTCGGGCTGCTCGTCGTCGCGCTCGTGGCGGTCGTCGGCCTCGCGAAGATCGAGTCGCCGGCGATCGAGGACGCGGTCGAGGCGATCGGCGCGCCCCACTCCGCCGTCGGCGTGGTCATCGCGCTGCTCGTGCTGCTCCCCGAGACGCTGAGCGCCGTCCGCAACGCGCGCCGCGACCGGATCCAGGTGAGCTTCAACCTCGGCCTCGGCTCCGCGATGGCGTCCATCGGCCTCACGATCCCGGCCATCGCCATCGCCTCGATCTGGCTCGACGGGCCTTTGGAGCTCGGCCTCGGCCCGACCCAGATGGTCCTCCTCGCGATCACCGCCGTCGTCAGCGCGTTGACGGTGCTGCCGGGCCGCGCGACGCTGCAGGAGGCGGGCGTCCACCTGATCCTCTTCGCGTCCTTCCTCTACTTCGCCATCAACCCGTAGGCCGTCCGGAGGACGACGGACGTCGCCGCGGGCGCCGTCGTGTCCGCCGCAGGGATCGGTCGTCGCCACAGCCGGCCGTGGACGTGATCGGCTGGGCCCAGCCCCTCGATCACGCCTCCACGGGAGATCCCATGAGCCCGCACGACCGGACCTTCCAGGTCCAGCAGCCGCCCCTGCGCGGCGACGACGTCGCCGCCTGGCAGACGACGCTCAACCGCCAGATGCGCACCTGGCACGTCGACTACCGCATCGAGTCGGACGGCGTCTACGGCGCCGTCACGCGCGACCTGACCGCCAGCGTCTGCCACGGCCTCGGGCTGGCGTCCGCGGCCGCGGCGATGGAGCACGGCGTCACGCCCGCGCTGCGCGTCAAGCTCCGCAGCAAGCGCCTCACGCCGGCCGAGCTCCGCCGCTTCGACGAGCGCGCCGGGTGGCGCGAGGCGTTCCGCCGCCGCCACGCCTCCCGCGACGTCACCGCGCCGCTCGCGAAGATCATCTCGAGCTCGTGGGGCTACCACCCGCCCGTCCACGACGGCGTCGACCTCATCTGCGGCCCGCGCGCCGCCGGCCTGGCGATCTGCAAGGCGCGCGTGGTCCGCGCCGACGACGGCGGCTGGTGGGGCAAGGGCGCCCCGTCGCCGGAGGTCGCGGCCAAGGGCGACGGCATCGTCGTCCTCCGCTCGCTCGTCGACGTCGAGCCGTTCCGCGTGGGCCTGAACTTCTGCTACGGCCACGCCGAACGCGTCCGCGTCCGGGTCGGCGACGTCGTGGAGGCCGGCCAGGTCGTCTGCGAGGCCGGCTTCGCCAACGCATGGCACTTCCATTTCATGGTCAACGGCCGCGACGACACCAAGGGCGTCGGCGACCGCGACCCCATGCCCTACCTCGACTTCGCAACCGCGCAGGGCTGAGGCCCGCGCCGCCCGCTGCGCCCGATGCGGCTAGTGCGAGCTGAGCCGCCGGTCTGCGAGCTGGTACACGGTGGGAGCTCGTGACCCTGGCGGGTGATGGCGGATGCCGAATGCCAGGTACCGGAGGTACGTGCCGGCGGCTGACCGGACCGGCACGAACACCATTCCCCAACGTCCCGGGCCTTCCACGGTGGGCGGGCCGAGGTACACCTTGAGGCAGTTGGGCAACGACGTCCCGTCTGGACCGTCAGCTCGACAGGCGCGAAGGTCGTCACGATCGACGCCGCGACGCTCGTAGAGGTCGCGTGTGTCCTCGAGGATGGACCTGCCGTTCGCGGTTGCCCGCTGCGCGTCCAAGCTCACCCATCCGTCGTCGAAGACGACGTCGATCAACACCCCGGCTGAAGGGGAAGGGGCGGCTAGCCCTCGTCGTCCTGCGGGATGTCGCCGAAGAGGTCGGCGAACTCGGCCTCGTCGAGCTTGCGCTCGCCGGCAGCGCCCAGCACCGTATCGAGCGACCGCTCAACGCGCTTGTAGCCCACGTACGGATTCCGAGAAGGGACGAGGCGATACCCAGGAACCGTTGACGTCGAGGCGCGGGAAGTGCTCATCGGTCCTTCCGATCATACCGCTGGCATGAGGCCGGTCAAACGTCTACTCGGCCAAGCCTTCAGCGATCTTGAGGGCTCCCGCGACGTGGTCGCATGCCAAGACGACAAACGCCCGGTAGAGGCCCGGGCGTCTGTCAGAGCGGGATACGGGAATCGAACCCGTCTCTCAAGCTTGGGAAGCTCGCGTTCTACCGATGAACTAATCCCGCGGTGCGGTGCGTCATGTTAGCGAGCCGGGTCGGGCGCGCCACTACGCTGTCGGGCGTGCGCCGAGGAGCCGTCCCCTTCGTCGTGATCGCCGCGACCGCGCTGGTCGCGCTGCTGGTCTACGGCGTGCTCGCCGTGGGCGAGTCCACCACGCTCGACGACGCGGTCAGCCGCGGCGAGACCCCGCCCGCGCCCGTGCGCGAGCTGCCGATGCTCGATGGGAAGACCGGCTCGCTGGCCGACTTCAAGGGCAAGCCGGTGGTGCTGAACTTCTGGGCCTCGTGGTGCGAGCCGTGCGAGGCCGAGGCGCCGGTGCTCAAGAAGGCGCAGGCGAAGCTGAAGGCGGCCGGGGGCACGATCCTCGGCGTCACCGTCGACGACGCGTCCGGCGACAGCCGCAAGTTCCTCAAGAAGCACGGGCTGAGCTTCCCGTCCCTGCGCGACGTCAACGGGGACCTCAAGAAGGACTACGGCGGGACCGGCGTCCCCGAGACCTTCGTGATCGACCGCAACGGCAACGTCGTCGCGATGAGCCGCGGGCAGATCGACGCGGACTTCATGGACCGCGCGCTCACGAAGGTCCTGCCGTGACCCGGCGGCTCGTCGCGGCGGCGCTCGCGCTCCTCGCGGTCCTCGCCCTCAGCGTCCCCGCCACTTTCGCTGCCACGCCGAAGACCTCGCTCCCCGACGTGGAGGACGAGGTCATGTGCGTCTCCTGCCGCGTCGCGCTCAACGTCGCCGAGTCGCCGCAGGCCTACCGCCAGCGCGAGCTCATCCGCACCCTGGTCGACCAGGGGCTGACGAAGGACCAGATCAAGGACCGGCTCGTGGCCGAGTACGGCCCGGCCGTCCTGGCGATGCCCAAGCAGGACGACGGCCTGGGCTGGGCCGCGTACGCGATCCCGGTCGTCGTGGTGGTCGTCCTCGTCGCGCTCGCGATGCTCCTCCTCCCCCGCTGGCGCCGCCGCGCGCCCGCGCCGATGGTGGCGGCGGGAGCGGGAGCCGGCGCGGGCTCCGCCAGCGACGCCGAGCTCGCCCGGCTCGACGCCGACCTGCGCGCCCGCGACCGATGAGCGCCGTCGACACCACGGTCTTCGCCGCGTTCGCGGCCGGGTTCGTCTCGTTCATCTCCCCCTGCGTCCTGCCGCTCGTGCCCGGCTATCTCAGCGCGGTCAGCGGCGTCAACGTCGCCGACCTGCAGGAGGGCGAGCAGAAGGTCTCGCGCGTCCTGCTCCCCGCGCTCGTCTTCTGCCTCAGCTTCACGGCCGTGTTCGTCGCGCTCGGCATGGTTGCGACCGGCCTGGGCTCCACGCTGCGCGACAACCGCGACCTGCTCAACCACATCGCCGGTGCGCTGATCGTGCTCATGGGCGTCTTCTTCGTCCTCACCCCGTTCATCACGCGGCTGAACCAGGAGTGGCACCCGACCGGCCTGCTCGCGCGCGCGGGAAGCGGCGGCCCGCTCATCGCCGGCGCGGCGTTCGCGATCGGCTGGACGCCGTGCATCGGCCCGACGCTGACGGTGATCCTCAACGCCGCGGCGGTGAAGGACACGGTCGGCCAGGGCGCGATCCTGCTCGCCATCTACTCGGCCGGCCTGGCGGTGCCGTTCCTCGTCTCCGCCGTGGCCTTCCACCGCGCGACGTCGGTCTTCCGCTGGCTCCGCGACCGCTACGTGATCATCACGGCGATCAGCGGCGTCGTGCTGATCACCATGGGCGTCCTCATCTTCACCGGCGAGATGACCACGCTCAACACCGACGCCCAGCGCTTCCTCGAGAAGCTCGGGCTCGACGGGCTCTACAACCTCTAAGGGGAGAGCCCGCCGAGCCGCGGTCGCCGGCCGTGCGCCTACTCGTGCGCGTCGAAGCCCTTCGTCTGGATGTCGCCCTTGGCGGAGCCCGTGGACTCCTCGGCGCCCTCCTCGGCGACGGGGCCGCCGACCTCGCGGTCGCTGCGGGCGCCGTCGCCCGCCGGGTGGCCCTCGGTGGACGACGTGTGGGCCTTGCCGCCCGCGTCCACGTTGCCCTGGTCGCTCTCGACGTTCTGATCAGCCATCTGCGTGCTCCTTGGTCGATGTCTCGCCCGCTCCGGACTGCGGCGTAGTCTCCCCGCCGCTGACGTCCTCGTACCCCTCCGCGTCGACGTTCCGCGGCTCCGCGGACTTCGGCGACGGCGCGGTGGGCGCCTCGGGCGGCTGCTTGTCGGTCCCGGTGGTCTCTCCGGTGTCGGTCATGGCGCTACCCCCTCGCGCGAGCGGTCGCGCGCCGCGAGTGCTGCTCCAGCGCGTCCACCAGCTCGTCCTTGGTCATCGTCGAGCGGCCCTCGATCTCCGCCTCGCGGGCGTCCTCGAGCAGCTCGTCCTTCGTCTTGTTCGCGTCGATGCCGCCGTGCGTCTCGCCCGCACCCTCGCGCGCGGACGCACCGCCGCGCTCGGCCCGGGAGTCCGAAGGCCCGTACGAGTCCTTCTCCTCCCAGTGGTCGCCCTTCTTCTCGGCGACGTGCTTGACCGCCGCCCAGGCGGTCCGGTGGGCGCGCTCCTCGGAGCTGTACTGCTCCTCGGCGCTCTCCAGCGTCTTCGCGTACGTGTCCTGGACCTTCCGCGGCGACCGCTGCAGGGTGCTCGGGAGATCCTCCTTGTCGAGCGGCATGAGCGAGGCCTACCCCGCCCGCGCCGCCCCGACTACATCGACTGCGGGGCCGAGACGCCGAGCAGCGCCAGCGACCGCGCGATGGTCCGCTGGGTGACGGCGGCGAGCGCCAGGCGGAAGGTGCGCGAGTCAGCCGCGACGTCGTCCTTGAGGATCGGCGCCTGCTCGTAGAAGCCGGTGAACTCGCGCGCCAGCTCCAGCGCGTACGTCGCGACCTTGTGCGGCTCGCGCTTGTCCGACGCCTCCGCGACCACCGCGGGGAACGCGAGCAGCCGCTGCAGCAGCGCGCGCTCGGCCGGCACCAGGGACACGTCCGGCACCGCCGCGAGATCGACCTCCGTGCCCGCCTTCGCCAGCAGCGACACGATCCGCGCGTGCGCGTACTGCACGTAGTACACGGGGTTCGTCGAGTTCTCCTGGACGGCCAGGTCGAGATCGAGGTCGATCGTCGTGTCGTGCGAGCGGTTCAGGAGGAACCACCGCGCCGCGTCGCTCCCGATCTCGTCGAGCAGGTCGTCCAGCGTCACGAACTCGCCGGCGCGCTTGGACATCGACGCCCGCTCGCCGCCCCGCACGAGGTGGACGAACTGCATGATGAGCAGCTCGATGATCGCCGGGTCCTCGCCGATCGCCGCGACCGCCGCCTTCATCCGCCCCACGTAGCCGTGGTGGTCGGCGCCGAGCACGTCGAGCATCCGGTCGAAGCCGCGCTGGCGCTTGTCCCAGTGGTAGGCGATGTCGGAGGCGTAGTAGGTCAGCTCGCCGTTGGCCTTGCGAACGACCCGGTCCTTGTCGTCGCCGAGCTCGGACGTCCGCACCCACAGCGCGCCGTCCTTCTCGTACGTGCGGCCCTGCTCGGCCAGCACCGCGAACGCCTGCTCGACCTCGGACGGCGAGCCCGCGTGCAGCGAGCGCTCGGAGAAGAACTCGTCGTGGCGCACGTCGAAGCGCGCGAGCGTCTCCTGCATCCGCGCGACCATCAGCTCGACGCCGCGCGCACCCAGCGTCGCCGCGTCCATCTCCGCCGCGCCGTCGATCTGCGCGGCGACCTCGGCGATGTACGCGCCCTTGTAGCCGTCCTCCGGCACGTCCTCGCCCCGTGCCCGCGCGAGGAGCGACTCGCCGAACTTCGTGATCTGCACGCCGGCATCGTTGACGTAGAACTCGCGCGCGACGTCGTGGCCGTGGAACGCGAGGATCCGCGCGATCGCGTCGCCGAACGCCGCGTTGCGCGCGTGGCCCAGGTGGATCGGCCCGGTGGGGTTGGCGGAGACGAACTCGACGTTGACCTTCTCGCGCGCGGCCACCGTCCCGCCGCCCCAGGCGTCGCCCGCGTCCACGAGGCCCCGCAGCGCGCTGACGTACCACCCGTCGGCGAGGTAGAGGTTGAGGAAGCCCGGCCCCGCGACCTCGGTGCGCTCCAGACGGTCCCCCAGGCGCTCGGTCAAGGCGTCGGCCAGGCGCGCGGCGACGTCGCGCGGCGGCTGGCCCAGCCCCTTGGCGAGGAGCATCGCGGCGTTCGTGGAGAAGTCGCCGAACTCGGCCTTCTTCGGGCGCTCGAGCGTCGGGCGCGAGCGGGGCGTCTCGGAGGTCAGGGCGGTGGCGGCCTCCTCGACCGCCGACCGCAGGGCATCAATGGTGGTAGGGCTCATTGGCGAGGATCTTGTGAGCACGATAGAGCTGCTCGAGCAGGATCACCCGCGCGAGCTGGTGCGGGAGGGTCATCCGCCCCAGCGAGAGGCGCAGATCGACGCTCGGCAGATCCAGACCGAACGCGCCCCCGACGACGAAGACCACGTCGAGACCCGCGTGCCGGCGGTCCTCGATCCAGCGCGAGAACCCGACGCTGTCGAACTGCGTCCCGCGGTCGTCCAGCAGCACCACGAACGAACGCTTCGGAATCCGGCCCGGGACCTGTGCGTCCTCGCGCACCTCGACGTGCTCGAGCTTGATCGGCTTGAGCAGCTTGAGGTAGTGCTCCACGTCGTCCGCGTACGGCGGGCGGAGCCGCCCGACGGCGAGGACGGTGAGCTTCATCGCTGTGCGATGCTAGCCCGCATGGCAGGAGATCCTGAGCAGCCGGGCCGTCACATCAACATCCACTTCTCGCCGGAGATCATGGCGGGCGTCTACGCGAACTTCGCGAACGTCTCCCACTCCGACTACGAGTTCACCGTCACGTTCGCGCGCGTGGACCACGAGGTCGAGGAGGAGGAGGTCCCGGGGGTCGTCGTCTCCCGCGTCAACCTCAGCCCGCGGTTCATGCGCGAGCTGATCGACGCGATGGAGGACAACTACTCCAAGTGGCAGACGCGCGAGGGCATCCGGAACCTGCCCGAGGGCGGACCGCCCGGCGGCGCCACCCCGCCGCAGCCCTAGCTAGCGCTCGCGGGCCTCGGCCCGCTCGCGCTCGTACGCCACGCCGATGCCGATCCGCTCGATCGTCGGCGGGTGCGTGCCGAGCCACCACGTCTTCCACGCCGCCGGGTCGGGGTCGGAGACGTTGCGGACGCTGAGCCGCTTCTCGAACGCGATGAACGCCTCCGGCTCGTCGGTGAGCTGGAGCGAGTAGCTGTCCGCGCGCGCCTCGACGTCGCGCGAGAGCTGGTTGGAGATCGCCGTGATCACCGGCACGACGATCGCGATCGAGACCGCCAGCGCCGGGATCGCCGCGGCCGCACTCGCGTCCCCGCGCCGCGCCGCCGCGGGCGCCAGCCGCCGGGTCATGGCCGCCACGGCGAACATGCCGGGGAACGCGACGAGGGCGACCCACAGCAGCCCGTGCGGGACGTCGTCGTAGTGGACGTGGCCGAGCTCGTGCGCGACGACCAGGCGCGTCTCCTCCCGGCTGAAGTCCTCCACCAGCGTGTCGTAGAGGACGACCCGCTTCGTGTGGCCGATCCCCGTCACGTACGCGTTGGCCGCCGTCGTGCGCTTGGAGGCGTCGATGACCTGCACCTCCCCCACGTCCAGCCCGGCCTTCTGCGCCAGCTCCAGCACGTCGTCGCGCGTCTGGCCCGCGGGCAGGGGTTGGAACGTGTTGAAGAGGGGGTCGAGCACGACCGGCTGCGCGTAGGTGAGCAGGACCGCGAAGGCGATCACGATCGCGCCGCCGGGGATCCACCACCGCTGCCCGAACCGCCGCAGGACCACGACCGCCAGCGCGGCGCCCGCACCCGCGATCAGCGCGGCGATCGTCCAGCTGAGGGCGAGATCTTGCAGCCAGCCCAGCCAGGAGCGGGTCGTGAGGCCGACGTCGATCGACCGCTGGCGCGAGATCGCGCCCACCGGCAGCGCCACCAGCGCGGTCGCCACGCTCAGCGCCGCGCCCGCCGCGAAGCCCGCCAGCACGGGCCTGCGCGCGTTCAGCAGCCACCGCGGCGGCCGCCACGCGGCGTACACGAGCACCGCCAGCTCGAGCGCGACGGCGAGCACGTAGAGCAGCGTCTGGGTGTCCCGGAAGCCCTCCGCGCGCGCCAGCTCGGCGCCCGTGAAGTAGGATCCGGCGCTCACCTCGGCCGGCGTGATGACCCCGTCACGCGGTCGCAGCAGCAGGACCGCCAGCTCGGCGACCGCCACGGCAGTCGCCAGCGCGACGGGAAGCTGCCACCTACGGGCCACCACGACGTTGCAGGGTACGTGCGCGCCGCGATCGTCTCCGACATCCACGGAAACCGCCACGCCTTCGAGGCGGTGCTCGCCGACGCCCGCGCCACCGGCGTGGACGAGATCTGGTGCCTGGGCGACGTCGTCGGCTACGGCGCCGAGCCGAACGAGTGCGTCGCGCTGGCCCGCGAGCACGCCGCGATCTGCCTCGCCGGCAACCACGACCTCGCGGCCACCGGCGACCTGGGGATCGAGGAGTTCTCCCACGGCGCCGCGGTGAGCGCGAAGTACACGCAGCGGGTCCTCACGCCCGAGCACCGCGCGTTCCTCCAGGGCCTCGCGCCCTCCGGCGTGGAGGGCCAGTTCGGCCTCTACCACGCCAGCCCGCGCGACCCGATCTGGGAGTACGTCGTCTCCGAGACGATCGCCGACGCCTGCTTCGACGTCGCCGAGCAGCGCGTCTGCTTCGTCGGCCACTCCCACGTCGCGCTCGCGTTCACGCGTGAGAACGGTCACGGGAGGACCGCCGGGGCGCTGCGCGAGCCTGGCGCGACCGCCGACCTGCGCGACCGCCACTGGATCCTCAACCCCGGCTCGGCCGGTCAGCCGCGCGACGGCGACCCGCGCGCCGCCTGGCTCCTGCTCGACACCGAGCAGGGCTCCGCGACCTGGAAGCGCACCGTCTACGACATCGCCGGGGCGCAAGCGGCGATCCGCCAGGCGGGCCTTCCGGAGTCGCTTGCGGATCGGCTCGGGTACGGTCAATAGCCGTGCGTCCTCGCCTGTTCCCCCTGCTCCTCGCGCTCGCCCTCGGCGCGCTGTGCTCCATCGCCGTCGCGTGCGGCGAGGAGCGCACGGGCCTGATCTCCGCCAGCCGCGCCGAGTCGATCCGCGACGACCTCGACGCGATCGACGAGGCCGTCCGCGCCGGCCGGTGCGAGGCCACCGACGGCCGCCTGGCCTCGCTGCGCAAGGAGGTCCAGGACCTCCCCGGCTCCGTCGACGCCGACCTGCGGCGCGAGCTGCGCGACGGCGTGACCCGGCTGGAGGAGCAGGCGCCGGAGGAGTGCGAGATCGGGACGAAGTCGACCCCGACGACGCCGACGACCGAGACCGAGCCGCCGGTGGAGACGGTCCCGCCGGAGACCCAGCCGACGGAGACGACCCAGACCGCGCCGCAGACGACGCCGCAGCAGACCACCCCGCAGCAGACGACGCCGCAGGAGACCACCCCGGCCCCCGCGCCGGAGCCCGAGCCCGACCCGGGCGCCGAGCCCGCGCCGGACCCGGACGTCCCGAGCGATCCCGGCGGCGAAGAGGCTCCGGGGGCGGTGATCGAATGAGCGAGACGATCGCGGGCCGCTACGAGCTGGGCGAGCGCCTGGGCTTCGGCGGCATGTCCACCGTCCACCTCGCCTTCGACCGCCGGCTGGAGCGGCAGGTCGCCGTCAAGCTCCTCGCCGAGCACCTGGCCGACGACCCGCAGTTCGTCTCGCGCTTCCGCCGCGAGGCGCTGGCGGCGGCGCGGCTCGTGCACCCCAACATCGTCCAGGTCTTCGACTTCGGCCTCGACGACCCGAGCGGGCGCCACTTCATCGTCATGGAGTACATCAAGGGCCAGTCGGGCGCGGAGCTGCTCCGCGACCACGGGCGCCTGAGCCTCCGCGACGGCCTCTTCATCGTCGAGCAGTCGTGCCGCGGCCTCGAGCACGCGCACCGGCACGGCGTGGTGCACCGCGACGTCAAGCCCGGGAACCTGCTGCGCTCCGACGAGGGCCCGGTCAAGCTCGCCGACTTCGGCATCGCCAAGGCCAGCGCGGACGCGGGCTCGCGGATCACGCAGGTCGGCTCCGTCCTCGGCACCGCCGCGTACCTGTCGCCCGAGCAGGCGGCGGGCGAGGAGGCGACCCCGCGGTCGGACCTCTACTCGCTCGGCGTCGTCGCCTACCAGTTCCTCGCGGGGCGGCTGCCGTACGAGGCGCAGTCGCTCACCGAGCTGGCGCTCAAGCAGCAGCGCGAGTACCCGCCGATGCTGGACGAGATCGACCCGTCCGTCCCCCACGGCGTCGCCCAGGCCGTCGCGCGGGCGCTGGAGATGGATCCGCGCGACCGCTTCGGCAGCGCGACGGAGATGCGCGAGGCGCTCGCCGCCGGCGCCTCCGGCCAGACCTTCGACGAGACCGACGCGACGTCGGTGCTGGCGAGCGACCCGACGACCGCCACGCGGATGCTCGGCCAGACGACCGCGCAGCCCGCCCCCGCCCGCCGGCTCCAGCCGACGCCCGGGCCGGCGACGGGCACGCCCTACCAGCCCGCCGGCATCGCGCCGCCGCCCGCCGCCCCCAAGAAGTCGCGCCGGGGCGCGATCACCGCCACGCTCCTCCTGCTCGCCGCGATCGTCGCCGTCGTCGCCTACCTCGCCCTCTCCTCCTCCGGCGGAGGCGGCGCGGACGTCCAGCCCGTCACCGGCAGCTCCTCCAGCGAGCTCGTCCAGTCCATGAAGGAACTGGTCGACGAAAACACCCGCTAGCGGTCAGCTAGCGGGCTGGGCGACGACCGGGGCGGTCTCGCCGTCCCAGGGCCACTCGCCCGACGCGGTGCGGAGCTGGTCCTTGCCGCCGCGCTTGCCGGCGAGGAGGGCCTGGTCGGCCTTGGCGAGCAGCTCGGCGGGCGTCTCGGGCTCGGCCCACTCGGCGAGGCCGATGGAGGCGGAGAGCGGGCGGCGGCCCTCCTCCGTCACCACGTGGATGTCGCGCAGCCGGCGCAGCGCGCGCCGCGCGGCGATCTCCGCCCGCGGGCCGACCGCGTGCGGGAGCAGCACCACGAACTCGTCGCCGCCGTACCGCGCGACCTGGTCGTGCGCGCGGAACTCGCTCCGCAGCAGCGCCGCGACCTGCCGCAGCACGCTGTCGCCGGTCGCGTGGCCCCAGCGGTCGTTGATCGACTTGAAGTCGTCGAGGTCGATGATCAGCGCCGCCAGCCCCGTCCGGTAGCGGCGGGCGCGGTCGATCTCCTCCTCCAGCCGCCCGATCATCGCGCCGTGGTTCAGCGCGCCGGTCAGCGAGTCCACGCGCGCGGCGTGGCGGGCCTCCTGGAGCGCGAGCACCGCCGCGGCGGCCTCGATCAGCGCGGCCGCGACGTCGATCTCCTCGTCCGTCGCGCTCCGCGGCGGGTGCGTGACGAAGACGAAGACGCCGCGCTTGCGGCCGTCGACGATCAGCGGGAGGGTCGGCCAGGAGCGGTCGGCCTCGAGCTCGAAGCGGACCTCGTCCACGTCGAGTGCGTACTGGAGCTCGTACCTGAGCGCGCGCAGCACCGTGTCCTCGTCGCGGGCGCTGTGCGCGAGCGCGGCGAGGCGGCGCACGCCGCCCATGAGCTGTGCAATGGAGGTCGCCCTGTTCATGAAGAGCCGTCCGCACGTCGCCATCCATGACTCGGTGCGGCGGAAGCGCGGAATCTAATACCCCGACGCCCCGGAAATCCACCTGTCTTTAGCGCGTTTTGCCGCAACTAGGCGAACGTTCTAGTGCGCCAAGCCCTCTGACACCGTGTCGAGCGCCTTCGTCCGGTCAGGGAGCAGACACGGCGGCGGCTGTGAACCGCTCCACCGGCGCCGTCGACGGCGCCTTCCCCGCCCGCAGCGCCGCCGCCGTCTCGGCCAGCGTGCCGGCTCCGATCGAGTCGCGCAGGTCGCGCATCACCCGCGCCAGGTACGTGAGGTTGTGGAGCGTGAGCAGGCGCTGGCCGCTCGGCTCGCGGTTCTTCGCCAGGTACCGCAGGTAGCCGCGGTGGTGGCCGCCGGCGCATGCCGGGCACGGGCACCCGGCCTCGATCGGCTCCTGCGACGCCTTGAAGCGCGCGGCGGTGAGATCGACGCGGAACCGCTTCTCCGGCTCCGGCACGAGCGCGACGCCGTGGCGGCCCAGCCGCGTCGGGGTGACGCAGTCGAACGTGTCGATTCCCAGCTCGACGCCGCGGATCAGGTCGTCGACCTCGCCGATGCCGAGCAGGTGGCGTGCCTTCCCCTCGGGCAGGACGGCGGTCGTCCACTCCACGACCTCGTACATCTGCGGCTTGTCCGCGCCGAGCGAGCCGCCGATCGCGATCCCGTCCACGGCCGACGCGGCGATGTGCTCGGCCGACTCGGTGCGCAGGTCGTGGTACACGCCGCCCTGGACGATGCCGTAGACGAGCTGCCCCTCCGGCCCGTGGTCGGCATGCCAGTCCAGGCAGCGCTGCAGCCAGCGATGGGTGCGCTCGGTCGAGCGGGCGGTGTACTCGCGGTCGACGTGGAAGGGCGTGCACTCGTCGAAGACCAGCGCGATGTCGGAGCGCAGCTTGGCCTGCACCTCCATCGACGTCTCCGGCCCCATGAAGATCGCGTCGCCGTTCTTGGGGTGCTTGAACGTCACGCCCTCCTCGGTGATCCCCATGACCGACTTGCCGCCCGGGCCGGCGCCCGTCTTCTTGATCTCGGCGCTGACGTTCCCGTAGCCCATCGAGAAGACCTGGAAGCCGCCGGAGTCGGTGATGATCGGCTGCTCCCACCGCATGAACTCGTGGAGCCCGCCGAAGTCGCCGATCAGGTCGTGCCCCGGCTCCAGCCACAGGTGGAACGTGTTGCCGAGGACCATGTCGTAGCCGGTCGCGGTGATCTCGGGGAGGTCGATGCCCTTCACCGTCGCCTTCGTCGCGAGCGGGACGAACGCGGGCGTGCGGACGGTGCCGTGGGCGGTGCGCAGGAGGCCCGCGCGGGCCCGCGTCTGCTCGTCGCGGGCGATGATCTCGAAGGGCGCGGCCATGTGCCCCCAATCTACGGCGGCGCCGGGGCCGCGCCGCCTTCTCCCTGCACCCGCCCGTTAACGGCCGGTGGCGCGGGGGTCGCCGCGCCACCGAGGGGTTCTGAGGAGGAGAGTGACCCAGGTGTACCCGGAATCCGGGCGATCGTGAACCTGGAAACTGCGTGGGAGGTTCGCGGCGCGGCTCAGAGCGCCACGAGCCCCCGGCTAGTTGTTCTGCGCGGCCTCCGCGGCCTGGGTCTCGATCGCCGGGCGCGCGCCGCCCACGGCGATCTCGACGCGGTGCGGCCGGCGCTCCGCGGGCTTGGGGATGCGGACCTCGAGGACGCCGTGCTCGAACGTCGCCTCGATCGCGTCCGCGTCGACGCCCTCGGGGAGCGTCAGACTGCGGGAGAACGAGCCGGACGCGCGCTCGAGCCGGTAGAAGCCGTCCTTCTTGGCCTCGTGCTGGATGCGCCGCTCACCGGAGAGCGTGAGCACGTCGCGCTCGACCTCGAGCTTGACGTCCTGCTCGGTCATCCCTGGGAGGTCGGCGCGCAGGACGAAGTGGTCGTCGGTCTCGACGAGGTCCATCGCCGGGACCCAGCGGCTCGGGGCCGCGGCGGACGCCGACGAGCCGTTCGCCGGAGCGTCGAAGAAGGTCGAGAAGAGCCGGTTCATCTCCTGCTGGATCGCGTTGATCTCGCGAGCGGGCTCCCAACGGACAAGCGCCATGTCTGCTGCCTCCTGGTCGTTCGGTGACGTCGAAGCTGGTGTACCCGCAGTGTAGAAATGTCAGTCAGCTGATGTCAAGTCTTCTGCGCGATCTTCCGCAGAACGACGACGGGCCCGCACGTGGCGGGCCCTTCGGGCGATGCAGATCGGATGCGGCGGGGCGCTACTCGGCCGAGCAGGCGCCTCCGGCCGTCGCACCGGCCCCGCCGACGCGCGTCCAGGCGTCGGCGAGCGTGCGCAGCTCGGACTCCTCGAAGTGCGCGAGGAAGTGCTTGCGGACGCCGTCCAGGTGCGTGACCTGGGCCTGGCGGAGCTTGTCGAGACCGCCGTCGGTCAGGCGCGCGTAGGCGCCCCGGGCGTCGTCGGCGCACGAGACGCGCTCGACGAAGCCGTCGCGCTCGAGGCGGTCGATGAGGCGCGTGAGCCCGCTGCGGGACAGCAGGACGGACTCCGCGACGTCGCACATGCGCATCTTGCGCTCGGCGGCGTGAGAGAGGTGGAGCAGGACCTCGTACGAGGTGAGGGCGAGACCGTGCTCGGCCTCGAGCTCCGCGTCGAGGCGCTTGACGAGCGTGGCGTGGGTCCTGAGGAGCCCGCGCCAAGCTCCGAGCTCGGTGTCGGAAAGCGGCTGTGTGGTGACCTGGGTAGACACGGCGTGGCGCGAAGGTAGCAGTGGAGGCGGCGTCTGTGGAGAGGTCGACGACCGCCGGTTCGTTGTTCGCACAACAAAGGGTACTTCGCCCGCGACGGAAGTTCCCCGGGGCGACCTTCGGCGGACGCGCGTGCCCGGGCTCGGGGGGATTCCCCGATGTGGCCCGGGGGGCCGTGCCCGACCATCCGCGGCGTGACCCGACCCGCCCTCATCGACCTCCTCGTCCTCGGTCGCCAGCTCGATCCCGCCCGGCGCGAAGGGCTGCTCGAGGACCTGACGGACCTCGTCGAGCGCCACCTCGACTCCGCCGGCGCCGACCTCATCCCCGCGCGCGCGTGGGCGTTCGCGCGCGAGGTGGACGAGGGCGCCGCGTTCGCCTCCGGCCGCCCGATGGCCCAGCCGCACTACCGGCTCCACGTCTCCCTCCCCACGCCCTGCCACGAGGCGGCGGTGCACGAGGAGCTGGCGGCGGCGCTCGCCCGGCGCGTCCTGCGCACCGAGCGCGCCTACCCGGCCCCGGAGGACCTCCCGCGCGTGGACGTCACGTTCGGCGCGTGACGCCCGCGCGCGGCGGGGTGCTCAGCTCAGCTTGACGAGCGGGCGGCCGGTCATCTCCGCCGGCCGCTCGATGCCCAGGAGGGCGAGCGCGGTCGGCGTGACGTCGGCCAGGATGCCCTCGCCGTCGATCTCGACGTCGTGCGAGGTGACGATGAACGGCACCGGGTTGAGCGAGTGCGCCGTGTCCGGCGACCCGTCCTCCTCCAGCATCTCGTCCGCGTTGCCGTGGTCGGCGGTGACGAGGCAGACGCCGCCCGACTCCAGCACGGTCTTGACCACGTCGCCGAGGCACGCGTCGACCGTCGCGACCGCCTTGATGGCGGCCGGGATCGAGCCGGTGTGGCCGACCATGTCGGCGTTGGCGAAGTTGATGACGCCGAACCGCGGCGACTCCTCCTGCCACGCGGCGATGAAGGCGTCGGCGGCGCCGCGCGCGCTCATCTCGGGCTTCTTGTCGTACGTCGGAACGTCGCGCGGGGAGGGCAGCAGCTCGCGCCGCTCGCCGGGGTACGGTTCCTCCTCGCCCCCGTTGAAGAAGTACGTCACGTGCGGGTACTTCTCGGTCTCCGCGACGTGGAGCTGCTTGTCGCCCCGGTCGGCGATGACCTTTGCGATCGTCACGGTCGGGCGCGCGGGCGGGAACGCGACGGCGTACTCCCAGCTCTCCTCGTACTCGGTCAGCGTCGTCAGCCGGTCGGCGCTGGGCGCCAGCGCGGTGACGATCTGCCGCATCCGGTCGGGGCGGAAGTTGAAGGTGAGGACGGAGTCGCCGGGGCGGATCGTCGCCTCGTCGCCGACCGTCGTCGCCGTGATGAACTCGTCGGTCTCGTCGCGCTCGTAGGCTTCGCGCACCGCCTGCACCGCCGTGTCCGCGTGGTGCTCGGAGATCCCGTCGACGATGAGGGTGCGCGCCGCCTCCGTGCGCTCCTCCCGGTTGTCGCGGTCCATCCCGTAGTACCGGCCGATCACGGTCCCGATGCGGACGCCTTCGAGCGCCTCGACCCGTGCGACGTAGTCCGCGCCCCCGGTCGGCGAGGTGTCGCGGCCGTCGGTGAACGCGTGCACGACGATGTCTGGGACCCCCGCTTCCCGCGCCAGCGCGGCCAGGGCCTCGAGATGCTCCAGGCTCGCGTGGACCCCACCGTCGGACACCAGCCCGACGAGGTGGAGCCGCGGCGTGTCCCGGAACGCGGCCTCGATCACCTCGTTCGCCTCGTGCTTCTCCACGAGCGACTCGTCGATCCGCGTCAGGTCCTGCTTGACGATCGCCCCCGCGCCGAGGTTGAGGTGACCGACCTCGCTGTTGCCCATCTGCCCTTCGGGCAGGCCGACGGCCTTGCCGCACGCCGTCAGCGTCGTGTGCGGGTACGTCGCCCACAGCTCGTCCATCACGGGCGTGCTCGCCAGGTCGACCGCGTTGCCCGGGCCGGCCGGGGCGAGGCCCCAGCCGTCCAGGATCACCAGCGCGACGCTCGGGAACGTCGGAGGCGGCGTCATGCGCTCTGCGCTGCCGCGGCGATCGCGAGGAAGTCGTCCGCCTTGAGCGACGCGCCGCCGATGAGGCCGCCGTCGCAGTCGGGCAGCGCGAGCAGCTCCGCCGCGTTGTCGGGCTTCATCGAGCCGCCGTAGAGCACGCGGACGGCCTCGCCGGCCTCGCGCGACCGGTCGCTCACCAGCGCGCGGACGAAGCCGACGGCCTCCTGCGCCTGCTCGGGCGTGGCGACCTTGCCGGTGCCGATCGCCCAGATCGGCTCGTACGCGATGACGACCTCGTGCAGGCGCTCGACCGGCACGTCGTGCAGCCCCTCCTGCACCTGATGGCGGAGCTTGCGCTCCATGTCGCCACGGTCGCGCTCCTCCTCGGTCTCCCCCACGCAGAGCATCGGGACGAGCCCGGCCTCCAGCGCGGCGGGGACCTTCTTCTGCAGCGCCTTGTCGGTCTCGCCGAAGAGCTGGCGCCGCTCGGAGTGGCCGAGCAGCACGCCGTGGATGCCGATCTCGTTCAGCATCGGCGCGGAGACCTCGCCGGTGTACGCCCCGCTCGCGGCCTCGTGCATGTTCTGCGCGTAGACCTGGATCCCGTTGACGGTCTCCTGCGCCGCCCACAGCGCCGTGAACGGCACGCAGACGGCGACGTCGACGTCGGGGAACCTCCCGCCGTCGAGCGCGCCGAGGAGCTCGCGCGCCTCGGCCGCCGTCTTGTTCATCTTCCAGTTGCCGGCGATGATCGGCCTGCGGCTCAACGGAGGACCTCCACGCCCGGGAGCGTCTTGCCCTCGAGCAGCTCCAGGGCGGCGCCGCCGCCCGTCGACAGGTGGGTCACGTCGTCCGCGAACCCGAACTGCTTGATCGCCGCGGCGCTGTCGCCGCCGCCGACCACCGTGGTGCCGGGCGCCTTGGCGACGGCCTCGGCCACGGCCTTCGTGCCGGCGCTGAACGGCTCCAGCTCGAACGCGCCCATCGGCCCGTTCCAGAACACGGTGCCGGCCGTGGCGATGACCTCGGTGTACCGCTCGACCGTGCGCGGGCCGACGTCGAGGCCCATCCAGCCGTCTTCGACGTCCACGCCGCCTGAGTGGCGGACCTCGGTGTCGGCGGAGAACTCGCGGCCGAGCGTCAGGTCCTGCGGCAGCAGCACCTTGTCGCCGCCTTCGGCGAGCACGCGCCGGGCGGGCTCGATGCCCTCGTCCTCGCACAGCGACGAGCCGACGTCGTGGCCCTGCGCCTTGAAGAACGGGAAGCACATCGCGCCGCCGATGAGGACGGTCTCCGCGCGCGCGAGGAACGCGTCGAGGACGCCGATCTTGTCGGTGACCTTCGCGCCGCCGACGATCGCGACGAGCGGGCGGTCGGGGTTCTCCAGGATCGTCTCGAGCGTCTGCACCTCGCGCTGGAGGAGCAGCCCCGCCGCGGCGGGGAGCAGCTTCGCGACGCCGTGGGTCGACGCGTGCGCGCGGTGCGCGGCGCCGAAGGCGTCGTTGACGTAGAAGTCGCCCAGGTCGGCGTACTGCTGCGCGAGCGCCGGGTCGTCCTTCGTCTCGCCGACGAAGTACCGCACGTTCTCCAGCATCACGACGTCAGCGTCGGGCACGCTGTCGAAGTCCGCCGCGACCGGGACCTCGGTCTCCAGCAGCTCCCCCAGCCGCGCGGCCACGGGCGCCAGCGAGAACTCGGGCTCCCGGTCCTTCGGCCGCCCGAGGTGCGCCAGCAGCACGAGCTTCGCGCCCCGCTCACGCAGTGCCTTCAACGTCGGCAGCGCGGCCCGGATGCGCGTGTCGTCCGTGATCGCCCCGTCCCGCAGCGGGACGTTGAAGTCGACCCGGACGACGCCGCGCTTGCCCGCGACGTCGCCCAGATCGTCCAGCGTCCTCACGCGGGCAGCACCTTCTGCGCCAGCTCCACCACGCGGTTCGAGTAGCCCCACTCGTTGTCGTACCAGGAGACGACCTTCACGAGCGTGCCGTCGATGACCGAGGTGAGCAGGCCGTCGACGATCGACGAGTGCGGGTTCGTGACGATGTCCGACGACACGATCGGGTCCTCGGTGTACTCGAGGATGCCCTTCAGCTGGTCGCTCTCCGACGCGGTCTTGAACGCGGCGTTCAGCTCCTCCACGTTGGTCTCGCGGTTGGCCTCGAACGTGAGGTCGACCACCGAGCCGGTCGGGACGGGGGCGCGCACCGCGAAGCCGCTGAGCTTGCCCTGCAGCTCCGGCAGCACGAGGCCGACGGCCTTGGCGGCGCCGGTCGACGCCGGGATCAGGTTGAGCGCGGCGGCGCGGGCGCGGCGCAGGTCCTTGTGCGGCATGTCCTGCAGGCGCTGGTCGGCGGTGTACGCGTGGATCGTCGTCATCAGGCCGTGCTTGATGCCGACCGTGTCGTTGGCGACCTTGGCGAACGGCGCGAGGCAGTTCGTGGTGCACGACGCGTTGGAGATGACGTGGTGCTGCTCGGGGTCGTACTGGTCGAAGTTGACGCCGAGCGCGACCGTGATGTCCTCGCCCTTGGCGGGCGCGGAGATGATGACCTTCTTCGCGCCGCCGTCGAGGTGCTTCGCGGCGTTCTCGCGGTCGGTGAAGAAGCCGGTCGACTCGATGACGACGTCGACGCCGAGGTCGCCCCACGGCAGCTTGCCGGGGTCGCGCTCGGCCAGGACGCGCAGCTCGTCGCCGTCGACGACGAGGCCGGTGTCGGTGACCTCGACGGTCCCGGGGTACGGGCCGAGGATCGAGTCGTACTTGAGCAGATGGCCGAGCGTCTTGTTGTCCGTCAGGTCGTTGACGGCGACGAAGTCGATGTCCGCGTTGGCCGCCTTGGCGGCGCGGAACAGGTTGCGGCCGATCCGCCCGAAGCCGTTGATCCCCACGCGTACGGGCATGTCGTTTCCAGTCCTCCTGGTAGCCGAAAGTCGGGCATCGGACCTTATCCCTTCGGTCCTTCCGGAGGCCGTCCGCCCTGTGCGCACGGTCGGTTGTCGCTCCGGGGCGCACCGCACAGGATGGTGGGGCGATGGCATCTGCCATCACGACCAGAAGCGCGTCCCGCGTCGCCCTCGTTCTGCCTGGGGGCGGCGCGCGTGGCGCCTACGAGGCCGGCGCGCTGTCGGTGCTGCTGCCTGCGCTGGAGGCGCGGGGCGAGCGGGTCTCGATCGTGTGCGGAACGTCGGTCGGCGCGATCAACGCCGCGGTCGTCGGGTCGCTGGCGGACCGGCCGGCGGAGGAGGCCGCGCGGGAGATCGTCGCGCGATGGCTGGAGATGCGCCGTGGCGACGTGCTGCGGCGGATGGTCTCGCCCCGGCTGGGTGTGAAGCTCGTGAGGGCGCTCGGCGAGGCGTTCGAGGTGCCCGGGATGCGGCTGCCGTCGCTGCTCGACCCGGCGCCGCTCGCGGGCTCGCTCGACCGCTGGATCGACTGGATGGCGCTGCACCGCAACGTCAAGCACGGGGTCATCGACGCGGTCTGCGTCGTCGCCACCGGCCTCTCCCGGGGCCGGCCGGTCGCGTTCACCGAGTCGACCTCCGCGCCCCCGTCCTCCCCGCCGTCTTCCAAGCTCGACTACGTCTCGGCGACGCTGAGCGGCGAGCACGTCCGGGCCTCCGCCGCGATCCCGCTCCTCTTCCCGCCCGTGGAGGTGACGTCGCCGGCGGCCGCCGCGGACCACTACATCGACGGCGGGACGCGCCTGAACGCGCCGTTGGCGCCGGCGCTGGCGCTGGGCGCGGACCGGGTGGTGGTCATCGGGTTCGAGCCGTTTGCGGGCGGCGCGGAGCGGGAGCGGGTGCGGACGCCGCGGCTGGCGGACGTGACGGCCAACGTCCTCGACGGGTTGCTGGTGGACCAGGTCGCGGACGATCTCCACCGTCTCGCGGCGATCAACTCGTTCTTCGTGGAGGGGTCGTCGGCGGCGTCGTCGGCGCGTTCGTACCGCGCCGCGGGCGGGCGTCCGGCGTACCGTCGGGTCTCCTACGCGCTGGTCGCGCCCTCGCGCCGGGGCGAGATCGGGGAGCTGGCGGCCGAGGTGCTCGCGTCGCGGTACGGCGGCTGGCGCCAGCTCCGCGACCCCGACTACCTGCTGCTCTCGCGGCTGCTGGGGAACGGCCCGTCCCGCGGCGAGCTCCTCTCGTTCCTGCTCTTCGACGAGCGGTTCGTGGCCGAGCTGGTCGCGTTGGGCCGCGCGGACGCCGAGCGCTGGATCGCCCGCCACCCGTCCTTCTGGTGCTCCGACGCCGCCCACGACCTCGACGTCGCCCCAGCCTCAGCCGCCTCCCACGACGCCCGAACCCTCGACGAGTTCCGCGCCCTCCGCCGCCGCTAGGGGGGCGAACTTCCAACGCTCGACGCCTATGACTCGCTATGCGAGTCGAAAACGTCGACAGATGGTTGGCCGCGACGGCGGGGCGGCAGCACGGCATCGTCGCGCGGTGGCAGATGCTCGAAGCCGGGATCTCCCGGCAGCAGGTCGAGCGTCAGCTCGCCCGCACGCTGCACCCCGTGCGGCGGGGCGTGTACGCGGTCGGGCACCCGGCGCTGACGCCGGAGGGCCGGTGGATCGCGGCGGTGCTCCTCGGGGGACCGGGGTCCGCGCTGAGCCACGTGTCCGCCGCCGTGCTGTGGCGGATGCTCGACTCGGCCGGGGCCACGATCCACGTCACCGTGCCCGGCGCCGGCGGACGGAAGCGCGAGCGTGACGGGCTGATCCTCCACCGCTCCCCCGACGTCCCCCGCGCGGTCGTCAACGGGATCCCCGTGACGACGCCGGCGCGGACGCTGGTGGACCTCGCCGCGCATGCGCCGGAGCGGACGGTGCGGGCGGCGATCAAGGGGGCGGAGCGACAGCGGATCCTGGACGTCGCGGCCGTCCGGGAGGCCGCGGCGCACCGGGCCGGCGCGCGGCGGCTCGCAACCGTCCTCCAAGCCTGGGACGACGCCCCCACGAAGGAGGAGCTCGAGCAGCGGTTCCTGGAGCTGTGCGACCGCCACGGCCTGCCGCGCCCGGAGGTGAACGCGCCGCTGCTCGGCTTCACCGTCGACTTCCTGTGGCGCGACCAGCGCGTCGTGGTGGAGACCGACGGGATGGCGACCCACGGCGGCGTCCTCGCCGCGATCGAGGACCGTGAGCGGGACGCCGCACTGACCCGCGCCGGCTACCTCAACCAGCGCTTCGTCTGGCGGCAGATCACCCGGCGCGCAGAGCAGCCGGCGACCGCGGAGACGGTCAGGGCGTTGCTCAGGAGTGGCCGGTGACGAGCTCGACCCGCAGCCCGTCGGGGTCCCGCAGGTAGGCGGCG
>DATMVO010000007.1:0-7125 GCA_035563115.1 Solirubrobacteraceae bacterium
TCGTCCTCGGCCGCCCGCGCCACGGCCGCACGTCGATGGTCCGCGCGATCGCGGCCGCCGCCGGTGAGGAGGCGCTCGGCCACGTCGTGATCGTCCACCCCGAGGCCGGCCGCCGGCTCCTCGACCCGTCCGATGCCGACAGCGCCGACCGGGCCGACCGGCTCACGCCAGTCGCCGGCTGAAGCACTCCTCCAGCATCACGCGCCCGTCCGGGGAGTCCTCGGCCGGGCGCGTGCGCTCCAGCCGGATGGAGGCGGAGCGCTCGTGCAGCGTCAGCGTCGCGATCTGGTTGTCGAACCAGGGGCCCTCGCAGATCCGCCACCGCAGGTCGGGGTCCTTGACCCCGGCCGACCGCGCGAGCGCCCGCCCGATCACGTGCGCGACGCGCGAGCCGCCGAAGCGGATCGTCCGCCGCTCCCGCGCGTCGAGCGGGTTGCGCACCGGCGAGCAGACCGCCTGCCACACCGCGCTCTGCGCTCCCGCCTCGCGGCGGAACGCCACCTCGGCCAGGTACGCGTGGTGGACGTCGCCGCTCAGGACCGTGATCGACGCGGGCGGCGGCCCATGCTCGCCCGCCGCCACCTCACGGATCCGGTCGGTCAGCCGGCGGAACGAGCTGTCGAACGCGGCCCAGTGCTCCAGGTCCACCGCGCGCCGGAGCTTCTCGCCCAGCCGCGCCGCCAGCTTCCCCCACGCCCCGTCGCAGACTGCCTCGTTCCACGCCTCGAAGAAGTGCATCCCGTGGCCGAGCAGGAGCGGGAGCGAGGTCGCGATGACGAGGTGGTCGTGGCCGCCGGTGAGCCGCTCGCAGATCCACCCCCACTCGTCGTCGTCGACCATCTGCCGCCGCCCGTCGCGGAAGTCGCGCCCGGCGCGCGAGTCGATCACCATCACGCGCACGCCGCCGTAGTCGCGGCAGTACGACCACCGCGAGCCGTCCTGCTCGCGGTCCGCCCGGCGCCCGAACTCGCGCAGCATCGGCCCGCAGTCCGCGCCGCCGGAGTCCCGCACCGCGCACCACAGCTCGTCCTCCTCGAGCGCCTCGGGCGACAGGTTCCCGAGGTGCTGGTAGATCCAGTAGGAGACGAACGCGCCGACGATCCGCTCGTCCCACCACGGCTCGCGGCGGATGTCCTCGACCCACGCGCCGGAGATGTTCCAGTCGTCGTGGACGTCGTGGTCGTCGAAGATCGTCGCGGTCGCGAGGGTGGAGATGAGCCAGCGCATCGTCGGCTCGCCCCACGACTCGCGGTAGAGCTGGACGTACTCGTCCAGGTCGGCGACCTGCTCGCCCGGCGGCTCGTCCGTGCCCCGCTTGCGCTCGATGTACTCGAGCGTCCGCGGCGAGACCTCGTCCGCGTAGACCTGATCGCCGAGGAGGAGGAGCCGGTTCGGCCAGCGCTCCTCCGGCTCGTCGCGCATCCGCAGCGCGAGCGCGTAGAGCGCGTCGATCTCGCGCCCGCGATCGTCGTCCTCCTTGCGGAGCGTGTACGGCGGCTCGTGCGGCACCGACACCCGGCAGGAGCCGAACGCGATCCGGGCGGGCTCGTCCTCGGCCGGCGTCCGGATCGTGCTGGGCGGGAACGGCGACCCGTCCTCCGGCCAGCGGCGCGCACCGTCGAGCCGCACCTCGTACGGGTGGGAGGAGCCGGGCTCGAGCCCGTCGACGATCACGAGCGCGTAGTGCCGGCCCTCGACCGTGAACGTGCGCGCGGTGTGGCCGAGGACGTCGACGTCGCAGGGCGCGTCGGTCTCGACCCAGAGCGTCGCCTGCGTCGGGTCGACGTACCGCAGCACCGGCCCGAGGAGGAGCTCTGCCATGCCAGGCAGCCTACGGTGCGCGCCCTGTCCGCCGCGCGCGGTCCATCAGCCAGACGCCTCGTCCTCGTCCGCGTCGTTCTCGCGTTCGGCCTCACGCGTCGCCGCGCGTTGTTCGTCACGGCGCTCGCGTCGCCGCTGTCGCCATGCGGAAGCGGGTTCGGCGATCGTCTTGCGTCCGACCCACCCGCCCCATTGGGGCGCGGTGACGAGGATGACGAGCACGATGAAGAGCGGAATGAGACCGAACGCCTTCAGCGAGGCCAGGAACGCCACGAACGTCTGCTGGATGAACGTCTGGAACCGGTTGAGGTCAGACGGGTCGAGGTCGACGCTGTCGCTCAGCACCGCGTTGAACCGGCTCGCGGTGATGATCGGCGCGCCTCGGTCCCCCGGGACGAACACCGCCGCGGGGTCCCAGCCGCTCGACCAGATGGCCTCGACGTGCTGCGGTCCCGCGTCGCGCGGGATCCGGATCTCGATCTGCTGCCCGAGCTGGGCCGTCTCGTCCGGCTCGGGGCCCTCGACGTCTGCGAGCGGCTTGACGTCGTCGACGGTGTACTGCTCCGACGTCCCGGTGACCTCCTCCCCGCACGACCGACCGCGCGGCTGCCCGTCGTCGGGCGCGCCGCGCGGCGCCGGCGGTCCGCGCTTGACGTCCTGGTCGGCGCGGATGCGCGAGTTCGTCCCGCTGCAGACGAAGCTCGCCACGCCGTCGACCCTGATCTGCACGACCTGCGAGTTCTCGAACTCCGCGACGTAGCTCCCGCTGCTCATCACGACCCTTACAGCCTGGTCCTCGAGCGAGGGGTCGCTCTGCCTGATCGCGAGCGTGGGCGAGAAGCTGGCCTTCGAGAAGCCCTGTGGCGAGAGCTCCTGACCGCACGCCTTCTGTGGGCCGGACGCGGGGAGCCGCTCGACCTCTGCGATCAGCTTCGCGGCGCGGGCGCGGATCGTCGGGTTGGGCACGGTCGCCGGCTTCACGCGCAGGTAGTCGGTGAAGTGCCAGATGGCTACCTGCGTCGCCGCCGCGTCGACGCGATGCACCGGGCGTTCGGCCTGGTTGGACGCCCAGCACGCGGCGAGAGCCGTCGCCTGCCGGAGGTTCGCGATGCCCGTCGACCCCGGGTCGCTGTTGATGAGCCGCGCCGCGGGGTCAGGCGCGGCGTGCAAGCTCAGCGAGTAGGCGGGGACGGAGACCTGCCCGCCGACGCGGTACCAGCGCAGCCCGGCCGCGTACCTCTTGCCGTCCAGCACGACGACGTCCTCCAGCGGTCTCGGCCCTTGCGGGGCGAGGCGAGCAGTGGTGTCCGAGCGCTCGTTGGGATCCTGCGTCGCCGCCGACGCGAACGACGGCGCGGCAAGGGCGGCAAGGGCGGCGGTCGCCGCGGCGACCTTCTGGGCGCGAGTGGGTGTGAGCATCCGTTCTCCGACTCTGCAGTTGAGTGCCGGGGCGCCGCCTGGGTCGTGATAGGCGGCGCCCCGGCGTGGCCGGGGCCTTGGGTTGGGGGCCCCGGCGCTCTGCCGGCCTACGAGCGCTGCGGGGTCATCGCAGCTCGGCCGACGTCTTGCCCAGCAGCTGCCGCGCGATGATGAGCAGCTGGATCTGCTGGGTGCCTTCGAAGATGTCGAGGATCTTGCCGTCCCTCGCCCACTTCTCCAGCAGAAGCTCTTCGCTGTAGCCGACGCCGCCCGCCAGGCGGACGCAGCGCAGGGCCACGTCCACGCACGTGCGGCCGGCCTTCGCCTTGGCCATCGAGGCCTGCAGCGAGTTCGGCTTGCCGTTGTCCGCCATCCACGCGGCCTCGAGCGTCAGCAGGCGGGCGGCCTCGTAGTCGGCCTCCATCGCCAGGAGCTCGGCCGCCGCGGCGGGCTGGGACTGCGCGGGGCGGTCCCAGTCGACCGTGATCCCGGCCTCCTTGACGAGCCTCGTCGTCTCCTCCAGGCACGCGCGCGTCAGCCCGACCGCCATCGCGGCCACGAGCGGCCGCGTGTTGTCGAACGTCTGCATCACGCCCGCGAACGACTTCTTCGCGTCGAGGATCTCCGGCGAGCCGAGGAGGTTCTCCTTCGGCACACGGCAGTTCTCCAGGCGGAACGCGGCGGTGTCCGAGGCCCGGATGCCGAGCTTGTGCTCGAGCCGCTCCAGGATCATCCCCGGGTTCGACCGCTCCACCACGAACGACTTGATCGCCGCGCGGCCCTTGCTCTTGTCGAGCGTGGCCCACACCACGACGAGGTCGGCACGCTCGCCGGCGGTGACGTAGATCTTCTCGCCGTTGAGGACGTAGTGGTCGCCGTCGAGCGTCGCCGTCGTCCGGATCGCGGCGGAGTCGGAGCCCGCCTCCGGCTCGGTGATCGCCATCGCGGCCCACTTGCCCTCGAACCGCTTGAGCTGCTCGTCGTCGGCGACCGACGCGATCGCCGCGTTGCCCAGGCCCTGGCGCGGCATGGAGAGCAGGAGGCCGACGTCGCCCCAGCACAGCTCCATCACCGACAGCGCGGTGGACATGTTCGAGCCGTTCTTGTTCTCGCCGTCGCCGCCGGTCGTGCGCCGCACGCCGGTGGCGCCCGCGCCGCCGAGGTCGGCGCCGTCGTTCATGCCGTCGACCAGCGCCGCGAGCATGTCCAGCTCCTTCGGCCGGGCGTGCTCGTCGCGGTCGTACTGGCGGGAGATCGGCCGGAAGACCTCGGTCGCGACCTGGTGCGCCTGGCCGACGAGCGGGCCGAACTTCTTGGGGAGCTCGAGGTTGATCATCAGACGAGCAGCGCTCCTTCCATCACGCCGATCGCGCGCAGGTCGCGGTACCAGCGCTCCACCGGGTGCTCCTTGATGTAGCCGGCGCCGCCCAGCAGCTGGACGCCCTCCGAGCCGATGAACATGCCCTGCTCGCTGCACAGGTGGCGGGCGACGGCGACCTCGCGGGCGAAGTCCTCGCCGGCGTCGGCGCGCGCGGCGGCGCGCAGGGTGGCCAGCCGCATGCCCGCGGCCTCGATCGCCATGTTGGAGACCGCGAACGCAACGGACTGCCGGTGGCTGATCGGCTCGCCGAACGCGGTGCGCTCGTTGACGTACGGGATCGTGTGGTCGACGACCGCCTTCGCGGCGCCCGTCGCGACCGCGCACCAGGCCAGCCGCGCACGGCGCACGGCCTCGGCGTAGACCTGCGGGTCGCCGTCGCCGAGCAGCGCGGAGTCGGGAACCGCGACGGCCTCGAGCTTGAGGTCGGCGGTGCCGGCGGCGCGGACGCCCATCGCGGGCGCGGGACGCGCGCTGAGCCCCTCGACCTGCGCGGGCTCGACGAGGAAGAGCGCCGGGCCGTGACCCTCCAGGCGCGCCGCGACGATCAGCAGCTCGGCCTCGGCGCCGCGCGGGACGAGCGACTTGACGCCGGTCAGCTCGTAGCCGCTCGCGGTCTTGCGCGCGGTGGTCTGGAGCGTGAACGGGTCGAAGAGCGGGCGGGGCTCGAGGATCGCGAGCGCCGCGGCGGGCGCCGTGTCCTCGACGAAGGACGGCAGGTAGGTCGCCTGCTGGTCGGCGTCGCCCCAGAGGGTGAGCGCGGTGGCGACGCCCGTGGGTGCGAGCGCGGCGACCGCGAGACCCAGGTCGCCGTGGGCCAGCGCCTCGGCGGCCAGGACGGCGGTGACGGAGGAGCGCTCCTCGACGGCGCCGCCGAGCTCCTCGGGGACACCGAGCATCGTGAGGCCGAGCTCCTCGGCCTGCGCGAGCAGCTCCTTGGGCGGTGCGGCGGACGCGTCCGCGTCGAGCGCGGCGGGCCGGAGCTTCTTGGCCGCGAACTCGCCGAACGCCTCGACGAGCATCTGCTGCTCGTCGGTGGGCGTGAGGTCGAACAGCCCGCTCCGCGTGGGCTTGAGCCGCGCGGGGCGACCGGCGCGCTTGGCGGCCGTGAACGTGCGGCCCGCGGTGCCGACCGCGCGGAAGCCGTCGCGGGTCGTCCGGTACAGGACGCGCTCGGCGCCGTCCCGGACGCCCAGGCGGTCCAGCACGTCGGACGCCGCGAGGGTCCGCACCGCTCGCAGCGCGAGGCCGATGGATGCCGAGGTGGGTGAGGCCATGCCGCAGACCGTATACGAAAACGTTCCCGTACAGCTAGGCTTCTCGTCCAGCGCGCCGGACGTTGCGTACATCGACAAGCGCCACTGCCCGCTCGCCCGGGTTGACCGGTTGGGAGATCGCTGCAAGGATTGCCGCCGCGCGAGGCGCAGGCAGGGGTCCGAATGAGGTCGACAACGCACAGGACGAAGACGGTTGCCGCCGGCGCGGCAGCCTCGCCGATCCAGAACTTCACCGGGTTCTACCGGGCGCACGTGCGGGCGGTCGAGTCCTTCCTCGGCGTGCGCGCCGGCAGCGCGGAGGCGACGAAGGACCTCGTCGCGGAGACGTTCGCCACCGCGCTGGTCTGCCGCGACCAGTTCCGCGGCTCGAGCATCGCGCAGGAGCGCGCGTGGATCCTCGCCATCGCCCGCTCGCAGCTCTCCCACCACTGGCGCCGCGCGTCGATCGAGCGCCGGGCGGTCGCGGCGTTCGAGATCGAGGGCGCGTACGAGGAGGAGCCGACGCTGCGCGTCGTCCAGCGCTGCGACGTCGAGCGCGTGCGGCCGGATCTGCTGGCGGCGCTGTCGGCGCTGCCGGCCGAGCAGCAGCGGACGGTCGCGCTGCGGGTCGTGCACGACCTGGAGTACGAGGCCATCGCGGCGGAGACCGGCGTGACCGAGGAGGTCGCGCGGGCGCGGGTGTCGCGGGGGCTGCGGACGTTGGCGCGGCGGCTGGAGACGCGGCGGCGGGCTTTGCCTTCCGCGGCCTGAGTTTTTCGTTCTCCGCCCGGGCGTTGGGTGCGTCCGTTCGGCTTGCGGCCTGGGGTCGAGGCCGTGGCTGCGGGCGGTTGCGGGTGGTTGTCGGTCACCTTCCACGCTTGGACGTGGCCGCGCGAGAGGTCATCGACGAGTTTGTCCCGCATACCGGGACAAAGTCGTCAACGGTCCAGACGTGTGACGCTTTTGTCGCGCATACCGCAACAAAGGCGTCACACACCTCACGGGAGGACGCCCACGAACGAACCTTCACCGTCGCCGCCGCCCGCAGCGACGGTCTCGACCCCAGACCCGAAGCCGGACGGACGCGCCGCGGCCCGAGCGGCCGAAGCGGCCTAAGCCGGCGTCCCCACCACCGACACCGGCCGCACGAGCGACTCCAGCAGCCCCCACGCGCGCGCGTCGACCGCGCCCCGCAGCGCCGCCGCCGCGTGGGCGTCGTCCGCGCAGAGCAGCCGCTCCCCCATCCACGAC
>DATMVO010000008.1:0-2800 GCA_035563115.1 Solirubrobacteraceae bacterium
CAGGTGCTCCTCGACGGCGGCGGGCTCGACGCCGGCGGCGGCGATCGCCTCGCCCAGCGTCCGGTGCCCGTCCACCTCGAGCAGCACGCGCGTCAGCCCCTCGTCCTCGAGCTCGAACGCCAGGTGGCCGTCGACCGCGACGACCCATGCGGGCTCCGGCGCCTGCGCGCGCAGCAGCGCGACGCCGGGGGCGAGCGCCGGGACGTCGCCGAGCGCCAGCTCCTGCACGAGGCCGAGCCGCTCCTCGATCGCGCGCCGCTCCTCCTCCCACGCGTCCACCGGTACGCGCACGTCCACCGGGCGCGCCGCGGCGTCGCCGGACGGGCGGCGGGCCGCCTCGGCGGCCATCCGGTCGAGCAGGCCGAGGTTGACGAGCCGCAGCGCGAGCTCGGTCGCCGGGCCGGCGGCCTCGTCGCTGTCGGTGGCGAGCACCGCCCGCAGCGCGTCGCGGTCGACGAGGTCGCGCGCCGGCCCGGTGCTCAGCGCCTCCTCCACCAGCGCGCCGTCGCCGGCGCTCAGCAGCCCGGTGATCAGGCGCAGGCTGTGGCTCAGGCCCGGTCCGTAGAAGAACGGGACCTTCGGCCGCTCGAGCAGCGCGCGCGGCAGGAGGCCGTCCAGCGCGTCGCGCAGGATCCGCTTGTCCCACAGCAGCGCCGCGCGCCGCTCGGCGGGAACGGCGGCCGCCAGCTCGACCAGCCGGTGGTCGAGGAACGGGACCCGCGACTCGATGCCCAGTCCGGCCGCCGTCCGGTCCTCGTGCCAGCAGTTGTACTGCTGCAGGTCGCGGTGCTTCGTGCGCAGGTAGCGCAGGTAGGGGTCGCCGCGCAGGTCGGAGACCGCCGCGTCGGTCAGCAGCCCGCCTGCCTCCTCGCGCCACCACGACGCCTTGGCCGGCTCGTCCAGCAGCGCCTCGCCGCGGGCCATCCCCGCGAGCGCGGCCTCGAAGCCCGGCCACCCGGCGTCGCCGGCGAACGTGGGCGCGTACCCGCCGTTGAACTCGTCGCTGCCCTGACCCAGCAGCATCACCTTCAGCCCGGGGTGGGTCGCCTTCGCGTAGCGGTGCAGCGCGTGCTTGTAGAGCTGCTCGGGCCCGGTGAGCGGCGTCTCGCACAGCCACAGCAGCTCCAGCCACTCCTCGCGCGAGGGGATGCGGCGCGGGTCGACGAGCACCTGGTGGTTCTCCAGGCCCAGCTCGCGCGCGACCGTGTGCGCGGCCGGGGCGTCGCCCCCGAGGTAGGTGCTCGCGTTGAGGACCGTGAACGTCGCCGGGGCGGCGTGGCGGGCGGCGAGCGCGGTCACCACGGCCGAGTCGATGCCGCCGCTGAGGAAGACGCCGATCTCCACCTCGCTCATCAGGCAGTCCTCGACCGCACCGGTGAGGAGCGCGCCGTACCGGGCGGTCAGCTCGGCGTCGGACGGCCCGTCGCCCGGCTCCGGGGCGTCCGGCAGCCGCCAGTAGCGGTGCTCGGCGCGCGTCCCGTCCCGCAGGTCGACCGTGAGGATCGTCGCGGCGGGCAGGTGCTCGACGCCCGCGAACCACGAGCGGGGCGGGGCGTCGGTGAGGACGGGCGCCGCGGTGAGCGCCGGGTCGGTCAGCGCCGCCTCCCACTCGACGCCGCGCGGCACGCCGGGCGCCGCGAGCAGCGCCTTGATCTCCGACGCGAACGCGATGCGGTCCGCGTCCGCGCTGAGGAACAGCGGCTTGATCCCGAACCGGTCGCGGGCGAGCAGCAGCCGGCCGGCCCGGCGGTCCCACAGCGCGAGGCCGAACATGCCGCGCACGTCGTCGAGGAAGCGCAGGCCGCGCTCCTCGTACAGGTGGGCGAGGATCTCGCAGTCCGAGCTCGTCCGCAGGACGTGACGATCGCGCAGCGCCGCCCGCAGCTCGCGGTGGTTGAAGATCTCGCCGTTGACGACGAGGACGACGCTCCCGTCCTCGTTGGTCAGGGGCTGGCGGCCGTTGCCGAGGCCGACGATGGCCAGCCGCCGGAACGCCAGGCCGACGGGACCGTCGCGCAGCAGCTGCCGGTCGTCCGGGCCGCGGTGCGCGACCGCGTCCCCCATCGCGTCGAGCCACGCGTCCGCCTCGGGCGCCAGCTCGGCGCCTCCGAACCGCGCGATGCCTGCCAGTCCGCACACAGGTTTTGGACAGTACCCAATCATTGCCCTGGCTGTCGACCTGGCATCAGAACGCCAGGATGTCTAACCTTCGGCACGTCGGTGTGGGTCGGGGCGGTGCTCCGGCCGGCCGATGTCCACGTGAGCTCTGATGCCGGAGGGAGGTGAGAACGTATGAAGAAGACGTACGAGAAGCCGTCGACGAAGCAGGTCAGCTTCGGCGCCGTGCTCGCGACCCGCGCCTAGTGCGCACGCCGGGGCGCCGCCTAGTGCGGCGCCCCGCCACTAGGCGCCGGGCAGAACGCCAGGGCAGGCGCCATCCAGTAGTGTTCCTTGCATGATCCTCGTGCTGGGCTTCAACGTCGACGCCCTCGCGGCCGCCAGACGGCTCGGCCTGGACGTGGCGCTCGTCTACACCGACGTGGACGCGCCGAACTTCCTCGTCGCCGTCCGCCACCACGGGACGCCGGACTGCCGCCTCCCGCTGTTGAGCAACGCGCACGCCGATCCCACGGAGGTCGCGGGCGCGCTCGCCCGGGCGGGCCTGCTGGCGCCCGGCGCGATCGAGGCGGTCTACACGGGCGACGAGGCGTCGATGGTCACGGCCGCCGCCCTCGCGGCGGCGGTGGACGCGCGGGGCATGCCGCTCGCCCGCGCGATCGCGCTGCGCGACAAGGCGCAT
>DATMVO010000009.1:0-15059 GCA_035563115.1 Solirubrobacteraceae bacterium
GAGCGCGACGAGCACCGCGCGCGTCTGCTCGTGCGCCGAGGACGGCAACGCGGCGAGCGCGGGCTCCCACCGGTCGGCCGAGCCCGGCGTGTCGCCCGTCACCAGCGCGTTGACCGCCCGCCGGGCCCGCGCGGGCCCGACCCCGTCGAGCAGCTGGAGCACGCGGAACCACGACATCTCGTCCGACGGGTTCTCCGCCACCCGCAGCAGCGCGAGGAAGTCCTTGACGTGCGCGGCCTCCAGATACCGCAGCCCGCCGTACTTGACGAACGGAATCCGCCGCCGCGCGAGCTCGAGCTCCAGCAGGTCCGAGTCGTGCGACGTGCGCATCAGCACCGCCTGCTCGCGCAGCAGCATCCCCTGCTCGCGCGCCTCGAGCACCGCGTCGCACACCATCGCCGCCTCGGCGCTTGCGTCCCGGCAGAACACGAGCCCCGGCCGCGCGCCGCCGTCGCGCTGCGCGCGCAGCACCTTCCGGAACCCCGCGGTGTCCTGCGCCGCCACCGCGTTCGCGACGTCCAGCACCGGCTGCACCGAGCGGTAGTTGCGCTCCAGCGTCACGACCGTGGCGTCCGCGAAGTGCGTCGGGAAGTCGAGGATGTGCCGGGCGGAAGCCGAGCGGAAGCCGTAGATCGCCTGGAAGTCGTCGCCCACCGCGGTGACGTCCTGCGAGGACCCGCACCGCAGCCCGCGCACGATGTCGACCTGAAGCCCGTTCACGTCCTGGTACTCGTCGACGAGCACGTGGTCGAACGCGTCCGCGATCCGCGGCCCGGCCACCTCGTCGCGCACCAGCGCGCGCCAGAACAGCAGCAGGTCGTCCAAGTCCAAGACGCCCAACGCCCGCTTGCGCGCCGTGTAGGCCCGGAATATCCCGGCCAGTGCGTCGCCGTGCTCCTCGATCCACGGGAAGCCCGAGGCGATGACCTCCCGCAGCGGCTCCTGCGCGTTGACCGTCCGCGAGTAGACGTCCGCGAGCGTGTGCTTGCGCGGGAACCGCTTCGCGCCGCTCCCCGCCGCGAACCCCTGCTCCTCCCGCACGAGGTCGAGCAGGTCCGCCGCGTCGCCGGCGTCCAGCAACGTGAACGACGGCGACAGCCCGAGCGCCGACGCGTGCGCCCGCACGAGCCGGTGCGCGACCGCGTGGAACGTCCCGCCGACGATCCGCCGCGCCCCCGGCGCCCGCCCGGCCGCGCGCTGCAGCATCTCCCGCGCCGCCCGCCGCGTGAAGGTCAAGAGCAGCACCCGCTCGGGCGCCGCGCCGGCATCGAGCAGCCACTCCACCCGCGCGCAGAGCGTCGTCGTCTTGCCGGTTCCGGCGCCCGCGAGCACGAGCAGCGGCCCGCCCGGATGCGTCGCGGCGGCCAGCTGTTCGGGGTTGAGCTCCGAGCCATCGAACATGTGTTCCCGCACGCTACGAAACCGGCCGGACGGCCTGCACGAACCGGTTCGGCGCACGAAAGTCCCCAAACCTGATCCGGAATGTGTATCTTCTCGACCCGATGATCTCGACCGAGAAGATCCAGAACTGGCACGGACGCCGCCTGGGCGCCGCTGCGGCCGCCTGCATCGCGGCGCTGACCCTCGCCGCCTGCGGCGGTGCAGATGACTCGTCCGGCGGCGAGGCCACGGCTTCATCCGGCGGGGGCGGCGGTGGAGGCGAGCTCAGTCTCGTCGCCTTCTCCACACCGGAGGTGGTCTACGACGAGATCATCCCGGCCTTCACGAAGACGCCCGCGGGCAAGGGCTTCTCGTTCAAGACCTCGTTCGGCGCCTCGGGCGAGCAGAGCCGCGCGGTCGAGTCGGGCCTGAAGGCCGACCTCGTCAACTTCTCCCTCGCGCCCGACGTCACGCGCCTGGAGAAGGCCGGCCTCGTCGACCCCGCCTGGGCCGACACGCCGACCAAGGGCTTCGTCACCACCTCGCTCGTCTCGTTCATCGTCCGCAAGGGCAACCCGAAGGGCATCAAGACCTGGGACGACCTGCTCAAGAAGGGCGTCAAGGTCGTCACGCCGAACCCGTTCACCTCGGGCGCGGCGAAGTGGAACCTCCTCGGCGCGTACGCCTACGGCGACCTCGCGTACGTCGACAAGCTGATCAAGGACCACGTCAGCGTCCAGCCGAAGTCCGGCCGTGAGGCGCTCCAGACCTTCACCGGCGGCGAGGGCGACGTCCTCCTCTCCTACGAGTACGAGTACACGACGGCCGTCAAGAAGGGCGAGAAGGACCTCGAGCTCGTCGTCCCGGACGAGACGTTCCTGATCCAGAACCCGCTCGCCGTCACCAAGGACGCGGGCAAGGGTGCGCAGGAGTTCTACGACTTCGTCCTCGGCGAGGAGGCCCAGCAGCACTTCGCCGACTGGGGCTACCGCCCGGTCAACGAGGCCGTCCTCGCCAAGAACAAGGACAGGTTCCCGGACCCGAAGAAGGTCACGACGATCGACGACATCGGCGGCTGGTCGAAGATCAACGACGAGCTGTTCGACCCTGAGAAGGGCTCGATCGCGAAGATCGAGGAGGAAGCCGGGGTGTCCACGGCCAAGTGAGCTCGCTCGCCGCACCCACGCGCACGAGCGCGACGGGCCGCGGGGCCTGGAGGCCGGGGGCGTCCGCCCTCGGCCTCGGCGTCGCGACGCTCTGGCTGAGCCTGATCGTCCTCCTGCCGCTGGCGGCCGTGGTGGACCGCTCGCTGCAGGACGGCCTCGGCGACTTCTGGGAGTCGGTGTCCAGCCGCCAGGCCGTCGACGCGCTCAAGTTCACGCTGCTGATCTCGCTCGGGGTCGCGGCGATCAACGCCGTCATGGGGACGCTCATCGCGTGGGTCCTCGTCCGTGACGAGTTCCGCGGGAAGTCCTTCGTCAACGCGCTGATCGACCTCCCGTTCGCGCTGCCGACCATCGTCGCCGGCCTCACGCTCCTCGCCCTCTACGGCGACGCGATCGCGTACACGAAGTGGGCGGTGCTGCTGGCGCTGCTCTTCGTGACGCTGCCGTTCGTCGTCCGCGCCGTCCAGCCGGTCCTGATCGAGCTCGATCAGGAGATGGAGCAGGCCGCCAAGTCGCTCGGCGCGTCGGGCTTCACCACCTTCCGCCGGATCATCCTGCCGAACCTGCTGCCGGCGATGATCTCCGGCATCGCGCTCGCGTTCGCGCGGGCGGTGGGGGAGTTCGGCTCGGTCATCCTCATCAGCGGCAACAAGCCGTTCGACACGCAGGTGTCGTCGGTCTACGCGTACAAGCAGATCGAGTCGGACAACATCGGCGGCGCCGCGGCGGTCTCCGTCGTGCTGCTGCTGGTCTCGCTCGCGGTGCTGATCGGCCTGCGGCTGGTCGAGCGGTGGGGGACGCGGCACGATGGCTAAGCGCCTCTCGCTCCGCCTCGTCGCGCTGGCGTACCTCGGCGCGATCCTCGCCGTGCCGGTCGCGCTCGTCGTCTACAAGACGTTCGAGCCGGGCCTCGGCGCGGTGTGGGAGTCGGTCACCACGCCGGCCGCCCAGCACGCGTTCTACCTCACCGTGCTGGTGACCGCGATCGCCGTCCCGCTCAACACGATCTTCGGGATCATCACGGCGATGGTGCTCGTGCGCGGGAAGATCCGCGGCCGGGCGGTCATCGAGGCGCTGATCGACCTCCCGTTCGCGGTCTCGCCCGTCGTCGTCGGCCTCGCGCTCCTGCTCGTCTACGGGCGGATCGGGTGGTTCGGGCCGGAGCTGACCGAGGCCGGGATCCAGGTCATCTTCAGCCTGCCGGGGATCGTGCTCGCGACGATCTTCGTGTCGCTGCCGTTCGTGGTCCGCGAGGTCGCGCCGGTGCTGCGCGAGATCGGGACCGACCAGGAGCAGGCGGCGCAGACCCTCGGCGCGTCCGGGTGGCAGGCGTTCCGCCGCATCACGCTCCCGGCGATCCGCTGGGGCCTCATCTACGGCGTCGTCCTCTCGACGGCGCGCGCGCTCGGCGAGTTCGGCGCGGTCTCGATCGTCTCCGGCAAGGTGTCGGGGGAGACCGAGACGCTCACGCTCCTCGTCGAGAAGCGCTTTCAGAACTTCGACCTGGCCGGGGCGTACGCCGCCTCGACCCTGCTGGCGCTCCTCGCGCTGGCGGTGCTGCTCGCCATGACCCTGCTCGACCGCAGGCGGCAGAAGGAGGGAACCTGATGGCCATCGAGGTCAAGGGGGTCTCGAAGCGCTTCGGCGACTTCCAGGCGCTCGACGACGTCTCGCTCACCGTCCGCGACGGCTCGCTGACCGCGCTGCTCGGCCCGTCGGGCGGCGGCAAGTCGACGCTCCTGCGCGTGATCGCCGGGCTCGAGCAGCCCGACAGCGGCAGCGTCCACATCGGCGGCGAGGAGGTGACGAACCGGCCGGTGCAGTCGCGCGGCGTCGGGTTCGTCTTCCAGCACTACGCCGCGTTCAAGCACATGACGGTGCGCGACAACGTCGCGTTCGGGCTGTCGATCCGCAAGCGGCCCAAGGCGGAGATCCGCGACCGGGTCGACGAGCTGCTGAAGCTCGTCCACCTCGACGGCTTCCAGGGCCGGTACCCCAACCAGCTCTCCGGCGGCCAGCGGCAGCGGATGGCGCTCGCGCGTGCGCTCGCCGTGCAGCCTGAGGTGCTCCTGCTCGATGAGCCGTTCGGTGCGCTGGACGCGAACGTCCGGAAGGAGCTGCGCGAGTGGCTGCGGCGCCTGCACGAGGAGGTCCACGTGACGACGATCTTCGTCACGCACGACCAGGAGGAGGCGATGGAGGTCTCCGAGCAGATCGCGGTCATCAACCACGGTCGCATCGAGCAGGCCGGCACGCCGGACGAGCTGTACGACGAGCCGTCGAACGCGTTCGTGATGGGCTTCGTCGGGCCGGTGGCCAAGCTCGACGGCCGGCTCGTGCGCCCGCACGACCTCACGGTGCTCGACGAGGCAGAGGAGGGCGCCCGCGAGGCGATCGTGGAGCGGCTCGTGCGCGTCGGGTTCGAGGTGCGGGTGGAGCTGGCGCTCGGCGAGGGCGAGCCGGTGAGCGCGCTGCTCACCAAGGACGAGGCCGACGCGCTGGAGCTGCACGAGGGCCAGATCGTCTGGCTGCGCCCCGACCGCGTGCGCGAGTTCGCCGCGCCCGCCTAGTCCTCCTCGACGAGGATCCGGATGCCCGCCGCCGCCGCGAAGGCGGCGGCGTTGTCCACCACGTCGGGCCAGCGCATGGTGGCGCCTCTGAGGTCGGAGATCCCGCGCACGCGCGCGAGGTCGCAGCCGAAGATGTTCGTGCGCCCGAGCTGGACGCGCGGGAACGACGTGCCGCTCAGTTCGCACCGCTCGAAGCTGACGTCGCGGATCTGCGCGCCGTCGAACGCGGTCTCGGTGAGCGTGCAGTCGACGAACGCGACCCGCTCGATGCGGGCGTCGGCGAGCGTCATCAGGTCCAGCCGGCAGCCGGTGAACGTGACGTCCTGGAGCGACGTCTCCGGCAGCGACGCGCCGGTGAGGCGGGCGTCCGTGATCGTGCAGCGGTGGAAGGCGGCGCCTCTGAGATCGGCGTTCGCGAGGTCGGTCGTGTGGAGGACGCAGTCCCGGAAGTGCGCGTCGCGGAGGATCGCGCCGGTCAGCGCGGCGGTCACCTTCGACTCGCTGATCGTGATGCCGCGCGCGTCGGTGCCCGGGCGCGCATGCCCGTGCAGCTCGGCCTCCTCGATGCGAACCTCATCCTGGAGGGCGTCGTCGGCGACGTCGAGACGGTCGAAGTCGTTGGGGACGGAGGGCGCGTCGGGCGTGCGGATGGCGGGCTGCGTTGGCATCGCCCACCATCGTGGCGCGAGACGCGGACGGCGTGCCGTCGGGCGCGGCTGCCATCATGCCCGCCAATGCGCGTGTCCGCGAAGGTCGACTACGCCGTCCGAGCGGCGGTCGAGCTCGCGACCGCCGAGCCGGGGGTCCTCATCAAGGCCGAGGCGATCTCGCGCTCCCAGGACATCCCCCGCAAGTTCCTGGACAACATCCTCCAGGGGCTGCGGCAGAGCGGGCTGATCGAGAGTCGGCGCGGGCCCGAGGGCGGCCACCGGCTGGCGAAGGCGGCGTCCGAGATCACGCTCGCGGACGTCATCCGCGCGATCGACGGGCCGCTCGCGAACGTGGGCGGTCAGTCGCCGGACTCGCTGGAGCTGCAGGGCTCGGCGGAGCCGCTGCGCGAGGTGTGGGTCGCGGTTCGCGCGGCGCTGCGCGAGGTGCTCGAGGTCGTGACCCTCGCCGACGTGGCGAGCGGGACGCTCCCCGAGCACGTGGGGGAGCTGACGAAGCTCCCCGGCGCCTGGGAACGGCGCTAGCCCGCGAGCGCCTCGATCAGCCGGTCGAGGTCGCTCTCGTCGTTCCACGCGCCGACCGACGCGCGCAGGTACGGCGTGTTCGGCAGGTTGCGGATCGCGACGCCGCGGTGCGCGAGCCGCTCCACCGTCGCGGGCGGGTCGGCGTCCTCCCACGACACGAGCGTCGTGTCGCCGCGCGGGCCGACGGTGCGGCCGGTCTCGGCGAGCTGGCCGGCGAGGTTGCGGGCGAGCGACGACGCGCGGGCGTGGACCTTCTCCCACCCGAAGCCGTCGAGCAGGTCGTGCGCGGCGACGGCGGCGGCGGAGGCCTCGCCGGAGAGCGCGGCGGTGTCGTGGCGGCGCGCGCCGGCGTGGAGCTGCCACGTGTCCGGGTCGCCGTACGGCGCGTTGTAGCCCGTGTACGACGGGCCGGCGGGCGCGAGCCGCTCCTGCCACTCGGGCGCGACGTAGAGCATGCCGGTGCCGACCGGGCCGCAGAGCCACTTCTGGCCGCTGCCGGCGTAGAACGCGCACCCCAGCTCGCGCACGTCGACCCGCACCGCGCCGACGCCCTGCGCGCCGTCGAGGAGGACGGGCGTGTCGCGGCCGACCTCGCTCAGGTCCGGCGCGACGTCGCCGGTGACCCAGCCGACGTGCGAGCACGCGACGAGCTTCGTGCTCGACGTGACCGCCTCCGCGATCCGCGCCAGCGGCACGCGCGTGATCGTGATCCCGTACCGCTCCCGCGCGGCGAGCAGCGGCCCCTCGACGCCCGGGTGCTCGGCGTCGCTCGTGACGACCTCGTCGCCGGCGCTCAGCTCCAGGCCCGCGAGCACGCGCATCACGCCCTCGCTCGTCGCGGTGGTCAGGGCGACGTCGTTCGGGTGCGCGTGGAGGACCCGCGCGTACGCGTCGCGCTGGCGTTCCTGCGCGGCGAGCATGCGCTCGAAGTACGGCATCCGCCGCCCGTCGCGCTCGCCCAGGTCGTACATCTGCTCCTGCGCGTGCCGCGCGGCGGACGGGAGGGGCCCGCACGTCCCGGCGTTCAGGTACGCCGTCTGTTCGAGGACGGGGAAGTGGGAGCGGAGGTGAGCGTGATCCACGGTCCCGCGCTCCTACCCGTGCTTCGTGCTCTCTCACGTTGGGGCCGCTTGGTGTGTGGTCGCGTCCGTCCGGTGTGTTGGTCTGGGGACGGAGTCGTCGCTGCACGGCGGCGGTGAGGGAGGAGGTTCGGACGGGCTCGTGCTCGCTGTGCGCCGCCCGGTGGTCCGGGGCGGGCGGGTCCGGCGGGAACGAGCGCACCCTCGTCAGGCTCGTGCTCCCGAGGGTGCGCTGGTTCCCGCTGAGCGGGAATGAGCGCGCCCTCGTCACGGCGCGCGGCGTGAGGGTGCGGAACTTCCCGCACCCTCACCGGCTCCGGCGCGGTGAGGGTGCGAAAGGTTCCGCCAGGCGAAACCGAGCGCACCCTCGCTGCGACCAAGGCGGCGAGGGTGCGGAAAGTTCCGGTCGGAGCGACCGCGCGGCGGCGCGAGAGAACGCGGACGAACCGCACGACAACCCCGCCACCGCCCACAGACCACGCCCGAGCCCGGGACCATCGCTCCGGACGGACTCGGCGCGGCCGAAGCGGCAAGCGTCAGCCGCCGCAGACCGGCCAGGGCGTGGAGCCGGCGCGCGAGTACAGCATCGCGGCCCGCCGATCCTGCTCGGCCTCGGACGCAGCGGCCGGGTCACCCGACCCACCGACGGAGGCCCACGTCTGCGCATCGAACTGGTACTTCCCCCGGTACGTGCCGGAGGCGTCGACCGCGCCCGGGTTCCCACCCGACTCGCACGCCGCGATCGCCTGGAGATGCGGCGGCGCGGCGGGAGCGGCCGCGGCGGCCCGGGCCAGGCGCCGCTTGAGCTTGCGGTTCGACCGCGCCAGGGAGCGGTTCTCCCGGCGCAGATGCCCGGTCGACCAGTCGGAGATCTCGCGGCGCAGCCCGCTCGGGCGTGGGGCACGCTCGCCCTTCAGCTTGGCGTTCTTGCGCTCCAGCCGCACGTGGCGGCGGGCGTGGCGGGCCTGCTCCTTCTCGGCCAGCACGACGACGGGATCGATGACCCGCGCCTGATCCAGCGACGCGACGCCAGCGCCCACGGCGGGCGGGGCGGCGATGGCGGGACCGGCGACGGCGCCGGCGCAGACGGCCAGCAGGGCGGGGCGCTTCAACAGGGACGGCATGTCGAGGCGGGACACCTCCTCGGGTTTCGCTTACAACAGCGGACAGCGCCGGCGCGCGGCGGCCAGGGCAAGAAGCGGCCACCACCAGGCGTCCGGCGGAGCGGACCACGGTAGCCGCAAGGGTTCGAACATCCGTGCGGGCCCTCACACGCTGGACGGGCCGCATACGATGCTCGGCGAGATGAAGGTCACCCTCCCAGACGGCAAGGAGCTCGAGCTCCAGGACGGCGCGACCGGCCTCGACGCGGCCAACGCGATCGGTCCCGGTCTCGCGCGCGCGGCGCTCGCCGTGCAGCAGAACGGCCAGGTCAAGGATCTGAGCGCGCCCCTGACGGAAGGCCCGATCTCCATCGTCACGCCGTCCACTGACGGCGCCCTCGATCTCATCCGCCACGACACCGCGCACGTGCTCGCGGCCGCGGTGATGGACCTCTATCCCGGCGTGAAGATTTCGATCGGCCCGGCGATCGAGAACGGCTTCTACTACGACTTCGAGTTCCCTGAGGGCGTCACCGTCTCCGACGCGGACTTCGCGCGCATCGAGCAGGAGATGAAGAAGCACGTCAAGGCCGACGAGCCCTTCACCCGCGAGGACGTCCCGGTCGCCGAGGCCCGCGCCAGGTTCGAGGCCGAGGGCCAGAAGTACAAGGTCGAGCTGATCGACGACCTGATCAAGAACGAGGGCGTCGACACCGTCTCCCTCTACACCAACGGTCCGTTCACCGACCTCTGCCGCGGCCCGCACGCGCCGACCACGAAGCGGATCAAGGCGTTCAAGCTCCAGTCGATCGCCGGCGCCTACTGGCGCGGCGACGCGAACCGCGAGCAGCTCGTCCGCATCTACGGCACCGCGTTCTTCTCCAAGGAGGACCTCCAGCAGCACCTGGAGCGGCTGGAGGAGGCGCGCAAGCGCGACCACCGCAAGCTCGGCCGCGAGCTGGGCCTCTTCACCTTCTCCGACGTCGCACCGGGCATGGCGTTCTGGCTGCCGAAGGGCACCGCGGTCTACAACCGCCTCGTCGCGCTCTCCCGCCAGATGGGCGCGACCCGCGGCTACACCGAGGTCCACACCCCGCAGGTCTACGACGCGACCCTGTGGGAGACCTCGGGCCACTGGGGCAAGTACCGCGAGAACATGTTCCTCACCCAGGCCGAGGACCGCTCGATGGCCCTCAAGCCGATGAACTGCCCGGGCCACGCGCACCTGTTCGGCCTCCAGCAGTGGTCCTACCGCGACCTGCCCGTCCGCTACTCCGAGCCCGGCCAGCTGCACCGCAACGAGCTCTCGGGCACGCTCCACGGCCTGCTCCGCGTCCGCCGGTTCAGCCAGGACGACGCGCACATCTTCTGCACCGAGGAGCAGATCCAGGACGAGGTCGCCGCGGCGCTGGAGTTCGCGTTCGACACCTACAAGATCTTCGGCCTGCACCCCGAGCTGGAGCTGTCGACCCGCCCGGAGAACCGGCTCGGCAGCGACGAGCTGTGGGACCACGCGGAGGGCGCGCTCCAGAAGGCGCTCGAGTCGCAGGGCCTCGAGTACAAGATCAACGCGGGCGACGGCGCGTTCTACGGGCCGAAGATCGACCTGCACGTCACCGACTCGCTCGGCCGCTCGTGGCAGCTCGGGACCGTACAGCTCGACTACTCGATGCCCGAGCGGTTCGGCCTCACCTACACCGGCGCGGACAACGCCGAGCACCGGCCGGTGATGATCCACCGCGCGCTCTTCGGCTCGTACGAGCGGTTCATCGGGATCCTCATCGAGGACACCGCGGGGGAGCTGCCGGCCTGGCTCGCGCCGGTGCAGGCGAAGATCCTCCCGATCGCCGACCGCCACAACGCGGCGGCGCGGAAGGTGCTCGAGGAGCTGCTGCGCGCCGGCGTCCGGGTCGAGCTCGACGAGCGCACCGAGTCGGTCGGCAAGAAGATCCGCGAGGCGGAGCTGCAGAAGATCCCGTACATGCTCGTGATCGGCGATCGCGAGGCCGAGGACGGGACCGTCGCGGTGCGCGAGCACAAGAAGGGCGACGCCGGCTCGGAGACGATCGCGGCGTTCGCGGAGCGCGTGCTGCGGGAAAGCGCTCCCCATGACGCGTGAGCGTTGCTATTCTCACAGGCGCTTGACGACCCTTAGCCACAGCTAGTGCCGGTCCCTAGACGGTTCGACCGGCGCCCACCGGAGCGCGACAACACTCGGATCAACGAGCGGATCCGCGTTCCCGAGGTCCGTCTCATCGACGAGAACGGACAGCAGCTCGGCGTCATGGAGACGCCGAAGGCCCTGCGTTATGCCCAGGACAAGGATCTCGACCTCGTCGAGGTCGCCCCTGAGGCGCGCCCCCCGGTCACCCGGGTGCTCGACTACTCGAAGTACAAGTACGAGCAGGCGCAGAAGCAGAAGCAGGCGCGAAAGCACCAGACCTCGATCGTCGTCCGGGAGATCAAGTTCCGGCCGAAGATCGCGGATCAGGACTACGAGACCAAGAAGCGTCACGTCGAGCGCTTCCTCCTGCACAAGGACAAGGTCAAGATCACGATCATGTTCCGCGGTCGCGAGGTCACGCACCCCGAGCGCGGCGAGATGATCCTGAACCGCCTGGCCGAGGATCTGCAGGAGATCGCGCAGGTCGACCAGCGTCCGACGCAGGACGGCCGCAACATGACGATGATGCTCGGCCCGTCCAAGGCCGTCCTCGCGGGCGAGATCACGCCGTCGGCCGAGGACACGCACCCGGACGACGACGATGCCGGCCAGGAGACGGACGGCAAGCGCGGCGGTCCGCAGGTGCATCACACGGACAAGTCCGCCCAGCCGCTCGGCTCCCCCGAGCAGCTGGCCGACTAGCAGCACCCCTTTCGCTTACGACGCGTCGCCCGGGCCACGGCCCCGGCGGCGCTTCGTGAGCCGCTGCAGCTCCTCCGCCGTCGCGCGCTCCACCGCGCGCGTCATCGTCACCTCGTACGTCCGCAGCAGGACGTCGCTCGACAGCGGCCGCAGCGTCTCGATCGCGCCCGACACGTCCGACCACCCGCGCAGCGGGAAGCCGTCGGCGGTGAACGGCCGCCACACGTCCGCGACGAACAGGCGGATGAACTCCTCCGCGACGTCCTCGCACGCGCGCTGGACCTTCGCGATCACCGCGAGCGCGTGGTGGAGCGGCACGCCGAGCGCCACGACCTCCTCGGCCGCGTCGAGCAGCGAGGGGGAGGGCGCGGAGAACCCGTCGCCCTCGGGGATCAGGAGCCGCAGCCGCATCGCGGTGTCGATCAGCGCCTCCAGCTCCTCGGCGCCGAACCGGCGGACGAGCTCCTCGCGCGTGAAGACCTTCGGCTGCTCGGACTCGAACGGCGTCGACGCGGTCTGCACGACGCGCAGCAGCAGGCTGGACGGCCCGCGCGCGAGGGAGAGGAGGCGCTGGATGCCGCCGAGGTTGAACCCCTCGTCCTGGAGCTGGCGGATGAGGCGCACGCGGTCGACGTGCTCGCGGCCGTAGAAGCCGACGCGGTTGCGGATCTTCGGCGGCTGGAGCAGCCCGCGCGCGCGGTGCGAGCGCAGGTTGCGGACGCTCGTGCCCGTCTCGAGCGCGAGCTCCTCGATCGTGAACGGGTACTCCTCGGCCGAGGCCTCGTCGTCCGCGGGGTCGTCGTGTGCCGGCTGGTCGTCGCTCACGGTTCGCCGCCGCAGCGTAGCCGTGCGGGTCGTCGTGACGGCGGTCAACGTGACACCACTTGACGTCACGTTGTACGGTGTCGCGCCATGGGGTTGCTTCTGTCGACGGTCGGACCTTCGGTGCCGGCGCCGGCCGCAGGAGCCGAGACGAGCCAGATCGTCATCGGCACCGGGGTCATCGGGACGCTCACGCTGGTGCTGCTCGCGCTCGGGCTGGCGCACCGGAGCGGCCGCAGCGCGCTGCTCGATCGCGCCGCCGCGCCGCTCGTGCGCCGCACCGGCCTGCCCGCGTGGGCCGTCCTGCCGCCGGTGGTGTCGGCGATCGGCTTCCTCGCCGCCGGGCCGGGCTTGGTGTGGGACGTCGCGCTCCACATCGACCAGGGCCGCGACGCCGGCCCGTTCGCCAACCCGTCCCACTACGGCCTCATCGTCGGGACGTTCTCCTTCTTCGCGGCGGGCTGGCTGGCGATCTGCATGCCGCGCGGCCGCGAGGCGGGCCCGGCGTCGGTCCGCCTGGCGCCCGGCTGGTACGCGCCGGCGGCGGGCGCGGCGATGCTCGGGGCGGGCGCGTTCTCGCTCACCGGCTTCCCGCTCGACGACGTGTGGCACAACCTCTTCGGCCAGGACGTGACCCTCTGGGGCCCGACCCACCTGATGATGATCACCGGCGGCTTCCTGCACTTCGTCGCCGCCGCGCTGCTGATCCGCGAGGGCCGGCTGGCGGTGCGGGGCGAGCAGGGCGAGCGCGGGATGCGGCCGATCGCCCGGCCCGGCCTGGTGCTGACCGGCGCGGTCGCGCTGACGGCGCTGACGATCGCCTTCCAGCAGGAGTTCGGCTACGGCGTCCCCCAGTTCTCGCTCGTCTTCCAGCCGATGCTGATCGCGCTGAGCGCGGCGCTCGTGCTCGTGCCGGTGCGGGTGATCGGCGGGTGCGGCGCGGCGCTGTGGACGACGCTCGGCGCGGTGGCGCTGAACGGCGCGCTGACCCTGACCGTCGTCGGGCTGGGGGAGACGACGCTCCACTTCCCGCTCTACCTCGCCGAGGCGGCGCTGGTGGAGGTCGCGGCGCTGGCGCTGCTCGGTGGGGCGCGCCGGCCGGTGGCGTTCGGCGTCGCGTCCGGCGTGCTGCTCGGCACCCTCGGCGTGCTGGCCGAGTACGGCTGGTCGCACGCGTGGATGCCGCTCGCGTGGCCGGCGCACGTGCTGCCCGAGGCGGTCGCGCTCTCGGTCGCCGTCGCGGTCTGTGGCGGGCTCGTCGGCGTGTACGTCGCGCTGGCGGCGCGGGCCGGCGCGCGGCGGTTCGACGCGCCTCCCCCGCGCGCGTGGCTGGCCGCGACGTGCGTGATGATCGTCGCGCTCGCCGTGCTGGCGACCGAGCTGCCGACGACGGCGCCCGACGCGCGCGGGACGATCACGTTGGGCGCGGTGAACCGCGACGGGGAGGCGCCGGTGACCGTCCGCTTCACGCCGTCCGGCACGGTCGAGGACGCCGACTGGCTCTACGTGATGGCCTGGCAGGGCCGGGAGCACCGGCGGGTGGCCGAGCCGCTGGAGCGCGTCGCGCCCGGCGTCTACCGGACGTCCGCGTCGGTCCCGGTCGGCGGCTCGTGGAAGACGATGATCCGGTTCCACCGCGGGGCGGAGATGGCGTCGCTGCCGGTCTCCCTGCCCGCTGACGCGGCGATCCCGGCGCCGGCGATCCCGGCCCGGCCGGAGGTGACGCGCACGATGGTCAAGGACTCCAAGCTGCTGCAGCGCGAGCGCAAGGGCGCGGTCGACGGGCCGCTCTGGCCGCTCGCCGCGGCGGCGGTCGCGGGGGCGGTCGTGACGCTCCTCGGGCTCATCCTGTGGACGCTGTCGCGGCTCGCCGCGGCGGCCGTCAGCCAGGCGCCGCTGTCGCGCGGCCCGCGGCTCGGGGTCCGCGAGCCGGCCGCCGGATCGGAAACGCTGCGTGGACCGCGGGAGGTGCGGGCATGATCGCCGACGTGGACGTCCTGATCCCGCTTGCGCACGCGGGCCACTGGCTCTTCGCGCTCCCGCCGCTGACCGTGTTCGGCGGCCTGGCCGCCATGGTGCTGATCGAGCGCCGCCGCGACCACGACGAGGAGGAGGAGGCGTCCGCATGACCGACACCTCGCAGCTCGACACGCTCCTGCGCGCCGACGCGCCGCCGTCCGTGCGCGGCCTCGACCAGGCGTCGGTCGACGCGCTGGCGGAGCTCGTCGCCGCCGAGCACGCGCGCCGCGACGCCGAGGGCGAGGCCGCGCTGGAGGCCGGTCTCGCGGGCCTGCCGTGGCCCGTCCGCAAGGCCGTCTCCAAGGCGTTCGGCCAATGAGCGCCGCACAGCTGGGGCGGCTCGCCGCGGTGCTCGCGGTCGAGCCCGAAGCGCTGCCCAAGGGCGTCCGCGCCCTGGACGAGGCGGAGCTGGCCGAGCTGACCGACCACGTCTCCGACGCGCTCCACCGGCGCGACCGGCCGCGGCTGGAGCCGATCGTCAACCTCGTCGACCGGCTGCCCGCGCCGCTGGTCGCGAAGGTCGCGCAGGAGCGGTTCACGCCCCGGTTCGTCGCGCGGCTGGCCGCGCACCTGCCGCCGACGGCGGGCTCGGCGGTCATCGCCCGGCTCGATCCGGTGTACGTGGGGGAGGTCGCGGCGTGGGCGGAGCTGCCGCGCTGCGCGCCGCTCGTCGCGCAGATCCCGCCGCCGCTCGTGGCGGGCGCGGCGGCGCACCTGGCCACCGGGGACCGCTGGACGCCGATGGCGCGGATCGCCGAGCACCTGCCGGACGCGTCACTCGCCGCCGCGTTCGAGGCGCTCTCCGACGACGCGATCGCCGCGACCATCGCGCACGGGCGCCCGGAGGCGGGGGAGCGCGCG
>DATMVO010000010.1:0-2018 GCA_035563115.1 Solirubrobacteraceae bacterium
GGGCGACGCGCGGCGCGCGGTGCACGAGGCGCGCTTCGCGCTGGAGGCCCGCGCGCTGAGCAACGGCCACGACCCGACGCGCCCGCCGCTCGGCACCTGGCGCGACCTGGGCAGCTTCCAGCTCCTGCTCTCGCTGCAGGACCATGACGCGCTCAAGCTCTACTGCGACTCGCTCCTCGGTCCGATCGAGGACGGAGAAGGGCAGTACGGGGGAGAGCTGATGCGGTCCCTGGAGGCGTTCATCGAGTGCAACGGGCAGTGGGAGCGGGCGGCGCAGCAGCTCTTCTGCCACCGCCACACCCTGCGCTACCGGATCCGGCGCATCGAGGAGCTGACGGGGCGGGACCTGTCGAGCGCCCGCGACCGGATCGAGTTCTGGCTGGCGTTGAGAGGCAAGGAGATCGCGGCGCGATGAAGGTCGGAGTCCCCACGGAGATCAAGACGGACGAGTACCGGGTCGCGCTGACGCCCTCGGGCGTGCGCGAGCTGGTCGACCGCGGCCACAGCGTGGTCGTGCAGGCCGGGGCGGGGGAGGGGTCGGCGATCGCCGACGCCGACTACGTCGCCCAGGGCGCGGAGATCCTCCCCGACGCGGACGCCGTGTTCGCCGCGGCGGACCTGATCGTGAAGGTCAAGGAGCCGCAGCCGGTGGAGGTCGCCCGGCTGGAGGCGCGGCACCTGCTCTTCACCTACCTGCACCTCGCGCCGGCGCCCGAGCTGACGCGCGGGCTGTGCGACACGGGCGCGACGTGCATCGCGTACGAGACGGTGGAGGACCGGTCCGGCCGGCTGCCGCTGCTCGCGCCGATGAGCGAGGTCGCGGGCAAGATCGCCACGCAGGCGGGCGCGTTCATGCTCGAGAAGCCGCTCGGCGGGCGCGGGATGCTGCTCGGCGGCGTGCCGGGCGTCGCGGCCGGGCGCGTGATGGTGATCGGCGGCGGCGTCGTCGGGATCAACGCGGCGCTGATCGCGATCGGCATGGGCGCGGAGGTCTACGTCCTCGACCGCTCGATCGACCGGCTGCGGGACGTCGAGATTCTCCTCAACGACCGCGCGTCGACCGTGTACTCGTCGACGCTGGAGATCGAGCAGCTGCTGCCCGAGGTGGACCTCGTCATCGGCGCCGTGCTCGTCCACGGGGCGAAGGCGCCGCACGTGATCACGCGCGCGCAGCTCGGGCTGATGCGCCGCGGCGCGGTGCTCGTCGACGTCGCGATCGACCAGGGCGGCTGCTTCGAGACGTCGCGGCCGACGACCCACTCGGACCCGACGTACGAGGTCGACGGGATCACCCACTACTGCGTGGCGAACATGCCGGGCGCGGTGCCGATCACGTCCACCTACGCGCTGACCAACGCGACGATGCCGTACCTGCTGCGGCTCGCCGACCAGGGCGTCCGCGCGCTGGAGCAGGACGCGGGCTTCCTCGCGGGCCTCAACGTCTGCGGCGGCGAGGTCACGCACGAGCCGGTCGCGCGCGACCAGGGGCTGCGGTACGTGCCGCCGGCCGTCGCGCTCCAGCAGTCGCTCGCGGCGTAGCGGCGCGCTCAGGTCACCGCGAGCGAGAGGCCGAGGGCCAGGAACGCGACGCCCGCCGTCGCGTTCAGGCCCCGGCCGGCGCGCGGGCCGGTGAGCTTCGGCGCCACGCGGGCGGCGAGGAGCGCGTAGCCCGTCAACCACACGAGGACGATGGACGCCATCGTCGCGACCATCGCGGCGGGGAGGAGCGGGCCGGCGTCGGCGGCGACGGCCTGCGGTGCGACGGCCGTCCAGAACAGGCCGACCTTCACGTTGGCCAGGTCGCTCGCCAGGCCGCGGGCGAACGCGCGGCGCGGGCCGTCCACGCGCGCGCCCGCGAGCTGCGTCCCGCTCGGGTCGATGGGCGCCGCCGCCGCGCGCAGGGCCTGCACGCCGAGGACGACGAGGTACGCGGCGCCCGCCAGCCGGACGGCCGTGAACGCGGCGTCCGACGCGGTGAGGAGCCCGGTCAGCCCGACGACGGTCGCCGTACCCCAGAC
>DATMVO010000011.1:0-6942 GCA_035563115.1 Solirubrobacteraceae bacterium
GCTGCGCCGCTCGGTCTTCGGCCGCGTCCCTCGGCCGGGCTCGTGGGGCACGGCGCTGCTGCTGGACGGCAACGTCGGCATCGGCGGTGACCCGGTGGCGCTGCTGCGACGGGTCCACGCGCTGCTGCGCCCGGGCGGGACGGTGCTGCTCGAGGTGGACGACCCCGGCACCATCGGGGTGCGGTCGGCCACCTGCCGGCTCGAGACGCCCACGCACACGAGCACCCCGTTCCGGTGGGGGCGCGTCGGGGTGGACGGCCTCGAGCCGCTCGCCGTGGCGACCGGGTTCGCGGTCGGCGACGTGTGGTGCGCCGACGACCGCTGGTTCGCCGAGCTCCAGGCGATCTGAGCCGCGGCTCAGATCGGGAACTCGCGCGGCTCGTGCTGGACGCTGATCCAGTGGTCGGTGGTGAACTCGTCCATCGCCCACGCGCCGCCGAACCGGCCGACGCCTGAGGCGCCCTCGCCGCCGAACGCGGTGTTCGCGTCGTCGTTGACCGGCGAGTCGTTGACGTGGGTCATGCCGGCGCGGACGCGGAGCGCGAACTGCACGCCGCGGTGGACGTCCTTGGTGAAGACGGCGCTGGAGAGCCCGTACTCGGTGTCGTTGGCGATCCGCAGCGCATCGTCCTCGCCGTCGGCGCGGATGATCGTGATGACCGGGCCGAAGACCTCCTCGCGCGCGGTCGCGACGTCGTTCGTGCCGAGCAGGACGTGGGCGGGAAGGCCGAGGCCGGCGGGGCCGATCGGGTCGCCGCCGAGGAGCTGCTCGGCGCCGTCGTCGCGGGCCCGCTTGAGCTTGTCCTGGATCGTCTCCAGCTGCGACTGGTTGATGACCGGGCCGAGCAGCGTGTCCTCGTCCGACGGGTCGCCGAGCTTCAGCCCGCGGACGCGCTCGACGAACCGCTCGACGAACTCGTCGTACACGGACGCGTCGACGACGATCCGGTTGGCGATCATGCAGATCTGGCCCGAGTGGAAGAACGAGCCGAAGACCGCGGCGTCGACCGCGCGCTCCACGTCGGCGTCGTCGAGCACCACGAGCGGGCCGTTGCCGCCGAGCTCGAGCGCGAGCTTCTTGATCCCCGCCTTCTCGGCGATCCCCTTGCCGACCGGCGTGGAGCCGGTGAACGAGACGACCGACGGCGTCTCGTGCTCGACGATCGCGTCGCCGATCTCGCTCCCCCGCCCGACGACGACGCTCAGCAGCCCCGGCGGCAGCCCGGCCTCCTCGAAGATCTTCGCCAGCAGCAGGCCGCCGGTGACCGGCGTGTCGCCGGCCGGCTTGAGCACGATCGCGTTGCCGCACGCGAGCGCGGGCGCGACCGAGCGGTTGGAGAGCTGCATCGGGAAGTTCCACGGGCTGATGACGGCCACGACGCCGACGGGCCGCTTGTAGACGCGGTTCTCCTTGCCGGGGACGTCGGACGGCATGATCGTCCCCGCGACGTGGTGGGGCATCGACGCCGCCTCGTTGAGCACCGACAGCACGAGCCCGTGCTCCAGCTCGCCCTTGGCCTTCGTCCCGCCGCTCTCGCGGACGATCCACCGGACGACCTCGTCCTTGCGCGCCTGGAGCACCTGCGCGGCGTCGCGCATCACCTGCGCGCGGTCGCGCGGCGGCCGCGCCGCCCACTCGCGCTGGGCCTCGACCGCCCCCGCGTACGCCTCGTCGAGATCCTCGCGGTTCGCCAGCGGGATCTCCGTGAGCGTCTCGCCGCTCCACGGGTCCGTGTCGGCCTGCGTGTCGCCGCTGCGGCCGGCCCGCCAGGCCCCGGCGATGGGCATCGTGTCGAAGCCGTCGTAGTCGCTCATCGTGATCCGGGCTACCCACCGTCGGCCAGCGGCGACGTGCCCGGTGCGGCGTCGCACACCCGCGCCGCGGGGAGGTCGCGGGCATGGCCGACGACGATCCCGACGAGACGCGCCGCGCGTTCGGCGACGCGGTGAACATGACGCCGAAGGAGCTGGAGGGCTGGCTGGAGACGGACGAGTCGCAGTCCGTCGGCCAGAAGGACGGCGGCGGCGAGTCGGTCGGCCACGAGTCCGGGCGGCGCATCGTGGCGCTGCTGCGCACGAAGAAGGACGACCTGACCGACGACGACCTCGCGCACATGCGCAAGGTCACCGGCTACGTCCACCGCCACCTCGCCCAAGGCGGGCCGGACGACGACGCCGAGCACTCGCGCTGGCGCTCCTCGCTCATGAACTGGGGCCACGACCCGCTGAAGACGTGAGCGGTTTCGGCGGCGTGCCGTGCCGGGCACGCCGCCCACATGGCCGCCCCGAGCAAGCAGGACCTCGTCGCCGCGCTGCTCGACCGGCACGGACAGACCTACGCCGACGAGCTGGGCATCGACGTCGCCAAGAACACGCCGTCGCCGCTCTTCCGGCTCCTCTGCGCGTCCGTGCTCATGTCCGCCCGCATCTCCTCGACGATCTCCACCGACGCCGCACGGTCGCTCGCCGAGCGGGGGTGGCGGACCGCCGCGAAGCTCGCCGAGTCGACGTGGGACGAGCGCGTCGCGGCGCTCCACGAGGCCGGCTACACGCGCTACCAGGAACGCACCGCCACCATGCTCGGGGAGCTGGCCGAGACGCTCCAGGACCGCTACGGCGGGGACCTGCGCAAGCTCCGCGACGCGGCGGACCGCGACCCGAAGGCCGAGCGCAAGCTCCTGGAGGAGTTCAAGGGCCTGGGCGATGTCGGCGCCGACATCTTCTTCCGCGAGGCGCAGGTCGCGTGGGACGAGCTGCGCCCGTTCGCCGACCGGCGCGCGCTGGACGCCGCCGGAAGGCTGAAGCTCGGCAAGGACCCCGAGAAGCTGGCCGAGCTCGCCGGCGACGGTGACTTCCCCCGCCTCGTCGCCGCGCTCGTCCGCACCGAGCTCGACGACGACTACGACGCGGTCCGCGAGGCGGCCCGTGCACGCTGACCCCCCCTACCCCGACCTGCCGACGAACGTCTTCGACGACGCCACCGCCGGCGAGCGCCTCGTCTCGGTGCAGAGCGTCGTGGTCGATCCCCTCGACCGCCTCTGGCTGCTCGACACCGGCAGCATCGAGATGGGCCCGACCAAGCCGGGCGGGTCGAAGCTGTCTGCGTCGACCTCGAGCGCGACGAGATCACGCGGATGATCACCTGCCGCCCGACGTCGCGCTCGACACGACGTACCTCAACGACGTGCGGTTCGACCTGCGCCGCGGCGACGAGGGGCTGGCAGCGTGAGCGTCGACGCGCTCGCCGACCCCAAGCTGCGGCGCCGTCCTGCGCCGGACGCCGGAGGGCGAGTGGGAGCCGCTGCTCTACGACGCGCGGCTGCTCTTCGTCGACACGCTGTCGCTCGCGACGGACGGCTTCCTCTACATGACCGTCAACGCCCCTGCACCGGCAGCCGCAGTACACCGACGGTGAGGACCGGCGCCCGCGCCCGTACGCGCTGCTGCGCACCCGCGTGGACGCGACGCCGGTCCTGCTGCGGCCGTGAGGGGCTAGACCGTGGTGTGGCGGTGCGGCGCGTGGCGACGGGCCGGCGGGCCGGTCCTCGTCGGGTGCGGCGGCGGTGGGACCCTGAGCGCCTGCGGCCGGTCGCCGCGCAGCGCGAACCGCTTGCCGTAGTGGACGAGCTCGAGCGGCTCGCCGTCCACCAGCGTGTACCGCGCCGTCTCGCGCTCGACCTCCACCCGCAGCCGCCGCCCGCGGAACACGAGCCGGAAGCACATCTTCGACAGCTGCGACGGGAGCCGCGGCGCGAAGCTCAGCGTGTCGCCGAAGTCGCGCATGCCGCCGAACCCGGCGACGCAGACCAGCCACGTCCCCGACAGCGCCGCCAGGTGGACGCCGTCCTTCGTGTTGAACGCCAGGTCGCGCAGGTCGATGAACGCCGTCTCGCCCAGGTAGTCGTAGGCGAGGTCGAGCTGCCCGACCTCGGCCGCGACGACCGCCTGGATCGCCGCCGACAGCGACGAGTCGCGCACGTTGATCCGCTCGTAGTAGTCGAAGTCGCGCGCCTTCTGCTCGGGCGTGAAGCAGTCGCCGCACGCGTACAGCGCGAAGACGAGGTCGGCCTGCTTGACCACCTGGCTGCTGTAGAGCAGGTAGTTGTGGAAGTGCAGGAGGAGCGGGTACTGGTCCTCCCGCGTCCCCTCGAAGTCCCACCGGCGCAGGTGGGTGAACCCCTCGCACTGCTGCGTCACGCGCAGGTCGTCGTCGTACGGGACGACCATCCGGTCGGCCGCGTCGCGCCACCCGGCGATCTCCTCCTCGTCGACCTCCAGCTCCTCCGCGCGCTCGCGATGGCGGACGGCGACGTCGGCGGCGACGCGCAGGTTCCGCGCCGCCATCAGGTTGGTGAACGTGTTGTTGTTGACGAGCGCCGAGTACTCGTCCGGCCCGGTCACCCCGTCGATGCGGAACCGCCCCTCGGCGTCGTGGTGGCCGAGCGAGCGCCACAGCCGCGCGGTGCCGACGAGCAGCTCGAGCCCGGGTCCCTCCTCGAACTCCTCGTCCTCGCTCGCCGACAGATACCGCCGCACGGCGTCGGCGATGTCGGCGTTGATGTGGAAGGCCGCGGTACCCGCCGGCCAGTAGCCCGAGCACTCCTGCCCGCGGATCGTCCGCCACGGGAACGTCACGCCGCCGAGCCCGAGCTCCTGCGCGCGGTCGGAGGCGAGGTCCATCGTCGAGTGGCGCCAGGCGAGGATGTCGCGCACCGTCTCCGGCAGCGTGTACGTGAGCAGCGGGAGCGTGTACTGCTCCATGTCCCAGAACGTGTGGCCGTCGTAGCCGCTGCCGGTCAGCCCCTTGGCGGGGATCGCGCGCTCCTCGGCGCGGGCGGCGGACTGGACGACGTGGAAGGTGGCGAACCGGGTCGCCTGCTGGAGCGCGGGGTCGCCCTCCAGCTCGACGTCCGCGCGATCCCACACGTCGTCGAGGTAGGCGCGCTGGCCGGCGACGAGCTCGTCCCAGCCGGAGCGGCGGGCGCCGGCGAGCGCCGCGTCGACCTGGTCGCGCAGCGCGGGCGTGGAGCGCTCGCTCGACCACCCGTAGGCGAGGAGCTTCACGATCTTCAGCGTCTCCCCCGGCTGCAGGTCGGTCGTGACCGTCACGCGCGCGAGGTCGTCCTCGGCCTCCGCGGCGGTGACCGTGCTCTCCGGGCCGGTGACGATGTGGTCCATCCCCGCCGCCATCCGCAGCCCGCTCTCGCGCGTGCGGTGCACGAGCGCGGCGCGCAGCTCGTGGCAGGAGCGCAGCTCGGCGACGAGCGGCGCGCGCATCGCGGCGGCGCTGCGCGGGTCGCCGTTGCGCTTGCCGGGCGGCTCCTCGGCGGGCGGCTCGTTGGCCACCAGCTCGGACTGGACGACGACGCGCGCGGGGCCGCCGACCGGCTCGACCTCGAACTCGATCGCGGCGACGGAGCGCTGGACGAACGAGACGAGCCGCGTGGAGCGGACGATGATCCCCTGGCCAGCGGGCGAGACCCACTCCACCTCGCGCTTGAGCACGCCGGCGCGGAGGTCGAGCGTGCGCTCGTGGCGGACGAGCTTGCCGTACCGGACGTCGAACGGCTCGTCGTCGACCAGCAGGCGGAGCACCTTGCCGTTCGTGACGTTGATGAGGGTCTGGCCCTCCTCCGGGTAGCCGTAGCCGGACTCCGCGTACGGGAGCTGGCGCAGCTCGAAGAAGCCGTTGAGGTAGGTGCCAGGCGCGCCGGACGGCTCGCCCTCGTCGAGGTTGCCGCGCAGGCCGATGTGGCCGTTGGAGAGGGCGAAGATCGACTCGGTCTGCGGGAGCAGGTCCAGGTGCAGCTCGCGCTCGCGGACGGCCCAGGGCTCGACCGCGAAGACGTCCTGGGAGATCACGCGGCGCCCGCTCCGCCCTCGTCGCGCAGCAGCTCGGCCAGGTCGTCCACCACGACGTCCGCGCCGTGCTCGCGCAGCGCGTCGCGCTGCCCGGTGCGGTCGACGCCGACGACATGGTCGAAGCCGCCCGCGCGGCCCGCCTCGACGCCCGCCAGCGCGTCCTCGAAGACCGCGCACCGCTCCGGCGCGACGCCGAGTGCGCGCGCGCCCGCGAGGAAGGTGTCGGGCGCGGGCTTGCCCTTCAGCCCGTCGCGCTTGGCGGTGCCGGCGTCGACCCGCTCCTCCATCAGCCCCTCGATCCCGGCGGCGATCAGGACGTCCTTGCAGTTGGCGGAGGACGAGACCACCGCGCGCCGCAGCCCGGCCGCGCGCGCGGCCTCGACGAAGCGGACCGAGCCCTCGTAGGCGTCGACGCCCTGCTCGTGGATGAGCTTGAGCACGAGGTCGTTCTTGCGCGTGCCCAGCTCCTCCACGCCGGCCTCGTCGAGCTCGATCCCGCGCGAGGCGAGGAAGGAGCGCACGCCGTCCAGCCGCGGCTTGCCGTCCACGTAGGCGTTGTAGTCGGCGGGCAGCGCGAACTCGCGGAAGTCCTCGCCCTGCTGCTCTGCCCGCTCGCGCAGGAAGCCGTCGAACATCGTCTTCCAGGCCTCCGCGTGGACCTTGGCGGTCTGGGTCAGGACGCCGTCCAGGTCGAAGAGGCAGGCCTCGATCCCGTCCGGGAGCTCGATCGTCGTCGTCACGCCACGGCCCTACCCGCGCGGCGGAGGGTCATTCCAAACCAGCCAGGTCGGATTCCGACGCACGCACTCGACGGCCTCGCGCGCGCCCGCCATGCTCGGGCCCATGTCCGGCACCGCCGTCACACATCAGCACGCCCTGAGGCTCTTCGAGCACCGCGTCCACGGGTGGCTGATCGTCGCCGTCCACGGCGAGGTGGAGGCGCAGCGCCGCGACGAGGCCGCCGCCCAGCTGACCGTCCGCCTGCGCTCGGTGACGCGCCGCGGCCGCGACGCCGTCGCCGTCGACCTCTCCGCGCTCGGCGCGGACGCGCCGCTCGACGCCGCGCTGCTCGCCCAGGGC
>DATMVO010000012.1:0-4176 GCA_035563115.1 Solirubrobacteraceae bacterium
CGCGCGCTGCGCGAGCCGGAGCGCGGCCGCCGCGTCGGCGCTCCCGCCCGCCATCCCGGCCGCGACGGGAATGCGCTTGACGATCGTCAGCCGGACCGCCGGGCCGTCCCAGCCGGTCGCCGCGCGGAAGAGGTCGAGCGCACGCGAGGCGAGGTTCGGCCCGGTGACGCCCTCGCAGTCGACCTCGTCGAGCCCGCTGCGCGATGCGGTCAGCGTGACGGTGTCGTGGAGGGTGAGCGGCTCGAAGACCGTGACGAGCTCGTGGCGGACGTCCTGCGGGCGGGTCGGCCCGAGGGCGAGCGTGAGGTTGATCTTCGCGGGGGCGCGCTCGGTGATCGGCTCCATCGGCGCTGGAGCCTGGCGGTCGCGCGGGTCAGGCGCCATCCGGGATGGCCCGTAGGGCATCGGCCAGCGCGCGGAACTGGTCCGGCGTGAGCCGCTCGGCGCGGACGTCCTGCGGGAGCCCGAGCGTGTCGAGCGCGGCGCGGACCGCGTCGCGATCGAAGCCGCGGCCGCTGATCTGCAGGGCTCGTGCGAGGGCCTTGCGCCGGTGGCCGAACGCGCCCTGGACGACGCCGCGGGTGAACTTGTCCGGCGGCGGGACGCCCGGCCTGCGCGTGAGGCCGACGAGGACGCTGTCGACGTTCGGCACCGGGTGGAAGACGGTGCGCGCGACGCCGCGGACGACACGGACCTCGCACGCGAGCTGCGCGAGGACGGACGGAACGCCGTAGGCCGCCGAGCCGGGGTCGGCCGCGAACCGCACGCCCACCTCCTTCTGCACCATCGCGACCCAGCGGGTGACGCCGGGCAGCTCCTCGACGGTCTTGAGGATCGCGGTGGCGGCGATCCCGTAGGGGAGGTTCGCGACGACCTTCGTCGGCGCCGGGTCGAGCGCGGCCAGGTCGAGCTGGAGCGCGTCGCCGAAGTGGAGCGTCGCCTTCTCCGGGCCGAACGGGTCGAGCGCGTCGCGGAGGGCCGGCTCCAGCGAGCGGTCGAGCTCTGAGACGTGCACGTGCGCGCACCGCTCGGCCAGGTGCTCGGAAAGGACGCCGACGCCGCCGCCGATCTCCAGGCAGACGTCCTCGGGCCCCAGCTCCGCGGCCCGCTCGATCACCCCGAGGATGTTCGAGTCGATGAGGAAATTCTGGCCGAGGTCGCGCTTGGGTCGGATGCCGAACGCCTTCATCCGGCGCAGCGTCGGCTGCGCCGGGAGGTCGTCAGCTCCAGCCGAAGAGGGCTGCGGCATTGCGCTCCACCTGCGCGTCGAGGTCCTCGTACGACACGCCGCGACGCTCGGCGACGAAGCGCGCGGTGTGGGCGACGAACGCGGGCTGGTTGCGCTCCTTGCGCACGACCTGCGGCGTCAGGTACGGCGCGTCGGTCTCGACGAGCAGCCGGTCCTCCGGGACGCGCTCGGCCGCCTCCGCCAGATCCTGCGCGCTCTTGTACGTGACGTTCCCGGCGAACGAGAACCACCAGCCGCTTTCGATGCACTCGTCCAGGCGGGAGACCATCGAGAAGCAGTGGAGGATCACGGTGACGTCCGCGGCCTTGCGCGTGAGCGTGTCGATCGTCGCGTCGTCCGCGGCGCGCGTGTGGATGACGAGCGGCTTGTCCGTCGCGCGCGCCAGCTCGATCTGCGCCTCGAACGCGCGCTGCTGGTCCTGCGCCGGCGCGTAGTCGCGGAAGAAGTCCAGGCCGGTCTCGCCGATCGCGACGCACCGCGGGTGGGCGGCGAGCGCCGCGACGTCGGCGAGGTCGGCGTCGTCGAAGCCGGTCGCGTCGTTCGGGTGGTGGCCGATCGCCGCGTAGACCTCCGGGAACCGCTCGGCCGCCTGGATCGCCGCGCGCCGCGAGTCGGCGTCGCACCCGACCGTCACGATCTTCGTGACGCCGGCCTCGACCGCCGCCGCGACCAGCTCGGCGTCGTCGGGCTTGCAGGACGAGAGGTGGGTGTGCGAGTCGATCACGCCGCCTCGGCGCGCTCGATCCGCGGGAACAGCGGGTCGAGGTCGCCGACCTGCCGGACGCGCGCACCCTCGCCGAACTCGCGCGCCGTGCGGTCCTCGACGCCGAGCGTGCCGAGCAGCGAGTCCATCTTCGCCGGCAGCCACGCCCACAGCAGCGTCGAGACCGTCCGCAGCCCCTCGATCAGCGACGCGAGCGCCCGGTCGAGCTCAGCGGCGTTCGCCTCGTCCTTGGCGAGCTGCCACGGCTGCGTGTCCTGCACGTAGAGGTTGAGCCGGCGGACGAGCGCCCAGATCGCGTCGAGCCCCTCGCTCACGTTGAACGTGCTGAGCGACGTGCCGGTCTTCTCGCACAGGCCCGCGAAGTCCGCCGCCAGCGCCGGATCGAGGTCGACGTCCGGCACGTGCCCGTCGCGGTACTTGAGGACCATCTTGATCGAGCGGGAGGCGAGGTTGCCCAGGTCGTTCGCCAGCTCGGCGCTGTAGCGCTGGTGGACGCCGTCCATCGAGACCGGGCCGTCCTCGCCGAACGACACCGCGCGCATGAGGTAGAAGCGCAGCGCGTCGACGCCGTACTCGTCGATGACCGCGAACGGGTCGAGCACGTTCCCCAGCGACTTGGACATCTTGCGCCCGTCGCCGCCGAGCAGGAAGCCGTGGATGAAGACGCGGTGCGGCAGGTCGAGCCCGGCGGCGAGCAGGAGCGCCGGCCAGTAGATCGTGTGGAACTTGAGGATGTCCTTGCCGATCAGGTGCGTCGTCGGCGCGCCCCAGAACGTGTCGGTCAGGTCCTCGCCGGGCTTGGCGTACGAGAGCGCGGTGACGTAGTTGAGGAGCGCGTCGAACCAGACGTAGAAGACGTGGCTCGGGTCCCACGGCACCTGGACGCCCCAGGTGAGCTTGCCGCGCGTGAGGCTGACGTCCTGCAGGCCCTGCGCGACGAACGCGCGCGCCTCGCGGCGGCGGGCGGCGGGCTGGACGAAGTCGGGGTCGTCGAGGAGCCGCTCGAGCTGCTCCTGGAACGCGGAGAGCCGGAAGAACCAGTTCTCCTCCTGCTCGCGCGTGAGCGGGATCTCGTGGATCGCGCACGTGTGGCCGGGGCCCTGCTCGGTCTCGTTCTTGAAGTCCGCGCAGCGGGGGCAGTACCAGCCCTCGTACATCCCCTTGTAGACGTGCCCGTTGTCGTGGACGCGCTGGAGGATCTCCTGCACCTTCGCGACGTGCTCGGGGTCGCTCGTGCGGATGAAGAAGTCGTTCGAGGCGTGCAGCTGGGGCAGCAGCGCCTTGAACCGCTCGGCGTTGCGATCGGCCAGCTCGCGCGGGCTCAGGCCCTGCGCCTCGGCCGCCAGCGCGACCGGCTCGCCGTGCTCGTCGGTGCCCGTGAGGAAGAAGACCTCCTCGCCGCGCTGCCGGTGGTGGCGCGCGACGACGTCCGCCGCGATCGTCGTGTACGCATGGCCCAGATGGGGCGCGGCGTTGACGTAGAAGATCGGCGTCGTGACGTAGAAGGCCATGGGCCTTCGAGGCTATCGAGGCCCCACGCCGGGTTCGAGCCCGCTCAGGCCGCGTGCGCGTCGTCGTCGAACAGGAAGTCGAACTCCCCGTCCGGGTCGCCGAGCTGCATGCCGCCCGGGCGGGTCGGCACCGGGATCGGGTCCCCGTAGTCGCGCATGACCTCGAGGTGACCGCCGATCGCCTCGCGCATGTTCTGCTCGCACGCCTCGACGGTGTCACCGACCGAGACGCAACCGAGCAGGTCGGGCGCCCAGGCGCTGTAGTTCGTGGAGCCGTCGCCCTCGATGATGACGAGGAAGTCCTCGGGTCGGGGAAGCTGAGTCATGGGTTCCTCCTGAGGCCAGCCTGACGAAGGATGGTCGCGTAGGTCTTCGGGTGCAACTCGTCGCGTGGATGTCCCGGGATGCTGACCGTGCCCGGCTTCGTCTCATGGTGGAAGTGACGGTGGCTGCCCGTCGTCCGGACGTGCACCCACCCATCGGCCTTGACTATACGGATCATCTCTCGAACCTTCATGTCGGCACTTCCTGAGCGACCGCGGCGATCCGTCGCCGGCGGCGGTGGTGGACGAGGGCGCCGGTGGGGGCGGCAGTGAGGAGGAGCGCGAGGCCGAGCCAGGCGGCGAGCGGCGTGGTGCGCGGAGGCGCGGTTGCGGCGACAGGCGCCGGGTGTGGAGCCGGGACGGGGAGCG
>DATMVO010000013.1:0-6341 GCA_035563115.1 Solirubrobacteraceae bacterium
CCCCCAGCGCACGCCCGGAGGGTCGAGCGGGGGCTCGGGCGCGGCGGTGGCGGCCGGCCTCGTGCCGCTCGCCACCGGCTCGGACGGCGGCGGCTCGATCCGCATCCCCGCCGCGACGGCCGGGCTCGTCGGCCTCAAGCCCGCGCACGACCGGATCTCCTACGCGCCGAAGGCGAACGCGTGGAACGGGCTCTCGACGCTCGGCTTCCTCACCCGCACGACCGTCGACAGCGCGACCCTCTACGAGGCGGTCACCGGTCTGCCGTGGCGCGCCGCCGCCGAGCGCGACCCGGAGACGAAGCTGCGGATCGCGCTCTCCTTCAAGGTCCCGCCCGGGATCGTCGCCAAGGTCGATCCGGAGGTCCGCCGCGCGACCGAGGGCGTCGCGGAGCTGCTCCGCTCGCTCGGCCACGAGGTCGTCGAGCGCGACCCGGACTACGGCCCCACGGTCGGCCTCGCGTTCAGCGCCCGCTTCCTCATGGGGTGCGCGCAGGACGCGGCGCTCCTCCCGCACCCCGAGCGCCTGGAGCCGCGCACGCGGCAGGTCGCGTTCCTCGGCCGCCGGGTGGGGGAGAAGGGCTTGGCCCGCGCGATGGCGCAGGTGCCGGCCGACACCGCGCGGATCAACGCGATCTTCGACGACGTCGACGTCGTCCTCCAGCCGGCGCTGGCGACGCTCCCGCCGCAGGTCGGCACGTGGACTGGGGCGAGCGCGGTCAAGACCCTCCTCGGCGTCACGCGGTACATGCCGTTCAGCCCGGTGTGGAACCACGTCGGCAACCCGGCCCTCGCGCTCCCCGCCGGCTTCAGCGCGGGTGGCGTGCCGCTCAGCGCCCAGCTCGCCGGCAGGCCGCACGCCGAGGAGACGCTCCTCTCCCTCGCCGGACAGCTCGAGCGCGCGCGGCCGTGGGCCGACGCCGTCCCGGCCGGGTTCGTCGCATGAGCGCTCGCGTGACGCCTGCCGAGCTCCTCCCGATCGCCGAGGAGATCGCCCGCACCTGCGGCACGCTGCTGCGCGAGCGGTTCCTCGCCGGCGCCGAGTCGGAGATCCACAGCAAGTCCACCGCGACCGACCTCGCCTCCGCCGCCGACCTTGCCGCCGAGGCCGCCGCGCGCGAGATCATCGCCGAGCGCCGCCCGGACGACGCGATCCTCGCCGAGGAGGGCGGCGGCGACCAGGCCGTCGAGCCCGGCCGTGTGCGGTGGATCGTCGACCCGCTCGACGGCACGATCAACTTCCTCTTCCGCATCCCGCAGTGGTGCGTGTCGGTCGCGTGCGAGGACGAGCGCGGGACGCTCGCGGGCGTCGTCTACGACCCGATGCGGGAGGAGCTGTTCGCCGCCACGCTCGACGGGCCGGCTCTGCTGAACGGCGAGGTGCTCCAGGCCTCCGCTGAGGCGCGCGAGCTTCCCCACGCCCTCGTCGCCACCGGCTTCGCCTACGACAGCGCGCTGCGCGAGCGGCAGGCCGAGGTCGTCGCGCAGGTGATCCCCCGCGTCCGCGACATCCGCCGGATGGGCAGCGCCGCGCAGGACCTCGCGTGGGTCGCGGCCGGCCGGTACGACGCGTACTACGAGCGCAACGTTCAGCTGTGGGACGTCGCCGCGGGCGTGCTGATCTGCGCGCGCGCCGGCCTCGACACCCGCGAGCTGGCGCCTTCGGACGGCCTTCCGTGGGGCGTGATGGTGGGGGCGCGCCCGCTTCTGGACGCCTTGGCGGAGTTCCGTCCTTGATCACTCAAGGGCGCCCACGGACATCCGACACTGTGGCCATGGAGCCGAAGAACACCACCCCGGATGCCAAGACCGTCTCCGAGGCGATCGAGGAGATCGTCGACTCGTCGCAGGACGAGCGCGACGAGCTGCTCACCGATCTCCTCTGCCACGTCTACGGCACGCTCGCCTCGCAGAACGGCTAGACGCCGGACCCCGTTCGCCGCGCCCCGCTCGACTCAGTGCGCGGGGCGGTGCCGGACGAGCTCGGGCTCGACGACGTACGTGATGCGGTCGTCGGTGCTCGCCGCGTAGTCCGCGCCCGTGTACTTGCGTGAGAGCGCGTCGATGAGGTCGCCCGCGCCCTCGTCCGTCGTGTGCACCACGCGCCCGCGGACCTCGACGTACTCGTACGGGTTCTCGCCGTTGATGATCGCCACGGTCGTCCGCGGATCCCGATCCAGGTTGCGCGGCCACTTGCGCCCCTTGGCGCTGTTGAGCAGCAGCTTGCCGTCCTCCACGCCGAACCAGATCACGGCGGTGAGGATCGTCCCGTCGTCGCTGAACGTCGAGACCGTCGCGTAGTTCGGCTGGTCGAGGAGCGCGCGGACCTCCGGCGCGTCGAGCGTCGTCTTGGGCATGAGCTCAAGTCTCCCCGTTCGCGAGCCCGCGCGAGCGCGAACCGGCAGCTCAACACCGCCACGCACTCAAGCGAACAGCTCATCGACGAGCGAGACGATCGTTGCCTGGTCCAGTACGACCTTCCGCTGTTCCAAGTCCGCGCGCAGTGCCTTGATGCTCATTGAAGAAGGATCCGAGAGAATGGTTCGAATCAGCTCACGCGCCGCGTACCGTTCGATGGCCTCGCCGTTCGCCATCGCTGCTTTCGTGAGCATCGCGGCTTCGGGCCAACGCCTCAAATCGAAGTCCTCGCGGTCCACCCAATCGGCGAGGTCGATCGTCAGCACGAGGCGGTCCTCCGGTGGGACCCCAGTAATCGGTGCGTCGTAGACCCTGAGATGTCGGCCGTCGGTGAGCAGGCCCCACCGCACGCCCAGAACCGAGCAGTACTTCACGAGCTGACTGGCCTCTTTGGGACCGAGCGCATGACCGAGTCGTTTCGCCTCGACCGCGATAACCGCTTGGCCGTTCGAGCGGAGGACGTAGTCGGGGAAGTCACCCGACTGCACCGCCGCACCGTGATCGATGTCGCCGAAATCGTCGTACCCGAGGGCGTCGAAGACGCGGTCGAGGAAGAAAGCCCGCGTACTTGTCTCGTTGATCGGTTTCGGATCAGCGAGGAACTTCCGTAGACGCTCAGCTGCTGCGAACAGGGCATCGCTGTCGCTTAGCGGGCCGCTGGAAGGCGTCGGGGCGCCGCCTGGGCTGACGAGCGTGGGATTCGCCGACGCGACGGGTGGCGCCTTGCCCTCGTGCCCGACAGCGCGAATGGCCGCGAAGTCGTTCGACGAGAGGCGTACCGCGGCGCCGTACCAGCGAGGCTTCGGGTTCGTCTTCGCGCCCTCGGTGTCGGGCCAGACCATGTCGAGTGCGATCGGTTTGTTCCACACGACGCAGCTCACGAGCCTGATCCCGGACTCGAACGTGCCTGGGTATTGCGCCGCCTCGTGCGCTTCCCACGGGTGCCATGACGAGTTCACCACCGCCTCGCCGATGAGCACCCGCTCGGGCGCTCCGACGTAGACCAGAACTCTGTCGCCTGGTGCAATACGATCGCGTGCCTGGGCCGTTGAGGGCAGGCCCCATAGCCCCGCGTCGAGCAGCTCGCGCGCCTGCGCCGAAAGCTGCTTCTTGACCTTCACACCGCTCTTGGTGAAGTTGAGGACCCAGTCAGCCACGGCGGGAACCTACCGCGTGCATCCGACTCTCTCGGCGTTGAGCTCATCATGGTGATGCGAGCCCGAGCGCGACCCGGACCTGCTCCTCCGTCGCACCCGCGATCCGCAGCACCTTGTCCCGCGACGTCTGCCCGCGCACCACGCTGACCGCCGTCTTCGGCACACCCGCGCGCTTGGCGACGTACGCGCAGAGGGCCGCGTTCGCCTTCCCGTGGACCGGCGGCGCGGTGAGGCGGATCACGACCGCGCCGGCGCGCTCGCCCACCACCTCGTTCCGCTTCGCGCGCGGCTGCACGCGCACGGGAAGATCGGCGTGGGGCGGGTCGGCCATCGACGCACGCGATGTTACACGTGTGTAAGTTGCGCGCTTCGAGCAGGAACGCGAGCGTACGTGGACGTCTTCGGAGGGGTCAGGTTGGCGGAGCAGCACGAGGTGGCCATCATCGGGAGCGGGTTCTCCGGCTTGGGGACCGCGATCCGGCTCAAGCAGGAGGGGCGCGACGACTTCGTCGTGCTCGAGCGCGGCGACGACGTGGGCGGGACGTGGCACTTCAACACGTATCCCGGCTGCGCGTGCGACGTGCCCTCGCACCTGTACTCGTTCTCCTTCGCGCCCAACCCGGAATGGACCCAGACCTACTCGCGCCAGCCCGAGATCGGCGCGTACCTCAAGCGGGTCGCGACCGAGTTCGGGGTGCGGCCGCACATCCGGCTGAACACGACCGTGACCGGCGCGCAGTGGGACGACGAGGCGTGCGAGTGGGTGATCTCGACGTCCGGCGAGGAGGTGCGGGCGAAGGTGCTCGTCGCCGCGGCGGGGCCGCTGGCGGACCCGAAGCTGCCGGACGTCCCGGGCCTGGACGAGTTCGAGGGTGAGGCGTGGCACTCGGCGCGGTGGAACCACGACTACGACCTGAAGGGCAAGCGCGTCGCGGTCGTCGGGACGGGCGCGTCGTCGATCCAGCTCGTCCCGTCGATCCAGCCGGACGTGTCCGAGCTCCACGTCTTCCAGCGCACGCCGCCGTGGATCTTCCCGCACACCACGCGGCCGACCACGCGGTTCGAGCGCCAGCTCTACAAGCGCGTGCCGGCGCTCCAGCGGGTCGTGCGCGGCGGGATCTACACGGGGCGCGAGACGGCGGTCCTGGGCTTCGTGAAGGAGCCGCGGATCATGAAGGCCGTCGAGGGGCTCGCCAAGCGGCACCGCGAGAAGGCGATCACGGACCCGGAGCTGCGCCAAAAGGTGACCCCGGACTACACCATCGGCTGCAAGCGGATCCTGCCGTCGAACAAGTGGTATCCGGCTTTGGCGCAGCCCAACGTGGAGTTGCACACCGGCGGCGTGTCGCGCTTCACGCGGCGGGGCGTGGTGGACCGCGACGGGGTCGAGCACGAGGTCGACGCGATCATCTTCGGAACCGGCTTCCAGGTGACGGAGATGCCGGCCGCGAACTTCATCCGCAACGCCGCGGGCGAGTCGCTCAACGAGGCGTGGAAGGGGTCGCCGCGCGCGTACCTCGGCACCGCGATCCCCGGGTTCCCCAACCTCTTCTTCCTCCTCGGCCCGAACACCGGCCTCGGCCACTCGTCGATGGTCTACATGATCGAGTCGCAGATCGCCTACGTCCTCGGTGCGATCCGCGCCCTGCGCTCCAACGGCGCCCGCCGCCTCGAGGTCCGCCGCGAGGTGGAAGAGCGGTACAACGCCGAGCTCTCCAAGCAGCTCGACGGCACCGTCTGGAACACCGGCTGCGCCTCCTGGTACCTCGACGACACCGGCCGCAACGCCACCCTCTGGCCCGACTGGACGTGGAAGTTCCGCCAGCGGACGGCGAAGTTCGACGAGTCCGCCTACACGGTCGCGTAGTTCGAGCGCCCGACAGCCGCTGAAAGGTCCCGGGATGTGCGCTTGCGTCGCTCGTCCCGGACCTTCGCCGGCCGATCACCTCGCGCGTGATCGGGCCCCGGACGACCATCGCGCACGCGCGCCTCGAGTACGTGCGTTGGCTGCGCGTCACGCGCGACCTGTCGCCGCACACGCTCCGCGCGTACGACGGTGACGTCCAAGCGCTCGAGCGACATCTCGGTCCGACGACGACCGTCGCGGAGCTCGATCGCGAGCGGCTCGTCGGGTTCATCGAGGCGCAGCATGCGACCGGGCTCGCCGCGACCTCGTTGCGCCGCCGGGCGTCCGGCGTGCGCGGCTTCTGCCGCTGGCTCGTGCGTCGCCGACTGCTCGACGCGGACCCGTTCGCCGACACGACCGTCGCGGCCGGCCGCGCGCGCAAGCTCCCGCGGGTCATCGCCACCCACGACCTGTCGCGGCTCCTGCGCGGCCTCCGCCGCACAGCTGGTCTGGGGACGACCCCGACCGTCGCGGCCGTCGCGCGCCGGCCCCACGAGACGACGACGCTCCTCGGGGTCGCGCTCATGGTCGCGACCGGCGTGCGCGTCCACGAGGCGGTCGGGATGCGGTGCGAAGACGTCGAGCTGGCCGACCGCCGCGTGCGCATCCTGGGCAAGGGGCGACGGGAGCGGCAGGTGTTCCTGCCCGATGACTGGCTCGTCGCGCTCGTGGCCGCGTACGTCGAGCACCGCGCGCGCCTCGAGCTGAGCCACGACCACCTCCTCCTCAACCGCGACCTCGCCCCGCTCACGCCGGCAGCCATGCGCGGCCGCGTCGCCAAGGCCGCCCGCGACAGCGGCCTGACCGCGCGCGTCACGCCCCACATGCTCCGCCACACGGCCGCCACCCAGCTCATCGAGGCG
>DATMVO010000014.1:0-2395 GCA_035563115.1 Solirubrobacteraceae bacterium
CTGCGCGGGGTCGGACGAGCGCTTCTGGATCAGCGCCAGCGTTTGGAGGACGGAGTCGTGCAGGTGGGCGGCGACCTCGGCGCGCTCCTGGGAGCGGATCCGCTCGCTGCGCTCCTCCCCCAGCGACCGGACGAGCCGCACGAGCCACGGGGCGAAGATGACGCCCGCGATCAGCAGCACGACGAAGATGACGAGCAGCGCGTCCCACGCCTGCGCGATCGCGCCGGTGCCGCGGATGAAGACGAACGCGGCGGCGACGACCAGGGCGATGCCCAGGCCGGTGCGGGAGAGGACGGCGGCGGCCCACCCGGCGCGCTCGCGCTGCACCTCGGCGACGCGCTCGGGCGAGACCGGCTGGGCCCGCGGCGTGGTCTTCGGCGCGTCGACCGACGGCGGCGGCGGGCTGGTCTGCGACGTGCGCCAGATCAGCGCGGCACCGCCGACGAGCAGCACCATCGGCCAGGTCAGGACGTCGGCGACCCACAGGCCGGTCGCGCGGAGGGTGAGCAGCGCGGCGAGGACGAGCAGGCTCGCGCCGACCGCGACCTCCACCGCGCCGCGCCCGGTGCGCGGCAGGCGGCGGTGGCCCGACTCGGCGTCCGGCGCGATGAGCACCCAGCCCAGCGCGTAGACGGGGATCCCGAAGCCGCCGAAGAGGACGAAGACGATCATCAGGAGCCGGATCCACGCGGCCTCGACGCCGATCCGCCGGGCGAAGCCCGAGCAGACGCCGGCGATCCAGACGTCGTCCATGTTGCGGCGCAGCCGGGGCTTCATCGGGGACGCGCGAGGCCGAGGACGAGCAGGATCGCCCCCACCGCGAAGCACGCGACGGGGGCGAGGATCTCGAAGGTCAGGGTGACGACGCCGGCCGCGTCGGCGAGGAGGACCCCGCCGAACGCGACGATGACGGCGCCGGCGACCAGCGACGGCAGGTCGGGGCTACCGCGCACAGGCGGTGTTCCTCCCGCGGTCGACGTCGTACGAGTTCCAGGTGATGCCGTCCTCGTCGACCCGCGGGCCGTGCTCGTCGAAGCGGATCACCGGGGCGGTGTTGCGGACCTCGATGTGGCCGATCCCCGTCTCGGCGTCGATCGTCAGGTGCGGCGCGGCGGCCTTCGGCGTGCGGTCGTCGACGAAGTCCACGTCGACCCCGCCGACCTCCTGGTCGAACGAGGAGACCGCGCCGATCCCCGCGTCGCCGTTCGTCGACACGCAGACCTCCTTCGGGACGAGGACGACCGCCTCACCCATGCCGACCTGCACGTTCAGCGTGTGCTCGCCCGCCGGGAAGTCGACGCCGCGCAGGTCGACGACGAGCTGGCCGGCGCCGAGCTCGTACCGGTCGGCGATCTGGTCGATGGTGGCGGGACGGTAGGTCTTCTCGCCGTAGCCGCCGTCGAGGTCGACGCCCGCCGCGGACGCGAACGAGGCGGGGATCGCGAGCGCCAGCGCCGGGAGGATCAGCCAGCGGACCGGCTTGACGAACGCGCCGGCGAGCAGCGCGACGCCGCAGAGGATCACGACGACGGCGACGAGCGTCTCGCCGCCCAGGCCGGCGCCCCAGAAGCCCGCGACGGCGAGCACGGAGAGCAGCGCCAGGAAGCCGAGGCCGAGGAGCGTCGCCTTGGTCAGCGCGGTCGCGTTGCGCTCGGGCCGCCGGCCGGTGACGAGCCAGGCGACGCCGAGGCCGATGAGGATCAGCGCCGCGATCGGCACGACGACACCGCCGGCGAAGAGCGCGGGGATGAAGAGGATCGGGCCGACGACGACCACGAGGACGATCACGCCGAGCACGACCAGGCCGCGGTTCTGCTGCGTCGCCTTCGCGGGGCCGGCGCCGCCGGGCACCTCGTCGTCGACCGGGACGAGGAGCGCCATCGCGAGGTAGAGCAGCGCGCCGGCGCCGCCGAAGAGGGTGAGGGCGACGAAGGCGATCCGGATGACGATCGGGTCGACGCCCACGTAGCGGCCCAGGCCGCCGGAGACGCCCGCCAGCACGCGGTCGGCGCGGCTGCGCAGGAAGCGGCGCACGGGACCGGCGGGAGCGGCCGGTGCGGGGTCCGCGTCCATCCGCCGCGTCTCGGACGTGTCGTCGACGGGGCGCTCGGGGTCTTCGGGAGGGAGGTTCGCGGACATGGGTCAAGGATCGGGCGCGGGCCCCGTTCCCACCATCGGGAATGGTCCCTAGGGATCCCCCTACGGGATCCGCTCGCGCACGCGCGCCGCCCGCTGCATGATGGTGCCCTGCGCGCCCGGGTCGTCCGGCGACGTGTTGAACGCGACGTGCCAGGTGCCCGCGGGGACGGGGCGGAACGGGAAGCCCCGGTCCAGCCGGGCGGTGAGCGTGCCGCACGCGCCCTCGCGCGGGTGCGGGCCCGCCTGCCGCCATCAT
>DATMVO010000015.1:0-9834 GCA_035563115.1 Solirubrobacteraceae bacterium
GTCCCGGCGGCGGTCGCGGCCCGTTCCCGCAGCGCGGCCCGCGTCGCGGCGGTGGCGGCGGTCGCCGGCGCCGGCGCGACTTCGAGGCCGAGACGCTTCCCGCGATCGACCGCTCCGCGCAGCAGCGCACCGACCTCGTCAAGATCAACTCCGGCTCGACCGTCAAGGACGTCTCGGAGTACCTCGGCGTGGCGGTCCCGGACATCATCAAGAAGCTGATGGGCCTGGGCGAGATGGCGACGCTCACGCAGACGCTGAGCGACGAGGCCATCCAGCTGCTCGCCGACGAGTTCGACAAGAAGATCGAGATCGTCAGCGCGTCCGACGAGGACGACGCCGAGGTCGCGTTCGAGGACGCCGACGAGGATCTCGTCGAGCGCGCCCCGGTCGTCACGATCATGGGCCACGTCGACCACGGCAAGACGTCGCTGCTCGACGCGATCCGCTCGACGGAGGTCGCGGCCGGCGAGGCCGGCGGCATCACCCAGCACATCGGCGCCTACCAGGTGCACGTGCCGGGCGAGGACGGGACCGAGCACGCCGTCACCTTCCTGGACACCCCGGGCCACCAGGCGTTCACCGCCATGCGTGCCCGCGGCGCCCGCGTGACCGACATCGCGATCATCGTGGTCGCCGCCGACGACGGCGTGCGCCCGCAGACCCGCGAGGCGATCGACCACGCCAAGGCGGCCGACGTCCCGATGCTCGTCGCAGTCAACAAGATCGACCGCGAGGGCGCGGACCCGACGCGCGTGCGCACCGAGATGACCCAGCTGGGCCTCCAGCCGGTCGAGTGGGGCGGCGACACCGAGTTCGTCGACGTCTCCGCGAAGGCGCGCACGGGCCTCGAGGACCTGCTCGAGACGATCACGGTCATGGCCGAGGTCGAGGACCTGAAGGCCAACCCGAACACGGACGCGTCCGGCGTGGTCATCGAGTCCAAGCTCGACCCGGGCCGCGGCCCGGTCGTCACGCTGCTCGTGCAGCGCGGCACGCTGAAGGTCGGCGACGCGCTGGTCTCCGGCGCGAACTGGGGCAAGATCCGCGCGCTGCAGGACTACACCGGCAAGCGGATCAAGCAGGTCATCCCCGGCGAACCCGCCGAGGTGCTGGGCTTCGACGGCGTCCCGGACGCCGGCGAGCCGTTCCGCGTCGTCGAGAACGAGCGCACGGCCCGCACCGCGGCCGCCGAGCGCGCGCAGCGGCTGAAGACCGAGGGCCTCGCCCGCCGGTCCGGCCGGAAGGTGTCGCTCGACGACATCTTCAAGCGCGCGAAGGAGGGCGAGACCGCCGAGCTCAACCTGGTGCTCAAGGCCGACGTCGCGGGCTCCGCCGAGGCGCTCGAGGACGAGATCGCCAAGCTGCCGCAGGACGAGGTCAAGGTCAACGTCCTCCACAACGCGGTCGGCGGCATCAACGAGTCGGACATCATGCTCGCCGCCGCGTCCGAGGCGATCGTCATCGGCTTCAACGTCCGCCCGGTCGGGGACGCGCGCCAGGTGGCGGACCGCGAGGGCGTCGAGATCCGGACCTACTCGGTCATCTACAAGGCGCTCGACGAGCTGCGCGCTGCCATGCAGGGCCTGCTCGCGCCGGAGGAGGTCGAGGAGACGATCGGCGAGGTCGAGGTGCGTCAGACGTTCCGCGCGTCCCGCATCGGCACGATCGCCGGCTCGTACGTCCGCGACGGCAAGGTCACGCGCGGGGCGAAGATCCGCCTCGTCCGCGACGGCACCGTCGTCCACGACGGCAAGATCGGCTCGCTGCGCCGCATCAACGAGGACGTGCGCGAGGTCCTCACGGGCTTCGAGTGCGGCATCGTGCTCGAGAACTACCAGGACGTCCGCGAGGGCGACGTCATGGAGGTCTACGAGACGCGGCTCGTCGAGCGCGAGCTCGCGTAGGCAGGACCAGGCCACGACCAGACACGCCCACCGGTGCCAGGCTTCGCGGGGCTTCTCTTGATCCACCTGCACTTCCCCGAGGCCGGATCGCTCAAGGGCAAGCGCAAGGATCTGAAGTCCGTCAAGGAGCAGCTCCGCGGGCGTCTGGGCGTGGCCGTCTCGGAGGTCGATCATCACGACCTCTGGCAGCGCTCGACGCTCGCTGCCGCCGTCGTCGGCGGCAGCCCGTCGGCGGTGCACGAGGCGGCCGATCGGGTAGAGCGGTTCCTCGACAGCCGCGTACCCGAGAACTACCGCGTCGAGCGCACGGTGGTCTCGTTCGAGGAGGTGCTGTGAGCGGCGACCGCATGCGGCGGATCGACGAAGCGATCCGCGAGGTGCTCAGCGACGTGCTGGGCGCGCAGGAGCTGAAGGACCCGCGCATCGGGTTCGTCACCGTCACGGACGTCCGCACGTCGGCGGACTTGCGCCATGCGCGCGTGTACGTCACCGTGCTGGGCGACGAGCGGCAGCGCGAGGAGACGCTGGCGGGTCTTCGGTCGGCGCATGGCGTCCTCCAACGACGTGTCGGCAGCCTGTTGCGCATGAAGCGCACGCCGACGCTCGCCTTCCACTACGACGACACGACGGACCGTGCCATGCGGATGGAGCAGCTGCTCGATGACCACTGAGACGTTCGCCACGACGCGGGAGCAGACGCTCGCGGCGTTGCGCGCGGCCGACAAGCTGCTCCTCGTCACGCACGAGAACCCCGACGGGGACGCGCTCGGCTCGCTCGTGGCGATGCACGGGGTGCTGCAGCAGCTCGGCAAGGACTCGCTGATGTTCATCGCGCCGGACGAGTACCCGCTGCCGTACGAGTACCGCTTCTTCGACCTCGACGGGGCCGTCACGGCGCCGCCCGAGGACGTCGCCGACCGGCTCGTCGTCTTCCTCGACTGCGGGAACATCGACCGCAACCCGGCGGTGCTCGACCACGGCGCGCCGCTGCGCATCGTCAACGTCGACCACCACCACGACAACACGCGGTTCGGCGAGATCGACCACGTCGTCGACGCGGCGTCGTGCACGGCGGAGATCGTGTGGGACCTCATGCGCGGGCTGGGCGTCGAGGCGACGGCGGAGATCGCGGACGCGCTCTACGTCGGCCTGGTCACCGACACCGGCAAGTTCATGTACGAGAACACCGGCACGCGCGCGCACGTCATGGCGGCGGAGCTGATCGCGGCCGGCGTCGACGTGCATTCGATCTACCGGCGGCTCTACGAGGGCGTGCCGTTCGCCAAGATCAAGCTGATGGCGCGGGCGCTCGACCGGGTCGAGCGGTACGACTCGGAGGGCCTGACGCTCGCGCGGATCCGGGTCTCCGACTACCAGGAGACCGGGTCGGAGGAGAGCTACTCCGAGGGGATCGTCGACCACCTGCGCGCCGTCGCGGGGACGAAGGTCGCGGCGCTCGTCAAGGAGCTGACCGACCCGGCCAAGGCCGGCCGCGCGAAGGTGTCGCTGCGGGCCGCGGACGAGTCGATCGACGTGAGCGCGATCGCGCGCGCGGGCGGCGGCGGCGGGCACCGGATGGCCGCCGGCTTCACGACCTCGCTGACCGAGCCCGAGCTCGTCGCCTTCCTGCGCGCCGAAGTCGCCGCGCAGCTGTAGGCCGCGGGCCGCCGTAGTCTCGGACGCCGTGGACGGCGTCCTCATCATCGACAAGCCCGCCGGCGTCACGTCGCACGACATCGTGGGCCGGGTGCGGCGGGAGCTGCGCGAGCGCGTGCCCGCGACGCGCAAGCTCGGGCCGCGCGTGGGCCACGCGGGGACGCTCGACCCGTTCGCGACCGGCGTGCTGCTGATCCTGCTCGGGCGCGCGACGCGGGCGCAGCGGTTCTTCATGGGGCTGCCGAAGACGTACGAGACCGTCGCGCGGTTCGGGGCGGTCTCGACCACCGGCGACCGCGACGGCGAGATCACCGAGACCGGCACGCCGATGCCGGGTGTGCTCGAGCTGCCGACTGGCGCGGTGGTCCAGACGCCGCCCGCGTACAGCGCGATCAAGATCGGCGGCAAGCGCGCGTACGACCTCGCGCGCAACGGCGTCGACGTCGAGATCCCGGAGCGGACCGTGACCGTCCACGCGTTCGCCGAGCTGCGGCGCGAGCCGCCGCGCGCGGCGTTCCACATCGAGTGCTCGTCCGGCACCTACGTCCGCTCGCTGATCGCCGACCTGGGCGACGCGTACTGCGAGGAGCTGCGCCGCACCGCGATCGGGCCGTTCCGCGTGGAGGACGCGGGGGAGGGCGTCGACGCCGCGATCCCGCTCGGGGAAGCGCTCGCGCAGGTGATGCCGGTGCTCGACGTGGACGCCGACACCGGCCGCCGGCTGGGCCACGGGCAGCTGATCGAAGGGGAGGCGTACGGGGCGATGCTCGTGCGCGATCCCGACGGACCTGTTGCCATCGTGGAACCGCGAGAGGGCACGACGCTCAAGGCGCTCGTAGGCTTCCGGTCCGCATGAAGGTCATCCACCTCCCCGATGTCGAGCCGCGACCGCGGCGCGTGGCCGTCGGAACGTTCGACGGCGTCCACCTCGGGCACCGCGAGGTCATCCGCGGCGCCGACACCGTGCTGACCTTCGACCCGCACCCGCAGTCGGTGGTCTCGCCGAACGGCGGGCCGCGCCTGCTGACGACGTTCGAGCGCAAGAAGCAGCTCATCGCCGGCCTGGGCGTCGAGGAGCTCGTCGTGATCCCGTTCGACGGCGACTTCGCCGCGCAGGCGCCGCAGGACTTCGTCGACCACATCGTCGTGGAGAAGCTCCAGGCGACGCACGTGAGCGTGGGCGAGAACTTCCGCTTCGGCCACAAGGCGCAGGGCGACTGCGCGATGCTGCGCGACGACCCGCGGTTCGAGACGCGCGTCCAGACGCTGCAGGAGCTGAACGGCGAGGTCGTCTCGTCCAGCCACATCCGCGGGCTGATCCTCGCCGGCGACGTGGCCGAGGGCGGCAAGCTGCTCGGCGAGCCGTTCCAGGTGTGGGGCGAGGTCGTCCACGGCGACAAGCGCGGGCGCACGCTCGGCTACCCGACCGCGAACCTCGTGCCGGACCAGCGGTACGTCACGCCCGGCCACGGCGTCTACGCCTGCCGCGCGGGCGTGGTGGGGCCGGACGCCGAGGCGTGGTTCGCCGCCGCGGTCAACGTCGGGGTGCGGCCGCAGTTCGTCACCGGGAGGGGCGAGCTGATCGAGGCGTACCTGCTCGACTTCGAGGGCGACCTGTACGGGCAGGAGCTGCGAATCGAGTTCCTCGACCGCCTGCGCGGCGAGAAGCGCTTCGACAGCGTGGACGCGCTCGTGGAGCAGATGGGGGCGGACGTGGACCGCGCCCGCGAGATCGCCGCGTTGTAACAGCGCGGGTAGACAGACGCGACGCTGCTACCCTCGTCGGCTGCACATGACGCTGACCCAGGACCGCAAGCAAGAGATCATCGCCCGGTGGGGCACGGACGCGCAGGACACGGGCAACACCCGCGTCCAGATCGCGCTCCTGACCGCTCGCATCAACGAGCTGACCGACCACCTTCGCACCCACCGCAAGGACCATCACTCGCGTCGCGGCCTGCTGATGCTCGTCGGCAAGCGCCGCCGCCTTCTGAACTACCTGCAGAAGGAAGAGCTCGAGGCCTACCGCGAGCTCATCAAGGAGCTCGGCCTCCGCCGCTAAGGCGCGCGTGGCCGACCCGACGCAGATCATCCAGCCCGGAACGCCCGCACCGGCGTTCCGGCTCGTGGACGAGCTCGGCGAGCAGTTCACGAACGAGAGCATCGCGGGGCAGACGACGGTCTTCGTCTTCTACCCCAACGCGTTCAGCCCCGTCTGCACCGACCAGTTCCAGGTGTACGAGGAGGTCCTCGACGAGTTCGAGGCGCAGGGCGCGAAGCTGTACGGCGTCTCGTGCGACTCCATGTGGTCGCAGAAGGCGTTCAAGGAGAAGCTGGGGATCACGATCCCGCAGCTGAGCGACTTCGAGCCCAAGGGCGCGACGTCGAAGGCCTTCGGCGCGTACTTCGAGAAGGCGGGCTTCTCCGACCGGGCGATCGTGATCATCGATCCCGACGGGATCGTCCAGTGGAGCTACGTCGCGGACAACCCGGGCGTCCTCCCCGGGGCCAACCTCATCTTCGACGGCCTGGCGGCCTCGAAGGCGTAAGCCGGACCGGCGTCACGCACGGTCCGCCCGTGCCGCGCCTAGACTTGACGGTGTGAGCGGGACGCGCGAGCACCTCCTTCGCGACCACGGGCTCCGGGTGACCGGGCCGCGCGTCGCGGTGCTCGACGCCGTCCACGAGCTGGGCGGCCACCAGGACGCGACCGCGATCAGCGCCGCCGTCCGGGCCAAGCTGGGCTCCGTCTCCACCCAGGCCGTCTACGACGTCCTCGACGCGCTCACGACCGCCGGCATCCTGCGGCGCATCGAGCCTGCCGGCAGCCCCGCCCGGTACGAGGCGCGCGTCGACGACAACCACCACCACCTCGTCTGCCGCACGTGCGGGACGATGTGGGACGTCGACTGCGCCCACGGCTCCGCGCCCTGCATGGAGCCCGTCAACGGGCCCGCCGGCTTCGTGCTCGACGAGGCCGAGGTCATCTACTGGGGCCAGTGCGCGGACTGCCAGGTCAGCGAGCGCCCGGCAGCAGCCGCGGCAGCTCCTGCTGCCTGAACGCGAAGATCGACTCCAGGTCGCGTCGCACCATCACGCGGTGCGCGATCTCGCCGGCGACGCCGAAGCCGATCGCGTAGCGGACCGTGTCGGTCATCAGCGTCGAGCCCGGATCGCCCGGGGCCTCGACGAACGTGTGCGTGTGGTGCCACAGCGCGAACGGCCCGCGCACCTGCACGTCGACGAACCGGTGCGGCGGATCCCACGCCTGGATCGACGTGTGCCACGTCACCGGGACGTGGTGGAAGCCCAGCCGGTACTGGATGAACGTGCCGACGCCCATCTCGATCGGCTCGGGCGTGACGACGGAGAAGCGCAGCAGCGGGGGCGTGATCGCCTCCAGGTTGCGCGCATCGGCGAAGAACGGGAAGACCTCCTCCGGGGTGCCGGGGAGGACCTGCGTGCGCTCGAGGACGTGAACCTTCACAGTGGGAGTACGCACGATGGACCTGACGAGCGCACCTGTCCCGCCGGTCGCGGGCGACGACCACGTCCGCGGCGACCCCGATGCGCCGCTGGCCATCATGTACGCGGACTTCGCGTGCCCGCACTGCGCGGTCGCCCACCTGCGGCTGCAGGAGGCCGGCCTCAGGACCGTCTTCCGCCACTTCGCGCTCAAGGCCAAGCACCCGCGCGCCCCGATCCTCGCCGCGGCGGCGGAGGCGGCCGCGCTCCAGGGCGCGTTCTGGCCGATGCACGACAGCCTCTACGCCGACCAGGGCCGGCAGGACGACCCGCACCTGTGGGCGCGCGCGGAGGCGCTCGGGCTCGACGTCGCCCGCTTCGAGGAGGACCGCCGCTCCGAGGCCGTCCAGCAGCGCGTCAAGCGCGACGTCCGGGCCGCGCTGAGGGCCGGAGCGGCGACCACGCCGACGCTCTGGATCGCGGGGCGCCAGCACGCCGGAGCGCCTTCCGCCGCTATCCTCGACAGCGTTCGGAAGTGAGAGAAGACGAAAGCTTGGGCTGCCGATCCGAAGGGCGGCCCTCAGGAAGGACAACTTCATATGTCTGACGCCGTGAAGACCGTCACGGTCGAGATCGCTGGTTCTGAGATCTCGTTCGAGACCGGCAAGATGGCCAAGCAGGCCTCCGGCGCCGTCGTCGTTCGACAGGGCGACACCGTGGTGCTCAGCACCGCGACGATGGGGAACCTCCGCGACGCGGACTTCCTTCCCCTGACTGTCGACATCGAGGAGCGGATGTACGCCGCGGGCAAGATCCCCGGCTCGTTCTTCAAGCGTGAGGGCCGCTCCGGCACCGAGGCGACGCTGACCGCGCGTCTCATCGACCGCCCGCTGCGCCCGCTGTTCCCCAAGGGCTGGCGCTACGAGACGCAGCTCGTCGGCATCCCCCTCTCGGTGGACCATGTCCACCCGTACGACATCCTCGCGATGAACGGCGCCTCCGCGGCGCTGATGATCTCGCAGGTGCCGCTCCCGACGCCGGTCGGCGCCGTGCGCATCGGCAAGATCGAGGGCAACTTCGTCGTCAACCCGTCCGAGGCCGACCTGGCCGAGGGCAAGAGCGACCTGGATCTGGTCGTGGCCGGCACCGACGAGGCCATCCTGATGGTCGAGGCGGGCGCCAACCAGATCCCCGAGGCGGAGATCCTCGACGCGCTCGACATCGCGCACGGCGAGATCAAGAAGCTCTGCGCGCTCCAGTGGGAGCTGCGTGAGCAGGCCGGCAAGCCGAAGGTCGAGATCGAGGCGCCGCAGGTCAACGAGCCGCTCGTCGGCGAGATCGTCGCCGAGTTCGGCGGCCGCCTCGACGAGGCGACGGCGATCTTCGACAAGATCGAGCGCCAGGACGCGACGAAGGCGCTGGAGGCCGAGGTCGTCGACCGGTTCACGCCGGAGCCCGACCACGCGGACTACGAGCGGGCGAAGAAGGAGGCCGAGAAGGCCTTCGCGTACCTCGAGAAGAAGACGGTCCGCGAGCGCATCGCCGTGCGCAAGCTCCGTCCGGACGGTCGCAACACGACCGAGATCCGCAACATCACGATCGAGGCCGGCCTGCTGCCGCGCACCCACGGCTCGGCGCTCTTCACGCGTGGCCAGACGCAGGCGCTGTCGGTCGCCGCGCTCGGCACGCTGAAGGAGGAGATGCGGCTGGACACCCTCGGGCTCCAGACGCAGAAGTTCTACTTCCACCACTACAACTTCCCGCCGTTCAGCGTCGGGGAGGCGGGCTTCATGCGCGGCCCGAAGCGCCGTGACATCGGCCACGGCGCGCTCGCCGAGCGCGCGCTGATCCCGGTGGTCCCGAACACCGAGGAGTTCCCGTACACGATCCGCGTCGTGTCGGACATCCTCGAGTCCAACGGCTCCTCGTCGATGGCGTCGGTCTGCGGCTCGACCCTGTCGCTGATGGACGCCGGTGTGCCGATCAAGGCTCCGGTCGCGGGCATCGCGATGGGCCTGATCAAGGAGGGCGACGACTACGTCGTGCTCACCGACATCGCGGGCATCGAGGATCACCTCGGCGACATGGACTTCAAGGTCGCCGGCACCGAGGAGGGCATCACCGCCCTCCAGATGGACATCAAGATCACCGGTGTGACCTTCGAGATCATGCGTGACGCGCTCACGCAGGCGAAGGAGGCGCGCTCCTTCATCCTCGGCAAGATGAACGAGGTCATCTCCGCGCCGCGCGAGGAGATGTCGGCCTACGCGCCGCGCATCATCTCGCTCAAGATCGACCCGGACAAGATCGGCCTGCTCATCGGCAAGGGCGGCGAGACCATCCGCGGCCTGCAGGACGAGTTCGAGTCCCAGATCGACGTCAACGACGAGGGCCAGGTCAACGTGTACTCCTCCAGCGGTGAGCTGGGCGAGGCGCTGGCCGAGCGCATCCGGTCGATGACCAAGGAGGTCGCGGTCGGCGACGACTACACGGGCAAGATCGTCAAGACGACGACCTTCGGCGCGTTCGTCGAGCTGGCCAAGGGCACCGACGGCCTGCTGCACATCTCCAACATCGCCCCCGGCCAGCGCGCCGAGACGGTGGAGGAGTTCTTCAACAAGGGCGACGAGGTCAAGGTGCGCGTGGTCGAGGTCGACCGCGAGCGCGGCCGCATCGGCCTGCGCCTCGCCGACGACCCGGCGATCGCCGGCAAGTCCGTCGAGGAGCTCGCCGGCATCGGCGCCGGCGGCGGCGGGGGCGGCGGCGACCGTGGCCCGCGTCGCGAGGGCGGCGGCCGGGACCGCGACCG
>DATMVO010000016.1:0-10204 GCA_035563115.1 Solirubrobacteraceae bacterium
CGAGGCCCCCGCCGTCGCCCCGGCGCCCGCGCCGGAGGAGACGCGCGCCGCCGCGCCCGCCCCGCGCGCCGAGCCCGAGGCCGAGACCCGCCAGGTCGCCGACCTCTGGGACGGCTCGCTCGACAAGACCTTCAGCTCCACGCCCGCGTGGGCCGACCAGGACGATCCGCGGCTGCTCCCCAAGGGCGCGCACCGGATCGAGAACGGCCGCCGCACGATCGAGATCCGCGGCCAGGTCGACCGCGTCCACGGCATCACCGCCCCCGCGGAGACCGGCGCGGCCACGCGCAGCGGCCGCCGTCCGCAGCGCAGCGCGATGGAGCGCTTCGAGCGCCGCCCGGACCGCGTCGCCATGTGGGCGTTCGTGCTCGGCCTCCTCCTCATCCTCATCGCCGCGATCTCGGATCCTGGCAGCGCCGGCGCGACCGGCTTCTAGAGCAGCACCCGGGCGGCCTCGCCCGACTGTCGCACCAGCACCGCCGAACCTTCTCCCCGTGGCTAAACGCGGCGTCCCCGCCGCGTCGTAGTCTCCGCCGACATGTCGCCCGATCGCCCGCGCACCGCCGACGACGTCAAGGCGCTCGTCGAGGAGCGGAACATCCGCTTCGTCCGCTTCTGGTTCACGGACATCCTCGGCCAGCTCAAGTCGTTCGGCGTCGGCCGCGAGCACCTCGACGAGGCGCTCGCCAACGGCATCGCGTTCGACGGCTCCTCGATCACCGGCTTCAACCCGGTCGAGGAGTCGGACATGATCGCGATGCCCGACCCGTCCACGTTCGCCGTCCTGCCGTGGCGGCCCGACGAGCAGGGCGTCGCGCGGATGATCTGCGACATCCGCACCCCCGAGGGCACCCCGTACGAGGGCGACCCGCGCCACGTCCTGCGCCGCGCGCTCGAGCGGATGGCGTCGATGGGCTTCGAGCAGTACAAGGTGGGCGTCGAGCCCGAGTACTTCCTCTTCCGCGACAACCAGTCGACGCAGCCGCTCGACGAGGGCGGCTACTTCGACCTGACGACGCTCGACGCGGGCACCGACGTCCGCCGCGAGACCGTCCTCGCGCTCGAGCAGCTCGGGATCCCCGTCAACACCTCCCACCACGAGGGCGCGCCGAGCCAGCACGAGATCGCGCTGGCCGCCAACGAGGCGCTGAAGATGGCCGACGACGTGATGACCTACCGCATCACGGTCAAGGAGTACGCCATCAAGGAGGGCTGGCACGCGACGTTCATGCCCAAGCCGCTCGAGGGCGAGAACGGCTCGGGCATGCACACGCAGCTCAGCCTCACCCGCGGCGAGGGCGACGCGTTCCCCGACCAGGGCGACGCGTATGGCCTCAGCCCGGTCGCGCGCGGCTTCATCGCCGGCCAGCTGCGCCACGCGCGCGAGCTCAGCGCGATCTTCGCCCAGTGGGTGAACTCCTACAAGCGCCTCGTGCCCGGCTTCGAGGCACCCGTGTACGTGGCGTGGTCAAGACGAAACCGCTCCGCGCTCGTGCGCGTGCCCCCGCGCGCCGCGCACATGGAGCTGCGCTGCCCGGACCCCGCGTGCAACCCGTACCTGACGTTCGCGGTGCTGCTGCAGGCCGGCCTGGAGGGGATCGAGAAGGGCTACGAGCTGCCCGAGCCGATGGAGAAGAACCTCTACCACCTGTCGCCCGACGACCGGCGCCGGCTCGGCATCGAGCAGCTGCCCGAGACGCTCGGCGAGGCGGTCGAGATCACGGCCGAGTCGGAGATCGTCCTGCGCACGCTCGGCGAGCACATGTTCAACCGCTTCATCGAGATCAAGCGGCAGGAGTGGGAGGACTACCGCGTGCAGGTCACGCAGTGGGAGCTCGACCGCTACCTGCCGGTCCTCTGACGCATAGGTGACGAGCGTTCCGGGGAGGAGCGTGCGCGTGCCACGGACCGGCGACGCGCTCCTCACCCCGACGCTGACCGACCACCGCCCGCGCGACTACACGGGGTCGATCGAGCGGCCGCCGTGGCGGACCGGATCGCTGGTGTACGGCGCGATCCTCGGCGGTCCGCTCGCGCTCCTGATCCTGGCGCTGTTCGACGCGGGGCGCCTGCGCGCGCCCGCCGGCACCGCCCAGCGCATCGCCGCCGTCTGCGTCGCCTGCCTCGTCGCGAGCGTCACCGTCGCGCGGCTGCTCGGCCTCGATGCGGGTGGCCGCCTCGTCGTCGGCCTGTTCGGGCTGCTCGCGTTCGTCCCCGTCCGTCGATCGCTGCTGCCCGCCGACCGGATCCGCGCGATGTACGCGCCGGACGACGACGAAGCGGTCGTGTACGAGAGCATCTTCGCCGTGACGGTCGGCGTCGTGTTCTTCTCCCTGCTCGTCACGGTCCTGCTCGACGCCATCGTGGGGGAGGTGCTGTGAGCACGAGCTCGGCCGACGCGGGCGCGCTGGAGCTGGCCCGCCACTACCTGCTGGTCGACCAGCCGCAGAGCGCGCTCGACGCGCTGGCGGCGCGGCAGCTCGACCTCGACGACCCCGAGGTCTGGGCGGTGCGCGGCTGGGCGCTGCTCGACCTCGACCGGCACGAGGACGCGGCCGACACCGCCCGCGAGGCACTGGGCCGGTGGCCCGACGACGTCGACTTCCTGCGGCTGCTCGCCGTCGCCGAGGCGCAGCGCGACCGCCTTGCCGAGGCCGAGGACGCGATTCTCGCGGCGCTCGCCGTGGAGCCGGACGAGCCGGACCTGCTCGCCACGTACGCGGACGTGCTGACGCGCGGCGTGCAGCTCGACGAGGCGGGCGCGGTGCTCGACCGGGCGGCGGAGGTCGCGCCGGACAGCACGGTGGTCCTGCGCCTGCGGCTCAACCTGGCCTACGCGAGCGGTCACGACGACGAGGCGCGCGCCCTCGCCCACGAGCTCCTGCAGCACGACGCCGACGACTACCAGGGTCACGTGATGCTCGGCGCGCTGGACCTCGACAAGCTCAAGCTGGGCGACGCGCGCGAGCGGATCGGCACGGCGGTGCGGCAGGACCCGGCGTCGCTGCGCGGCACGACGCAGCAGCTGCGCCTGCTCGGCAACCCGCTCATGTGGCCCATGTGGCCGATCCAGCGGTTCGGTCCCGGCCCGGTGTGGGTCGCGGCGGTCGCGACGATCTTCGGCCTCGGCGCCGCGGGCCTCGGCACCGCGCAGGCCGTTGCCGTGGTCGTGTGGCTGGTGTTCTGCGTGTACAGCTGGACGGTGCCGGCGCTGGTCGAGCGGCGGCTGGAACGGGAGGACTGGTGACGGCGGACGGCCCGCGCGGAGAGGGAAGCGACCGGCTGGAGGGCCTGCGGGCCGCGGCCGAGCTGTCGCCCGACAACCACGGCCTCAGGCTGGTGCTCGTCGAGGCGCTGGTGAGCGAGGGGTTCGGCGAGGAGGCACTCGACCATCTGCAGGCGCTGAGCGACGCGGGCGCGCTGCCCGACGCCGAGCTCGTGCCGACCGGCAGGCTCGCGCTCCAGCACGGCCGGCTCCAGCTCGCGGCGCGGTGCGTCGAGGCGGCGCGCCGGCGGGGCATCGGCGAGGGCGTCCAGCCGCTCCAGCGCGCGCTGGAGGACGCGCTGACCGACGGCGGGATCACGCGCCGCGTCGCCAGCGAGGGCCCCGACCCGGACGACGACGAGGACGACGACGACGACCGGTTCGGACGGGAGGACGGCGAGGCCGCCTCGCTCGGCCTGCGCGCGCTCGATCCCGACGCCCACGCGACCTTCGCCGACGTCGGCGGCCTCGCGGACGTCAAGGAGGCCGTCCACCGCACGATCGTCCTGCCGTTCCAGCGGCCCGACCTGTACGAGCGGTACGGCCGGCGCGCCGGCGGCGGCGTGCTCCTCTACGGCCCGCCCGGCTGCGGCAAGACGCTGATCGCCCGCGCGACGGCGGGGGAGTGCGGGCTGCCGTTCTTCAACGTGCGCATCGAGGACGTGCTCGACCCGTACATCGGGGTGAGCGAGCGCAACCTGCACGCGGCGTTCGAGGCGGCGCGGGCGCAGGCGCCGTGCGTCCTCTTCCTCGACGAGCTCGACGCGCTGGCGTACGCGCGGCGCAAGCAGCGCGGCGGCGGCGCGCGGCCGCTCGTGGACCAGCTGCTGCAGGAGCTCGACGCGATCGGCTCGGACAACCGCCAGCTGCTCGTCCTCGCCGCGACCAACGCGCCGTGGGACGTCGACGACGCGCTCAAGCGGCCCGGCCGGTTCGACCGGATGGTCTTCGTGCCGCCGCCGGACGCAACCGCGCGCGAGCGGATCCTGGAGATGAAGCTCGACGCCCCGCCGACCGCGCCGGACGTCACGCCGCAAGCGCTCGCGCAGCGCACACCGCTCTTCAGCGGCGCCGACCTCGAGCACTGGGTCGAGCGCGCGGTCGACCAGGCGATCGACGAGGCGCTCCGCAAGGGCGGGGCGGACGTCCCGGTCACGAACGCCCACCTGGACCACGCGCTCGCCACGCTCGCCCCGACGACGCTCGACTGGCTCGGCACCGCCCGCAACTACGTCGAGTTCGCGAACGAGTCCGGCCGCTACGACGACGTCCTCGCCTACCTCGACAGCGACGAGGTCAAGGCGGCGCGCGGGTCGCGCCGCCGGTTCCTCGGCGGTCGGGGCGGCGGCAGCTAGGCGCGCACCGCGGCGGGCTCGGACGAGGGCGGCCCCGGCTGGTCCGGTCCGTCGCCGTCGCCGTCGTCCGCGAGCTTCGACGGCCACCACACCTTCGGCCCGAGCTTGAAGACGAGCGCGGGCACGAGGATGGAGCGGACGACGAACGTGTCGAGCAGGACGCCGAACGCGACGACGAAGCCGATCTCGGTGAGGAAGGTCAGCGGCAGCACGCCGAGGACCGTGAACGTTCCCGCGAGCACGATGCCGGCGGACGTGATGACGCCGCCGGTGACCGAGAGCCCGCGCAGCATCCCCTCGCGCGTGCCGTGCTTCAGCGCCTCCTCGCGCACGCGCGCCATGAGGAAGATGTTGTAGTCGACCCCCAGCGCGACGAGGAAGATGAACGCGTAGAGCGGGATCGACGGCTCGGAGCCCGGGAAGCCGAAGACGACGTCGAAGACCACCGCGCCGACACCGAGCGCGGCGACGTACGACAGCACGACGGTCAGGATCAGCAGCACCGGCGCGACGACCGAGCGCAGCAGCGCGAGCAGGATCACGAAGACGATCGCGAGCACGAGCGGCATCAGCAGCCGCGTGTCGCGTGCGTTGGCGTCACGCAGGTCGTACTCGATCGCGGTCGGGCCGCCCACCAGAGCGCCCGGCGCCGCCTCGCTCACCGCCGCGCGCAGCTTCGGCACCGCGTCGAACGCCTCGGTCGAGTACGGGTCCAGGTCGAGGAACGCCGCGAGCTGGATGCCCTGCGGCCCGGCCGCCACCGGCTGCTCGGGCACCTGCGCCACGCCGTCGATCTTCCGCGCCGCCGCCACGACGGCCGGGATCCGGTCCTCCGACCCCGCCGGCAGCACGATGTCGCTCGGTGCCGACTGGCCCTCCGGGAACGACTTGGCGATCAGCTCCTGGCCCTCGACCGACTCGACGGAGTCGCGGAACGTGTTGCTCTGCGTCAGCCCGTTCGAGTAGTTGAGCATCCCGAACGCCATGACGACGAGCAGCAGCGTCGCGCCGGCGCCGACGCGCACCGGGTTGCGGCGGGTGGCCGCGCCGACGCGGTGCCAGAAGCCGTGCTCCTCGTCGACCCGCTTCTCGCGCGCGTGCATCCGCGCTCCGAACCCGCTCGACGGCACGACCGACGACGGGCCGTACGGGACGAACGGCCAGAACGGCTTGCGGCCGACCGTGACGAGCAGCGCCGGGAGGAAGGTGAGCATCGACAGCAGCGCGACGAAGATGCCCATCGCGCCCGTCGGGCCGAGGCCCGCGGTGCCGTTCACCTTCGCCAGCGTCAGCGCCAGCAGCGCGATCATCACGGTCGCGCCGGAGGCGATGATCGCCGGGCCGGCCTGGGAGAGCGCGAGCTGCATCGCCTCGTGCTTGTCCTGGTGGCGGCGCAGCTCCTCCCGGTACCGCGCGACGAGCAGCAGCGCGTAGTCGGTGCCCGCACCGATGACGAGCACGGAGAGGATCGAGGAGGACTGGCCGTTGACGGTCACGCCGACCTCGGTCAGCACCCAGCCGCCGGCGCGCGCGGCGACCTCGGCGAAGACCACCGCGAGGATCGGGAAGAACCAGAAGAACGGGCTGCGGTAGATGAGGATCAGCAGCACGATCACGAGCAGGAAGGCGGCCCCGATCAGCGCGCCGTTGATCCCCTCGAAGACCTTGATCGCGTCCGCGGAGATGCCGGCCGGGCCGGTCACCTTCGCCTCCAGCCCGTCCGGCAGCCCGCTCGAGACGATGTCCCGGTACTTGTCGACCGGGTCGAGGATCGTCGACGTCTCGCCGCCGCCGTCGGACTTGATGACGTTGCCCAGCAGCGCGGTCGTGCCGTCCTCGGAGACCTGGAACGGCTCGCCGCCCTCGCGGCCGGCAGGGTTGCCGAACGGCGTGGTGTTCTTGAACGCGCGCGTCGCCTGGTTGAGCTCGCCGAGGTCGCCCTTGATCAAGCTGAGGTCCTGCGACGTCAGCCCGCCGTCGCGGCGGTAGACGATGACCGTCGGCGCGGTCTCCGCGCCCGCGAGCGCCTCGGTGACCTCCAGCGCCTTCGTCGAGTCGACGTCGGCGGGGAGGAACGAGCGGGACTCGTTCTCCTCGGCGTCGGAGAACTTCCCCGGGAGGTTCCCGGCGAGGATCCCGATGAAGGCGATCGCCCAGATCGCGAGGACGACCTTCTTGCCGGTCGGGGTGGCGGAGAACGTGAGCGCGCGCTGCATTGTTCGCGACTCTACGCAGAACGCGCCCCCTTCGGTTCTCGATTCCTGCCGGATTCCGGTCAGCCGATGACCGCTTCGAGCTCCTGACCCGTCGTCACCGGCTGGCGGCACGCGAAGCCCTCGCAGACGTACGCCGCGGCGCGGCCGTCGACCGGCGTGCGGCCCTCCAGCAGCGGCACGCCACCGTCGTCGCTGCCGTCGCCGCCCGCCAGCACGACGTTCGGCCGGTACTTGGAGCGGACCACCCGCGCGAGCTCCGCCACGCCGGCCGGGTCGCCGACCAGCGCGATCTCCCGCACCGGCCGCGTGTGGAAGGTGAGCGCCTGGAGGAGGTGGCCGAACGCGTGCGGGTGCTGGGGCGCGAGCTCGTGGACGAGCCTCAGGTGCCCCTCGGCGGCCTCGGTGTAGGTGCGCTCGCCGGTCAGCGCGCCGAGGCGCAGGAGCCCGAGCGCGGCGCTGGAGCCGGCGGACGGGATCGGGTGATCCTCGAGGTCCTTGCGGCGGGCGACGAGCTGCTCGTGGTCGTCCGACGTGGTGAAGAAGCCGCCGTGCTCGGTGTCGGCGAAGCGGGCGAGGAGCGTGTCGGCGAGCGTGCGGGCCTCCGCGAACCAGCGCGGCTCGAACGTCGCCTCGTACAGCGCGAGGAGCGCCTCGAGCAGGTAGGCGTGGTCCTCCAGGTAGGCGTTGAGCTTCGCCTCGCCGCCGTTGAACGTGCGCAGCAGGCGGCCGTCCGCGGTGCGCATCCGCGTGAGGACGAAGTCGGCGGCGCCGCGCGCGACGTCGAGCCAGTCGGGCCGCTCGAGCACGGCGCCGGCCTCGGCGAACGCGCTGATCGCGAGGGCGTTCCAGGCGGTCAGGCGCTTGTCGTCCAGGCCGGGCCGCGTGCGGGCGGAGCGGACCTCGAGGAGCCGGGCGCGGATCCGCGCGAGCGTCGCGTCGTCCGGCACCGGGCCGCGGCCCTCCAGCACGTTCGCGCCCTCGAAGTTCCCCTCCTCGGTCACCCCGAAGTAGGCGATCGCCGCGTCGACGTCCGCGGGGTCGAGCGACGCGCGCAGCCCCTTCAGCGTCCACACGTAGAAGCGGCCCTCGACGCCCTCGCTGTCGGCGTCGAACGCGCTGAAGAACCCGCCCTCGGGCGCGCGCATCTCGCGCGCCATCCACGTCAGCGTCTCCGCGCACGTCGCGCGCAGCCGCGGGTCCTGCGTGGTCTGGAAGCCGTGCAGGTACGCGCGGGCGAGCAGCGCGTTGTCGTACAGCATCTTCTCGAAGTGGGGGACCGTCCACGTGCGGTCGACCGCGTACCGGCTGAACCCGCCGCCGACCTGGTCGTTGATGCCGCCGCTTCGCATCGCGTGGAGGGTCATCAGCGCCATCCGCGGCTCGCCGCGGCCGAGGAGGAAGTCGAGCACGGAGGACGGCGGGAACTTCGGCGCGCCGCCGAAGCCGCCCCACTGCTGGTCGAACTGGCGGGTCAGGCCGACCTCGGCGGTGTCGAGGTCGCGCGGGTCGAGCTGCCGCTGCGACGGCCGAAGCGCCGCCGCGCCCTGGAGCCGCCCGGCCATCTGCCGCCCCTGCTGCTCGATCTCGTCGCGCTGCTCGGTCCACGCCTTGCTCAGCGCCTCCAGCACCTGCGTCCACGACGGCATGTTCTGCGCCGGCCGGGGCGGGAAGTAGGTGCCGCCGTAGAAGGGCGTCTGGTCGGGTGTGAGGAAGCAGTTGAGCGGCCAGCCGCCGCTCCCGGTCATCGACTGGACGGCCTCCATGTAGAGCGCGTCGACGTCCGGGCGCTCCTCGCGGTCGACCTTCACGCAGACGAACCGCTCGTTCATCAGCCGCGCGACCTGCTCGTCCTCGAACGACTCACGCTCCATGACGTGGCACCAGTGGCAGGCGGAGTAGCCGATGGAGACGAGGATCGGCTTGTCCTCCTCCTTCGCGCGCCGGAGCGCCTCCTCGCCCCACGGCAGCCAGTCGACCGGGTTGTCCTTGTGCTGGAGGAGGTACGGGCTGGTCTCGCCTGCCAGAGCGTTCATGCGCCAAATCCGATCATCGTGTCGAAGTCGGCCCTACCCAGCCGTCGTCCGGTTGAAGGACGCTATCGAGGCTCAGACGAGGAGGGCCACATGAAGTACATGCTGCTGATCTACGCCGACCCCGACCGCCGGGTCGTCCCGGGCACGCCCGCGTTCGACGCGCGGCGCGCCGCGTGGGGCGCGCTGACCGAGGAGATGGTCGCGGCGGGCGCGCGCATCGACGGCGCGGCGCTCCAGCCGACCGACACGGCGACCACGCTGGCGCTGCGCGACGGGGAGGAGGTCGTGACCGACGGGCCGTTCGCTGAGACGCGCGAGATCCTCGCCGGCTACTACGTCGTCGACGCGCCCGACCTCGACGCGGCGCTCGGCTGGGCGCGCCGGATGCCGAACCTCCAGGACGGCGCGGCGATCGAGGTCCGCCCGGTCATGGACGTCGCCGTCAGCGCGTGACCGACGCCGCCGCGGCGCTCGAGCGGGCGTGGCGGGAGGAGCGCGCGGCGGTGCTCGCGACGCTCACCCGCCACGTCGGCGGCGACCTCGGGCTGGCCGAGGACGCCGTCCAGGACGCGTTCACCGCGGCTGCCGTCGACTGGCCGGTGCGCGGCGTGCCCGCGCGGCCGGGCGCGTGGCTGACCGTCGCGGCGCGGCGGAAGGCCATCGACCGCCTGCGGCGCGAGCGGACCGAGGGCGAGCGCGCGGCGGCGCTGGAGCGGCTGACCGAGCTGTCGGAGCGCGTGGACGACCCGGACGACATCGGCGACGACCGGCTGCGGCTGATCTTCACGTGCTGCCACCCCGCGCTGGCGCCCGAGGCGCGGGTGGCGCTGACGCTGCGGGCCGTCGGCGGGCTCGAGGTGCCGCAGCTCGCCCGGGCGTTCCTGGTGACCGAGTCCGCGATGCGCCAGCGGCTCGTGCGCGCCAAGCGGAAGATCGCGGTGGCGCGGATCCCGTACCGCGTGCCGGACGGCGCCGCGCTGCCCGACCGGCTCGACGGCGTCCTGCGCGTCGTCTACCTGATCTTCGCCGAGGGGCACACGGCGTCGGTGGGCGCCGAGCTCGTGCGCGCGGGCCTGTGCGACGAGGCGGTGCGGCTGGCGCGGCTGCTCGTCGCGCTGATGCCCGACGACGCGGAGACGCTGGGGCTGCTCGCCCTGCTGCTGCTGACCGACGCGCGGCGGGCGGCGCGGACGGACGGGGCCGGCGCGTTCGTCGCGCTCGCCGACCAGGATCGGACGCGCTGGGACGCGGGGAAGATCGCGGAGGGCACGGCCGTGCTGGACCGCGCGCTGCGGCTGCGGCGGCCGGGGCGGTTCCAGCTCCAGGCGGCGATCA
>DATMVO010000017.1:0-7454 GCA_035563115.1 Solirubrobacteraceae bacterium
CGAGACGACGCGGAGGAGCGACTGCTGCGCGAGATCGGCCCGGTCTCGTGGCTGTCGGCGCCGCTGCGCGTCGGCGAGGTCACGCTCGGGGCGATCACGTTCCTCTCCTGCGACCCCGCGCGCGTGTACGGTGACGCCGACCTGCCGGTCGCGATCGAGCTGGCCGACCGGTGCGCGCAGGCGATCTTCAACGCGAACCTCTACGAGGAGGAGCAGTCGGCGCGGGCGCTGCTCGACACGCTCTTCCGCTTCGCGCCGGTCGGCATCGCGCTCGCCGACAACGAGCTGCGCTACCTGGCGATCAACCCTCGGATGGAGGAGCTCAACGGCGCGCCGGAGGCCGACCACCTGGGCCGCCGCGTGCTCGACGTGCTGGGGCCGGAGGTGGCGGAGGTCGACGCGTCGCTCCGGCAGGTGCTGGAGACCGGGCAGGCGATCGAGGACCGCGAGTTCCGCGTCTGGGACCGCGCGTTCCTCGTCTCCTCGGCGCCGGTGGAGGTCGAGGGGCGCGTGCTCGGCGTCATCTCCATCGTCATCGAGACCACCGAGCGCCGGCGCCAGCAGGAGGCGATCGCGGCGAGCGAGGCGCGCTTCCGCTCCGTCCTCGACACCGGGATGATCGGCATCGTCCGTGGCCGGTTCGAGCAGATCGTCGAGGCGAACGACGCGTTCTTGACGATGCTCGGCTACACCGCGGCCGACGTCGCGGACGGGCGCCTGGCGTGGCCGCGGCTCACCCCGGCGCGGTGGAAGGAGCTCGCGCGGGCGAAGGGGCGCGAGGCGGTCGAGCGCGGCCGCTCGGGCCCGTTCGAGCAGGAGTACCTGCGCCGCGACGGGACGCCGGTGCCCGTGCTCGTCGGCCTCGCGTTGGTCGGCGACGGCGACTGGATCGCGTTCGTCGTCGACCTCACCGAGCGCAAGGAGGCCGAACGCCAGCGCGAGCGGCTGCTCGACCGCACCGCGCGGCTGCAGGCCGTGACCGAGCGGCTGTCGGCGGCGCTGACCGCGGACGAGATCGCGACGATCATCGCCACCGAGGGCATGGCGGCGACCGACGCGACGTGCGGTGTGCTCGCCCTCCCCGACCCGCGGGACCCGGGCGCGCTCGTGCTCGGCCACCGGTTCGGGATGCCGCCCGACGGCCCGCGCGCGCTCCCGCTCGACGCCTCCGCCCCGCTGCCGACCGCCGCCCGCGACGGCTCGCCGGTGCTGCTGCGCTCGCGCGAGGCGTGGCTCGAGCGGTTCCCGGACGTGCCGCCGCGCGGGGACTTCGAGGCGTTCGCCGCGGTGCCGCTGCTCTTCGAGGGCGGCGTGGCGGGCGTGATGGGCTTCGGCTTCGCGGACGCACGCAGCTTCGACGCGGCGGACGTCGACATGCTGCTCGCGATCGGGCGCCAGGGCGCGCAGGCGCTGGAGCGCGCGCGGCTGTACGAGGAGCGGGCGTACGTCGCGCGGACGCTGCAGGAGGGGCTGCTCCCCCGCGCGCTGCCATGGATCCCGGGCCTGGATCTCGCGGTGCGGTACCGGCCGCTGGGCGACGGCGCCGAGGTCGGCGGCGACTTCTACGACGTGGTGCCGCTGGACGACGGGGCGTGGCTCGTGGTCGTCGGCGACATCTGCGGCAAGGGCACGGCCGCGGCGATGCTCACCGGTGTGATGCGGACGACGATCCGCGCGCTGGCGCTGCTCGAGCACCGGCCGGAGGCTTTGGTGCGGGGCGTCAACGAGGCGCTGCGGCGCGAGGCGTCGCCGCAGGCGCTGGCGACGCTGGCGTGCGCGGCGGTGCGGCCGTCGCGGAACGGGTTCGCGATGCGGCTGGTCGCGTGCGGGCACCCGGCGCCACTGCTGCTGCGCGCGTCCGGCTCCGTGGAGCCGGTCCCGGCGGGCGGGCCGATGCTCGGCGTCGGCGCGGACCCGGCCCTGGACGTCGTCGACCTCGAGCTCGGCGACGGCGACCTGCTCCTCCTCTACACCGACGGCGTGCTCGACGCGCGCGTCGTACGGGGCGAGCCGTTCGGCGAGGCGCGGCTGCGGTCGTCCTTGGCCGCGGCGGCGGGCCGCGACGCGACCGGGGTGCTGGACGCGGTCGACGGCGCCGTCCGCGCCTACGCGCCCGGGCCGCCGCGCGACGACACCGCGCTGCTCGCGCTCCGCGTCACCGCCGACGGGCCGTGAGCTGAGCGGTCGGGCGCGCCTGAGGTCTCCGGGCTCCGGCGCGCCACCGCTGTCGTCTTCGCGTCACGCCGCCCGGATCGTCCGGCCCGTGCGGTCTCTGCGCTCCGTGTGCAGGCTCCCGCCGCATCGTCGGCACCGCCTGCCCGTCCGGACGACGTACTCGGCCAGCTGGTCGAACCACGTCGTCCCGCACTCCTCGCACCGCAGCGCACCTGCGCGCAGCGGCGGACTCTCCGGCTTGCGCCGGTCCTGCACCACCACTTCTGACTCCACGGCTCGCCCTCCCCGAGCTCTTTGCGACTCGCGGGAGGAAAGCACATCGTGCGATTCGTCGCAAACGCGCACGTTGCTCCAGAACGCGGTCCGCCGACCTCAGGGGCCGGCGGAACGGTCAACGACTTCGTGCGCGATTACCAGCCGGTTGCGACCGGGCGCCGGGCGGGCGGCCGCTCGAACCGGGGCTCGTCCGAGCTTGCCGACTTGGCGCGTTCGGACGGCGGCGGGATCTCGTCGTCCCAGCGGCGCGAGAGCCGGCCCACGCCCCACGCCAGCGCGGCGAGGAAGACGACGTAGAGGCCGAGCACGATCGCCGACGCGACGGCCCACAGCCACGGCGCGGCGTCCTTGCGCTCGCGCTGGAGCAGGTCGATCTCCGCGCTGAACGGACGGTCGATCCGCGGCGTCGCGGCGATCGCCGGTGCCGGGATCGCCGGGTCGGCCGGGAAGTAGATCGGCGACGCGGTCAGGTCGCGGCCGGCGTGGACGCGGACGAGCGTCTTCCAGTCGCCGTGGAGCGGCATCGGCTCGGTCGTCCGGTAGACGCCCTCGCCGACCTTCTCGAGCCGGTCGACATGGAGCCCGCCGCCCTGCCAGCTCGTGATCGTGACCCACTTGGTGGAGTCGACGAGGCTCGCGGGCGTGATGCGGACGGTCGCATCGCCCTCGCGGGTGTCGGCGCCGCCGGTGACGTTCGTCAGCTCGATCTGCGCGCGGGCACCCTGCGGCACCGTGGTCTGGAGGCCGACGAACGCGGCGATCGCGACGGCGGCGCCCGAGAGGACGACGCCGGTGCGTGCGACCGACGGCTTGGGCAGCTGCCCGCGCAGGCCGAGCGCCATCAGCGTGCCGACCACGCCGCCGGCGATGCCGCCGACCAGCGCGAAGATCACGCCCTCGGGCAGCAGGTCCTGCTCCCACGGCAGCTTGAACGCGACCTGCGTCCACGCGTACTCGGCCGCGAAGCCGACGGTGCCGATCAGCACGCCGCTCAGGACGCCGAACGCCATCGCGCTGCGGCGGAGCATCAGGACCGCCGCGATCTCCACCACCACCGCTTCGGCGATGTAGAGCGGCAGGACGGGGAACGTCTCGCCGAAGAGCGCCGGGCCGGTGAGCGCGTCCACGACGCCGCGGATGACGAGGAAGAAGACGGCCGCGAAGATCGCGCCACCCGGCCCCATCCAGACGCGCGCGCACGTGAGCGCGACGCCCGCCGCGAGGGCGACCATGAACGGGTGCAGGACCTGCGCGTACTGCGGGACGCCGAAGTCGAACTCGGCCTGGAAGGTCGACAGGCCGATGAGGAAGCCGCCCGCGATCGACGCGCGACGCAGCGTGACGAGCGCGCCGGCCTTGGTCGACTGGCGCATCGGGTCGACGCCGGTCCTCGCGGCCTTCGCGCGCATGCCCTCGGTGAGCAGCACCGCCGCGCCGACGAGCGTCATGCCCGCGCCGCCGATGAGCATGAGGTGGGTCGGACCCCAGAGCGTGACGTCCTGGCCGAAGAGCCGGTGCCACATGTCGTCGAGCGGGAAGCCGATCAGCGCGAAGGCGCCCGCGGCCGCCATCAGGACGCCGCCGACCGGCGCGTACCAGTCGCGCGAGATCTTCAGCGCGGCCGGGCCGGGGCGCTCGCCCTTGTGCGGGAGCGCGATCGCGAGCAGGCCCGCGGCGAAGATGCCGTAGAGGCCGATGAGGATCAGGTAGTGCGCCGGGTTGGCGAGCGGCCCCTCGTCGCGACCGACGCCGATGTGCAGCGCGATGTCCCAGTACATGCCGAGCAGCGCGGTCAGGAGCGACGCGCCGCCGATGATGTTCGGGAGGGCGGCCCAGCCCGGCAGCCCCATGCGGCGTTCCGCGAAGTCCGCGGTGCGCGTGAGCAGCTGGACGTGGCCGTAGCGGTGGCCGTGGATGAGCCAGAGAAGAAGGGCGGTGACGACGGTGGCACCGACGGTCGCGATGGCGACCTGGTCCAACGCGGCGCCCCCGGCCGGCTTGGCAGCGATCAGCTCGAAAACCATGACATCACCCAGTGTCACATAGACCGGTGGAACACGACAAGCCCTATCCTGCCCCTGCGTGACGGACCCCACACCCGAACTTCTGGACCTCACGATCGACCAGCTGGCGCGCCAGACCGGGATGACCGTGCGGAACATCCGCGCCCACCAATCAAGGGGTCTGCTCCCCCCTCCTGAGGTGCGCGGGAGGACGGGGTTCTACGGCGAGCAGCACATCGCGCGGATCGAGCTGATCAAGGAGCTGCAGGCCGACGGGTTCAACCTCGAGGCGATCCGCCGGCTGCTCGAATCCGCGGGCGGATCGACCGATCAGGTGCTCCGCTTCACGCGCGTGGTGGCGGCGTCGTTCGAGGAGGAGCAGGCGGAGGTCACGGACCTCGACACGCTCCGCGAGCAGTGGGGCCCGCGCCCGGACCTTCTCGCGCGCGCGATCGAACTGGGGCTGCTGCGGCCGTTGGGCCCGACGTCGTTCGAGGAGCGCTCGCCGCGGCTGTCGCGCGCGTCGGCTGAGCTCACGGCTTTGGGCGTCGCGCCCGAGCGGACGCTCGGCGTCGCGGAGGAGGTCCGCCGCCACGCCGACGGCATCGCCGAGGCGTTCGTCCAGCTCTTCCTCGACGAGGTCTGGCAACCCTTCGAAGCCGCCGGCCAACCCCGCGACCGCTGGCCCGAGGTCTTCGACGCGTTGGAGCGTCTCCGCCCGCTCGCCGCCGAGTCCCTGTTGGCGTTGTTCCAGATCGCCATGACCGAGCGCGTCGAGCAGGCCCTCGGCGACCAGATGAACCGCCTCGCCGGCGGCTCCCCCGACGCCACCTAGCTCTGGTTCCCGGCTGACGGGTGGTCGCGGTTGGCCGGACGACGGCAGCATCCGAACCTGCCCGACCCAGCCGAACTGGATCGCCCAGTTCGGACGCCGCCGCGTCCGGTTCGAGCCGGCTCGCTGGACGTGACGCCTCCAGGTCGAGCCGCGCCGGGAACAACGTCACTCGCCCGCGCCTCGTCGCGGCGAGCGTGACGTTCTTCCCGCTTGGCGGGCACAACGTCACACCAGCCGCCCAGGGCCGGAGCCGCGTGACGTTCTTCCCGGCGGAGCGCCCATTTCGTCACTCGCGCTCGCGCCCCACCCGCCGCCGTGACGTTGTGGGCCTGGAGCGCCCGTTTCGTCACGCGCGCCGCCCGCGCGCACGGTCAGCGTGACGAAACGGGCGCGGGCGGCTCGGGCCGGAGCCACGCTCGAGCCGGACGCGGCGGCGCCTGGACTGGGCGATCAAGTTCGGCTGGGTCGGGCAGGTCCAGGTGCTGCCGCGGCCGGCCCACCCGGCCACAACGACGAACGCCGGCCCTGCATCCCGGACGACCCTCCGGGGCGCAGAGCCGGCGCGCGACGTGCGGCCGGGGTGAAGGCGGTGGTGCCTAGACCCCGACCTTCTCCCGCTCGGCCTCGCGCTCGACGCGTGCGGCGGCACGCGGAGCGGCGACGACGGGGGCGAGCTTCTGCGCCTGGCGCTCGGGGGTGATGCGGACGACGTTCCACACCAGGCCGACCTTCTCCATCCCCGCGATGAGCCACGCGGACGGGTCCATCGCGGCCTCCCAGCGCTTCATGCCGTGCGAGGCCGAGCGGGGGAACGCGTGGTGGTTGTGGTGCCAGGCCTCACCGAGCGACGGCAGGGCGAGGAGGGCGACGTTGGTCGAGTGGTCCTCGACGTCGAAGCGGCGCTGCCCGAAGAAGTGGCAGACCGAGTTGATCGACCACGTGATGTGGTGCAGGAAGAAGATCCGCACGAGGCCGCCCCAGACGAGGCCGCGGAGCGCACCCTCGGCCGTGAAGCCGTGCAGCACGAAGCCGGCCAGCGCCGGGATGCCGACCGAGAGCAGCGCCCAGAGCGGGAAGAGCCGGTTGATGGTCTTCATCGTCTCGTCCTCGTAGAGGTCGCGGGCGTACTTGCGCCAGTCCGCCTGCCCCTGGTTGACGAAGATCCAGCCCACGTGCGCGTGGATCAGGCCACGGAGGCCGTGTCCGCCGCCGACGTGCGGGCTGTGCGGATCGCCCTCCTCGTCGGTGTGCGCGTGGTGCTTGCGGTGGTCGGCGACCCAGTCGAGCACTGGCCCCTGCAGCGACATCGAGCCGAGGATCGCGAACAGGTACTCCATCGGCTTGCTCGTCTGGAACGAGCGGTGGGTGAGCATCCGGTGGTAGCCGACCGTGACGCCGAACCCGACCGCGACGTACGTCGCGACCATGATCCCCACGTCGATCAGGTCGATGGCCTTGTTCCAGAGCAGGACGACGGCGGCGATGAACCCCAGGAAGGGCACCACCACGCCGATCATGTTGACGATCTTCTCGCCACGGGTCATCGCGTGATCCATAGGGGTGCAGCTTCGCTCGCCGAGAGGCCGCGTCCTTGTCGGATGTCGCACTCGTTCTTGTAGCTTTCCGCTAATGGAGACGAGCTTCGACGACGCGGCAGAGGTCCTTCGCACCGAAATTCCGTCGCTCGCGGACGAGATCATCGAGGCGATCGGCCGGGAGGTCGACGCGTACCGCCGGCCGCTCTCCGGCTCGTTCGGGCGGAACGTGCGGATGGGCGTGGAGGTCGCGCTCAGCCGCTTCCTCGACGGCGCGGACGAGCGGGGCCGGCGCGCGTACGTGGAGCTCGGGCGCGGCGAGTTCCGCGAGGGCCGGTCGCTGGAGTCGCTGCTCGCCGCCTACCGCGTCGGCGCGCGGATCGCGTGGCGGCGCGCGCACATCGCGGGCGAGAAGGCGGGCGTGCCGCCGCACGCCCTGTACGCGCTCGGCGAGGCGCTGTTCGCCTACATCGACGCGATCTCGGCGGAGTCGGCGGAGGGCTGGGCGGACGCGCAGTCCGACGCGGCGGGCGAGCGACAGCGGGCGCGACGGCGGCTCGTGGCGCTACTGGCCGAGGGCGAGGCGGACGAGGCCGCGGTGCGGGCGGCGGCGGAGATGGCGGGCTGGGC
>DATMVO010000018.1:0-2332 GCA_035563115.1 Solirubrobacteraceae bacterium
GCCGCGGGATCGGTCGTCACGCGCGACGTGGCGGCCCGCGCGGTCGTCATGGGCAACCCGGCGCTCGCGGTCCGCGAGGTCGGCGACGAGGACCTGCTGGAGCGCTGGCGATGAGCGCCACGCGCTCGCTCCTCCACCACACGCGCGTGCGCCGCCGCGGCCTGCGCATCGACCGGCGGACGTGGGCGCTCGGCATCGTCGCGATGGGGACGAGCGGCGCGCTCGTCTTCGGCGAGGTCGCCCGCGTCTGGTCGCGCGGCTCGGCGCCGCTGCCCACGCAGACCGACGACGTCATCGGCGCCGCCGAGGAGGCCGCGCGCGAGACCGTGAGCGTCGCCGTGAGCGGCTACCGCACCGGCTCGACGCGCGAGAACGCGCTGCTCAACCTGCTCACCTCGTTCACGCTGACGTTCGCCATCGCGCGGCTGTCGACCACGCTGATCCGTCGCCACGGCCGGCTCGGCCCGTTCCGCAACTACCGCGTGGGTGGCCGCCACGTGCACCACTTCGTCCCCGGCATCGTGCTCGCGTTCCTCGCGGGCGGCGCGGCGGTGATCTCGCGGGAGGAGTCGTGGGACCCGTGGCTGGCGCTCCCGTTCGGCGTCGGCGTCGCGCTGACGCTCGACGAGTCCGCGATGCTGCTCGAGCTGGACGACGTGTACTGGACCGAGAAGGGCATCGTCAGCGTGCAGATCACGCTGGCCTCGCTCGCGCTGTTCTCGTCCGTCGTCCTCGCGCTGCGGGTGCTGCGCCGCGGCGAGCGCGAGGTGCTGGACGGTTTGGAGACCACGACCCCGATGACGCCATGGCCGAAGATCGACGAGACCTGACCCCGGGCGACCCGCTCGGCGGCGACCCCCTTTCCGGCCTGGGCTCCTCCGAGTCCCGGCCGGGCGGCGCGGGCTACGCGCCCGGCTCCGCTCCGCCCGGCGCCTTCGCGCCGCGCCCCGAGGCGCCGCTGCCGCCCGCGATCTCGCCCGAGACGCTCGCCGGCTGGGGTGCGCGCGCGATCGCGACGATCATCGACGGCATCATCATCGGCGCGATCGCCGCGTTGCTGCTCGCCGCCTTCGGCCTCGGCTTCGCCAACACGGACAGCGACGGGGGGCTCGGCGCGCTGATCGTCGCGTCGCTCCTCGCCGCCCTCGCGTTCGCGGTCGTCTCGCTCGTCTACGCGCCGGCGCTGATGGCGCGTACCAACGGCCAGACGCTGGGGAAGAAGGCCGCCGGGACCCGCGTCGTCCGCACGAGCGGGCAGCCCACCGACTTCTGGTGGTCGGCGCTGCGCGAGGTCGTGATCAAGGGCCTCGTCGTCGGCTTCGCCTCGTCGGTCACCGGCGGCCTCGCCTACCTCGCCGACGTCCTGTGGCCGCTCCCCGACGGCCAGAACCGCGCGCTCCACGACTTCGTCGTGGACTCGCGGGTCGTCCGCGCGTAAGTCGCCCTAGCTTTCACCCCCTCGGATCGGAGAGGGTCGGCCCATGAGCCGATCCCGCATCCTCCTGTCCCTCCTCGCCCTGCTCGCCACGTCGATGGCCCTCGCGCCCGCCGCGGCGCAGGGGCAGGCGACCCGCACCTGGATCGCCAGCGGGCTCGACGGCGACGACGTCAACCCGTGCAGCCGGACCGCACCGTGCAAGACCCTGTTCGGCGCCTACGCCAAGACCGCCGCGGGCGGCGAGATCAACGCGCTCGAGCCCGGCGGCTACGGCACGCTCACGGTCACGAAGGCGATCACGATCGACCTGTCCGTCGCGGGCGGGCGTGGGGCCGTCCTGAACTCGGGCGGCATCAGCGGGCTGACCGTGGACGCGGCGGCCACGGACGACGTCGTGCTTCGCGGGCTGGACATCTTCGGCGGCGGCACCTTCACGCCCGTGCCCCCCTGCCCGTTCTCCGGCCTCCGTGGCGTCCTGCTGCGCAACGCGCGGTCGCTGCGGATCGACGACTCGACGATCGGCAACCAGGCCACCGCGGGGATCGTCGTGGCGCCGGAGGCGTCGGATCCGGAGGTGCTGATCGACGGCGTCGACCTCTCCAACGTCTGCGGCCGCGGGATCGACGTCTCGCCGGCGGCGGGACGGACCGCCAACGTCACGGTCCACGACACGACGGTCTTCAACGCGGGCACGGCGCTCTTCGCGGGCGCGGGCGGCAACGTGTTCCTCAGCGGCTCGGTCTTCGCGTCGAGCGGGACCGGGATCGACACGAGCGGCGGCGGCACCGTGGCGGCCGTGGGCGAGAACGCCGTCGCGGGCAACGACGTGAACGGCGAGCCGACGACGCGCTCGGGCACCGCGGTGCAGCCGCGCGACGGGGCGAACGGGATCGA
>DATMVO010000019.1:0-2638 GCA_035563115.1 Solirubrobacteraceae bacterium
GCTCCTGCGCACCGCCGGCGCCCGCACCTACGAGGACGCCACCACCACCGACAACGCGCCCATGCGCCGCCTCTTCGTCCACGCGGGCGCGACCGAGACCGGCACCGCCCTCCTCCTCGTCCACGACCCACGCCCCGCACCGCCGCACACGCCCGCGCCGCCGCTCCGCCTCCCGCGCGGCGCGCACGTCAGCCTGCTGCGCAAGGTCCCGATCGGCTAGTAGGGACCCGGCGGTTCCGGCGGCTCGGACGCGTCGCCTCGCGGGGGCGGCGCCTGCGCGCTGAAGGCGTTGAAGAAGAAGCGGCGCGCCGGGTGCGGCAGCATGCGCGTCGCGCGGTGGGTCGCCTCGTCGTTGCCCGGGTCCATCAGCCCGTCGCGGTCGCGGTCGGCCAGCTGGTCGGTCAGCGCCCCGCGCTCGCTCCACGACATCCCGGTCGTGTCGCGGCTGAGGATCGGGTGCAGCGACGGGTCGGAGATGTGCTGGTGGAGGTTGCGCGCGTTCCCGGAGAACCAGGTCGGGAACATGTTGAACAGCGAGACGACCTGGCCGTACGAGTGGCCGATCGTGCCCGGCCCGTACTGGGAGAGGTGCTGCAGCGTCGCCGGGCGACCCTCGAGCGGTGGCGTGATCGGGGTGTGCAGCGGGTTCCCGCCGGTCGGGGCTCCCGTCTGCGCGTGCGTCTGCTGCGGCGGCATCTGCTGCGCCACCGGCGGCGGGGTCTGCGTGCGGGTGTGCTGCTGCGGCTCCATGGGCTCCCTCCGGCCGCCGATGATCGCACGGCCGCCAAGGAGCGTCCACCTTCTCTAGCCGCGCAGCGCGGGGAGGACGTGCTCGCCGTAGCGGCGGATGGAGCCGACCGGGTCCGCGCCGATGACCTGGAGGCAGATGACGGTCCCGCCGGCCTCCTCCATCTCGCGGATGCGGCCGATCTGCTCGTCGGGGTCGGCGCCGACGAGGAAGCCCTCCTTCGCGAACTCCTCGTCGCTCATCTCGGCGTCGGCCTTCGCGAGCATGTCGGCGGGGTCCGGGATCTCCTCCTTGTAGACGTCGGGGAGCTGCGTCGCCTTCCACATCCGCGCGCCCGCGATCGTCGCCTCCTCGTCGGTGCCGAGCGAGAAGCCGGCCTGGAGGATGATCTCGCCGCGCCCGCCGGCGGAGCGGTACGCGTCGATGATCTCCGGCGCCGACTCGGGGTCGCCGAGCGTCCACAGCCCGTCCGCGTACTTGGCCGCGACCTTCGCCGCGCGCGGCCCGAACGCGCTGACGTAGAGCTTGGGCTTGGACTTCGCCCGCGTGTAGAGCTTGGCCTCCTTGAGCTTGAACCAGCCGCCGTCCATGGTCACGGTCTCGCCGTCCCACAGCCGCGTGATCGCCTCCAGGCCCTTGTCCATCCGCTCGATCTGCTCGCCGACCGACGGCCAGTCCGCGCCGAGCGGCACCTCGTTGACCGACTCACCCGAGCCGACGCCGAGGAAGACACGGCCGGGGTAGAGGTCCTCCAGCGCCATGAACGCCTGCGCCACGACGCCCGGGTGGTAGTGGTGGACCACCGGCGTGACGGAGGTGCCGATCGGCTTCGTCGTCTTCTGGCCGATCGCCGCGAGCGTGACCCACGACTGCGTGCCCTTCCCCTCGGGCCACCAGGGCGCGAAGTGGTCGGACGCGGCGAGGGCGTCGAAGCCCGCGCGTTCGGCCTCCTGCGCGTGGTCGAGCATCTCGGACGGCATGAACTGCTCGGTGGAGCCGGCGAACCAGAACTGGGTCATGCCCTCCGCGCTACCCGCAGCGCGCGGAGTTGCTCCCTCGCCCGCGGCGACCTGACACCCGCCCGCGCGAACGTGAGCGCCTGGGCGAGGTCGTCGCGGCGCCGCGCGGGCTCGCCCAGCCGCTCTGCGACCACCTCCCGCCGCCGCGTCGCCTCCAGCGGGAGCCGCTCCGCGCCCGTCGAGTGGCCGCCGATGTGGCGGAGCGCGACGTCGGGGTGCAGCTCGCACCGCGCCGCCCTCAAGCAGAGGTCGAGGTCCTCGTAGAACATGAACGCGTGGGGGTCGAACGGGCCGAGCGCGCGGAGCGTGTCCGTGCGCGCGACGACGGCCGCGGCGATGGCCCAGCCGATCGGGCGCGTGCCGGTCGCGCGGTAGGGCTGCGGGGCGAGCCGCGCGGGGAGGAACGCGCGGGCGATCTCGCTCCACGACCCCGGCCGCGGGTGCGCGGTGTCCTGGACCGAGCCGTCGGGGTTGAGCAGGCGGGGGAAGAGGAGCGTGCCGGGCGGCGCCGTGCGCGCCCGCTCAGCCAGCGTGAGGAGCCCGTCGTCGAGCAGCTCGACGTCCGGGTTGAGGAGCGCCGTGACCTCCGCCTCGGGCGGCACCCGCTCGAGCCCCGCGTTGTTGGCCGGGCCGAAGCCGGGGTTGTCGGGGCGGTCGACGACCGTGCACCCGCGCGCCGCCGCCAGCTCCGCGCCGCCGTCGCGCGAGCCGGTGTCGACCGCGACGACGTGGACCTGCCCGCGCCCGTGGACGTCGATGGAGTCGAGCAGCCGCTCCAGGTGCGCGCGTGAGTCGTGGAGGACGGTGACGGCGGCGATCACGCGGCGGCCTCGGCGAGGATCGCGTGCAGGCCGGCGGCGGCGCGCTCCCA
>DATMVO010000020.1:0-3049 GCA_035563115.1 Solirubrobacteraceae bacterium
TGCACATGGCGGGCACGCGCCTGCTGCTGCGCTGCGGCGGGAGCGGCGAGCTGCGCCTGGTCGACGTCCGCACCGGCAGGACCGTCCCCGCGCCCGGGCTGGCGGTCGTCCGCAGCCGGTACGACGCGTGCGAGCTTCCGCCGACCTGCGGCTTCCAGGTCGGCGCGATGGGCCGGCGCTGGGTGGGGCTCGACTTCGCGCTCGGCCAGCCGCAGGTGATGATCGAGCTCGCCACCGGGCGGGAGGCGTTCCTCCGCAACACCGGCGACCAGCGGGTCGACCTCGATGCCGCCGAGCCCATCAAGACGCTGTGCCCGACGTTCGCCGGGCTGTCGCAGGCCGAAGGGATGGCGTTCGCGGACGACTTCGCGACGGCCGGCTACCAGAACTGGGTGCAGCGCTGCGGCGGCCGGCGCCGCGCCACGGCGGGTTGCGGTGTGCAGACGCCGCGCCTCCCGCTGCTCGTCGTCGACGACTGCTCCAGGGACGAGCGCCGTCTCGCGGTCGTCACCATGGCCGCGACGGGTCGCCAGCGGACGTTCACGGTGCCTGTGGCGCCCGGCGGGCAGATCCGGTTCGCCGTCACCCGCAACCGGCTCTTCGTCACGCCGGAGGACGGGCCCGTGCTCGTCGGCCGGCTTCCGCTCGGGCGCCGATGACCACCGCATCCACCGTCCCGGTCACGCGCGAGGAGGAGCTCGAGGGCGACGAGGCGCTCGAGACGCTGCGACGCACCGGGCGGCTGCAGCTCGCGTGGGACGCGATCGCGCGGTTCCGCGCCGCCGACGGGTTCAGCCACTCGCGCGCGCTGGCGTTCCAGGCGACGCTGACGCTGCTCCCGGCGCTGATCGCGATCGTCGGCCTCGCGGGCGCGCTGGAGGTTGAGTCGTTCTCGCGCGTGGTGCGCGACACGATCCAGTCGTTCGCGCCCGGGGCGGTGGGGGACATCCTCACCGAGGCCCTGCGCCAGGGCGCGTCGGCGGCGGGGGAGGAGTCGGGCGAGACCGCGCTGGCGGGCGGCGGGATCGCGGCGGCGATCGCGGGGACGACCGCGATGGCGCAGGTCGAGCGTGGCGCGAACCGGATCTACGGCACGGAGAAGGACCGGCCGTTCCTGCGCAAGTACCTCAACGCGGCGCTCCTCGCCCTGACCGCCGGGACGTTGGCGGTCCTCTCGCTCGTCGTGCTGGTCGGCGGCGCGGCGGTGCGCGACAGCGTCGCGTGGGGCGGCACGGTCGACGCGGTGTGGGACGTCCTGCGCTGGCCGCTCGGCGTCGTCCTCGCGGTTGGCGCCATCGCGCTGCTCTTCGAGCACGCCCCGCGCCGCCGCCAGCCCGAGGCCTCGTGGCTCGCCTTCGGCGCCGCCATCGCCTCGATCCTCTGGCTCGTCTTCATGGGCGTCCTGGTCGTCTACGTCGACGCCGCCGGCAACTTCGGCGCCACCTACGGCCCGATCGCCGGCACCATCGGCGTCCTCCTCTGGACCTTCCTCTCCAGCGTCGCGCTCTTCCTCGGCCTCGCCTTCGCCGCCCAGCTCGAGGCCGTCCGCGCCGGCGTCCCCGCCCCCCGCGTCGACCGCGAGGACAACGTCGCCTAGGGCTGGGCGTCGTCGGTGAGCTTGACGATCCCGCCGATGACGCCGAGGTAGGCGGCGCCGTCCGGGCCGAGCGCGATGCCGGCGTAGTTGTTGTTGAAGCTCAGGCCGCTGCCGGCGTACCGCTTGAAGACGGTGCGACCGGTGCGCGCGTCGACCGCCGACCAGTACCAGGGCTGCTCGCCGGCGGGCGCGGGGACGCGCTCGTACGTGTAGATGAGGCCGGTCGTAGTCGAGAGCTTGGAGACGACGGTCGGGGGCCGGACGTCGGTGGAGGTCCAGACCTTCGTGCAGCCCGTGCCGTCCGCGCGCACGTCGACGCGCGCCATCCCCGGCTCCGTCACCGTGCCGCTGCGCGGGCCGAACGGGTCCTGGTAGCCGAAGTTGTTCTCGACGAACAGCGAGCGGCCCGCGGCGATGATCGAGTTCTCCGTCGCGCCCGCGTCCTTCCCGAAGACCGGCACCTCGCAGACGATGCGCCGCTGCCCGCGCCGGAGCTTCGTCGCGCGGCGGAGGACCACGACGTTCATCGGGTCTGCGTTGTCGGTGATCGTCACGTACCCGCCGTCCATCACGGTCGGCGTCGTGCCGGTGCCCGCGTCGGCCTGACCGGGCTTGTGGACGCCGGAGTTGCGGTACGTCACCCGCCACTCGATCCGCGGCCGGCCACGACGGTCGGCGCGCAAGCGGTAGAGCCGCCGGTCCGACGCGACGTAGACCGCGTCGCGGTCGACGGCGAACGAGTTCTGGATCCCCTCGCCGAGCCGCACCACGCCGGCCCTGCCCGTCTTCGGGTCGAGCACGCCGACCGTGCCGCGCCGCTTGGTCACGAACCAGATCCGGCCCGCGAAGTCGGGCAGCGCGGAGGTGACGCGCTCGTCCGCCTTCAGCACCTTCGTCAGGTCGTGGTCGGCGACCTTGACGAGCCTGCGACCGCCGTCGCGCTGGGCGAGGACGACGAGGTGGTTGGCCGTCGTCGCGCTCCAGATGCGGTCCTGCGCGTCGAGGAAGAAGTAGCCGCCGCCGGTGAAGTTCTGGTACGCGCCGGGGCCGCCGGGGTTCGGCGGGCCGAGGACGTAGCGGCTCAGCTCGGTGAGCGTCCGCGGGTCGACGACGCGCGCGGTGACCGGGCTCGCGATCGAGGGGCAGACGGTGACGATCCGCCCCTTGTGGTCGAAGGTGAGCGAGCCGCACAGGCCGGGCGGGAACGCGCCGGAGCTCGTCTGCGGGTTGCGGCCGAGCGGCCCGGCGACGTCGTACGCGTCGGTCATCCACGGGTCGTTGTGGAGGTTGCTCCACGGCGACGCGGCCATGAACCGGTTGCGCGGGGGATGGCTGCGTGGGAGCGGGTGGGCCGTGGCGGGCGCGCCGACGGTGTGCGGGAGCGTCGTGGGCGCCGGGTCGGCGATCGGCGCGGCACCGGCCACCGCGGCCGACGACAGCGCAAGCGCCGCC
>DATMVO010000021.1:0-2208 GCA_035563115.1 Solirubrobacteraceae bacterium
CATCGGGCCGCAGGACCGCGTCATCGTCCAGGAAGAGCAGGACCTCCCCGGCGCCCAATCGGGCGGCCGCGTTCCGGCCGCCCGCCACTCCGAGGTTCTCGTCGCTGTGGCCCAGGTGGACGGCGATGTCCGCGTCCGCCAGGAAGCCCGGCGCGGCCAGCGGCTTGCCGTTGCCGAAGAGCACGAGCTCGAGCGGCCGGTGCGCCTGCGCGGCGAGCGACCGCAGCGCGTGCGCGATGACGTCGTCGTCGCGGTTGGTGATGACGACCGCGCTGACCTTCACCGGAGCAGCCGCTCCGTCGTCGCGCGCGCGTGCGCGCGCGGGACCACCGGGCGGTACCCGCGCCGCCCGCGGGTCTCCACGACCTCCAGCCGGTCGAGCGGCAGCGCCTGCAGCCAGCGCGCCGCGTCGCCGTAGTCGAACATCGGCCGCCCGGGCGTCAGCTCGGCGCGGAGCTTGAAGCCGCCGCCGCTCGCGTCCCACACGATCGCGCCGTACTCGCGGATCGTCCGCGCGACGATCTGCAGGAGCATCGTCTCGCGCGGGCCGGGGCCGGCGACCGTGCGCGGGTCGAACGACGGCGGGAAGCGGAAGAGCTGACCCATCTCGATCGGGCTCTCGGTGAACGCGCACCCGCCACGCCCGTAGCAGTCGGTCCGCTGCGCGGGCCACACCCACGAGTACTGCGTGTGGCCGTGCGTGTTGAGGCCGAGCGCGTGCGGGATGAGCGCGTGGTCGAAGTCGCCGCGCTCGTACGCCGCGACCGCCGCGCGGATCTCGTGCTCGCGAATCAGCCCGCCGTACAGCGGCAGGCTGCTGCCGGTCGCGCCCCAGCCGTGGTGCGACCACTCCAGCGACCGGACGAAGCGGTCGCGGAAGTGCCCGGGGTCCTTGCGGATGTCGTGGACGTAGCCGCCCCAGTCGGCCGTCCAGCTGCCGTCGGCCTGGCGGCGCGCGTTGTTGAGCTCGACGTACTGGCCGGTGTCGGCGACGAGGATCGCCAGGTGGCCGTCCGCGCCCAGGCCGGTGCTCGGGTCGGGCTGCGCGTCGTCGGGGAGCGGCCAGCCCCTCCCGTTCACCCCGCGGTGGAGGAGGAAGCCGAGCACCTCGCCGCTGTGGCGCGCACCCTTGCGCGGGTCGGCGCGCCGCGCGCTGCGGCCGCGCAGGTAGATCCGCCGGCGCGGGAGCCCCTGGTCGGAGCGGACGACGTAGAGCGGCGACGTCCACATCGCCTGCTCGACGCCCATCCCGAACCGGCGCTGCGCGACGAGGTCCGCGACGAGCTTCCCGCTGTCCCGCCGGACGCGCGGGGCGCGGGCCGAGTCGGCGAACCGGGTGAGCCACGGGTTGCCGATCTGCGTCGGCGTGCGGCCCTCCCCCTCGTCGCTTCCGGACACGACGAGGTCGCCCAGCACGAGCGTGGCCGCGACCGCGAGGAGGATGCCGATGCGGGCGCGCGCCACGGCCGGTCACGCGGTCGCGACGAGGGTGTAGTGGAGCGGCCGGAACGCGTCCGCCGGGCGCTCGCGGAACGGGCGCGCGAGGTGCGGGTGGACCGCGTCGACGTACGCCGCGTCGAGTTCCAGGTCCGGCACGATCTCCGCGCGCCGCCAGCCCACGGCCCGCGCCGCCGCCACGTAGTCCTCGGCGAGGAGCCGGTTCGGCGCGCCGGGGAAGCCGAGCCCCCGCTCGTACGTGCGCGGCGCGAAGCGGTACATGCTCAGCGGGTCGCGCAGGTTGAACGGGCGGGTGTGGGTGCGGCCGTCGATCCAGTGGACCATCCGCGCGCCGGGGGCGGCGGCGCGGCGCAGAGCGCGGAAGGTGCCTTCGACGTCGTCGACGTGCTCGAACGTCGCGTTGCTGACGATCGCGTCGCACGCCGCGTCGGGGAGCTCGGGCAGCGCCGGGAAGGTGACGAGGTCGTACCGCAGCGCGCGCTCGCGCCCCGCGATGCCGAGTGCGGCGGCGATCCGCGCGTGGACGTCCTCGGCGCCGTCCATCAGCACGTCGAACCGGTCGATCGCCCGGTACGACGCGGCGCCCTGCGCGAGCGCGAGCAGGCCGGTCGCGAGCGAGAAGCCCGGCCCGACCTCCAGCACGCGCGCGCCTCCGAACTCGATCCCACCCGGCCCGGTCCACCGCGCGACCACCCCGCGCGCGTAGGCCAGCTCCTCCTCCGGCGACGCGGCGGCGCGCGGGCGCGGCGT
>DATMVO010000022.1:0-9804 GCA_035563115.1 Solirubrobacteraceae bacterium
GCGCTCGTCCTCAGCGCGCGCTAGCGCGCCGGTGGGTCGTCCGCCGCGCCTCAGCGGCGGGCGACCCGCAGGGCCGACGCGATGAGCTCCTCGACCGTCTCCCCCTCGGCGGCGGCGAGCAGCGACTCGGCCTCCGCGAGCGGGTAGCCGAGCTCGAGCAGGCCGTCGCGCGCCTCGCCGCGCGGGCCGCCGACGGCGCTGCCGCCGCCGATCGCCACGTCCGGCGCCTGGACCTTCGTCTTGAGCTCCACCACGATCCGCTCCGCGGTCCGCTTGCCGATCCCCGGCACGGCCTGGAAGCGCGCGGTGTCGCCCGCGGCCAGCGCGGCGGTCAGCTCGCGCGGCGGCCCGCCGCTCAGCACGCCGAGCGCCATCTTCGGGCCGACGGACTGGACGCCGAGGAGCAGGAGGAACAGCTCGCGCTCCTCCTCGGTGGCGAAGCCGTAGAGCTGAAGCGCGTCATCGCGGACGATCAGGTGGCTGTGGAGGGTGACCTCCTTGCCGACCGCCGGCGTCTTGGCCAGCGTCTCGTTCGAGACGGCCAGCCGGTAGCCGACCCCCTGCACGTCGACCACGACGTGGCCGGGGCGGCGGACGACGACCGCGCCGCGGATCAGCGCGATCACGAGGCGATCGCCGCGGCCAGCGGCGCCCGGTTGGCGTGGCAGATCGCCACGGCGAGCGCGTCGGCGGCGTGGTCGGGCCGGGGCGGCTCGGGGAGCGCGAGGAGCGTCTGGACCATCCGCTGCACCTGGTCCTTGGCCGCGCGGCCGGTGCCGCAGACCGAGCCCTTGACCTGCTGCGGCGTGTAGCCCGCGCACGGGATCCCGCGCCGGCCGGCGGCGAGCATCACGACCCCGCGCGCCTGGCCGACGGCGAGCGCCGACGACGTGTTGGCGCCGAAGTACAGCTCCTCGATGGCCATCGCGTCCGGGGCGTGCTCGGCGATCAGCTCCTCCATGCGCGCGAAGATGGTGGCGAGCCGGCGTTCCAGGGGCTGGCCGACGGGCGTCTCCACGCAGCCGCCGTCGAGCGCCACGAGCCTGCCGCGCCGGCGCGCGACGACGCCGTAGCCCGTGTTGGCGGTGCCGGGGTCGATGCCTAGGACGATCATCCGGATGTGGATTCTGCGTCACAGCCCGGATGCCTCCGCTCCGGCAGACTGCCGGGCGTGTCCACCATCCCCGCCCAGACGTACCCCGCGTACCGCACCGCGCTCAACCGCCTGCTCGCCATCGGCATCGCCGACGCGATCCTCCTCGTCGTCCTCCTGTACTTCGCGTTCGTCGCGGACAACGACAGCGCCGTGAGCGTGATCGGCCCGATCCACGGCATCGGCTTCCTGGCGCTCGTCGCCCTCTCGCTGCAGGGGATCGGCAAGGGCTGGTGGGGCTGGTGGTTCCCGGCCGTCATCGTCGTCACCGGCGGCCCGGTCGGGTCGATCGTCGGCGACGTCGTCCTGCGCAAGAAGCAGCCGGCGTGAGCGACGCCCCGCGCGACCTGGGCGAGCTGGTCGACGGCGTCCTGGCGCCCGACCGGCTCTACACGTACTCGCAGCTCGCGGGCCGCGCGGGGCTGGACGTCGAGACCCTCCGGCAGGCGCAGGCGGCGTTCGGCCTCCCGCGCGTGGAGGACGACGAGGTCCGCTGGGACGACACCGACCTGGAGGTCGCGCGCGGGCTGGAGCGGGCGCTGGCGAGCGGGATCCCGCTCGACCGGCTGCTCGAGCTCAACCGGATCATCGGCCGCTCCGCCGTGCAGGTCGCGGCGGCGTCGCGCGAGCTCGTGGCGCAGCTGCTGGCCCAGGTCGGCGGCGACGAGGAGGAGGTGCTGCGCGCCGCCGAGCGGTACGTGCAGGATCTCAGCCCGCTCCTGACGCCGACCCTCGGCTACGCCGTGCGCGCGCACCTGCGCGAGATGGTGCGCTCGGACGTCATCAGCGCGACCGACCTCGTCTCGGGCCGGACGCCGGGCGCGCGCGACGTCGCGGTGGCGTTCGCCGACCTCGTGGGCTTCACGAAGCTGGGCGAGCAGGTGCCGGTGGAGGAGGTCGGCGAGATCGTGCGGCGGCTCGAGGAGCTGGCCGCGGGGCTCGTCGCGCCGCCGGTGACGTTCGTCAAGACGCTCGGCGACGCGGTGATGCTCGTGGCGCCCGAGCCGGATCCGCTGCTGGAGCTGGCGCTGCGGCTGGTCGAGGAGGCCGAGGAGCGCGAGCTGCGGCTGCGGGTGGGCGTCGCGTTCGGCGCGGCCCTGCAGCGGGCGGGCGACTGGTACGGCTCGCCGGTCAACCAGGCGTCGCGGGTGACGGCGCTCGCGCGGCCGGGGAGCGTGGTGGCGACCCAGACGGCGAAGGACCGCGCCGGCGAGTCGTGGTCCTTCTCCTTCGCGGGCGCGCGGAAGCTGCGCGGCGTCGGCGAGGTGCCGCTCCACCGCGTGCGCCGGCCGTCGTGAACGCCTCGTTCCGCGCCGGCCTGCGCGCGGGCGTCCCGTACGCCGCGGCCGGGTTCCTGCTGTCGCTGTCGTTCGGCGTGCTCGCGCGCGAGGCCGGGATGAGCGCCGTCGCCGCGATCGTCATGTCGGCGATCGTCTTCGCCGGCTCGGCGCAGTTCGCGGCGATCTCGATCGTCGCGGCGGGCGGCGGGTTCGGACCGGCCGTCGCTGCGGGCGCGCTGATGAACTCCCGCTTCCTCCCCATGGGCATCGCGCTGGCGCCGTCCCTGCCGGGCGGGCCGCTGTGGCGGGCGGCGCAGGGGCAGGGGGTCGTCGACTCGTCGTGGGCGCTGTCGGCGCGCGGGGACGGGACGTTCGACCGGGCGTTCCTCTTCGGCTCGACCGCGCCGCAGTACGTGACCTGGCTGCTCGGGACGGTGACCGGCGCGCTCGCGGGCGATGTGCTGGGCGATCCGGACCGGCTCGGGCTCGACGCGATCTACCCGACCTTCTTCCTGGCGCTGCTGATCGTGGAGCTGCGGAACGGGGCCCGGGCGCAGCAGGCGGCGGCGCTGGGCGCGGCGCTCGCGCTGGCGCTCGTGTCCGTCACGCCCGCCGGGGTGCCGGTGCTCGTGGCGTCGCTGGCGGCGCTCGTCGGGCTGCGCGACGGCACCGACGACGCGGGCGACCCGGACGGCGCGCAGGAGACGGCGGCGTGAGCGACGGCCAGTTCTGGCAGATCATCGCGGCGCTCGCGCTCGTGACCGCGATCATCAAGGCCGCCGGGCCGATCGCCCTCGGCGGCCGCACGCTCCCCAGGTGGTTCGCGAACGTCGTCCGTTACATGGCCCCCGCGCTCCTCGCCGCGCTCGTCTGCGTCAGCGCGCTGGCCGACGGCGAGCGGCTCGCCGTCGGCGCGGACACGGCGGGCGTCGCGGTCGCCGGCATCGCCCTCTGGCGCGGCGCGTCGGTGATCGTCGGCGTCCTCCTCGCCGCGGCGGTGACCGCGCTCCTGCGCGCGATCTGACGTCGGGCGCGCCGAGCCGAGGCTCAGCCGAGCAGGTGGTCGCGCAGGTGCGCTGCCACCTCGGCCGGGCGCTCGTACGGCGCGAGGTGCGCGGCGTCGGCGATGGTCGCCAGCCGCGCGTCGGGGATCCGCTCCGCGAGCAGTTCGCCGTGGCCCTCGGCCGGCGTCGCCTGGTCCTCCGAGCCGACGAGGACGAGCGTCGGCGCGGCGATGTTCGGCAGCTCGTCGCGCAGGTCCATGTCGCGGATCGCCAGCGCGGTGGACGCGTAGCCGTCGGGCGGCGTCGCGGCCAGCACGGTGCGCAGGCGGGTGTAGGCGCCGGGGTCGCGCTCCTCGTAGCCGGGCGCGACCCAGCGGGCGATGATCCCCTCGATCAGCGGCCCCATCCCCTCGGTGCTCGCCGTCTGCGCCCGCTCGTCCCACAGCGACCGCGGCGGCATGTGCGCCGAGGTGCAGCAGAGGACGAGCGACGAGACCCGGTCGGGCGCGTCGAGCGCGGCGCGCATCGCGACCATCCCGCCCAGCGAGACGCCGGCGACGGCGGCACGCGGGATCTCCAGCCGGTCGAGGAGCGCGACGAGGTCGGCCGCGAGGTCGCTCAGCGCGTATGGCCCGTCGGGGATCGGCGACTCGCCGTGGCCGCGGTGGTCGAAGAGGACCACGCGCGCGCCGTCGCGCGCGACCAGCTCGTCCGCGACCGCGCGCCAGACGATCCGCGACGTCCCGATCGAGTGCGCGAGGACGACGACCGGGCCGTCCGCCGGGCCGAGCTCCTCGTGGGCGAGCGCGACGCTCACGTGCGCCGCGGCCCCTGCCCGGCGCCCGGCCGCCGCGGCGGCGGCTCGTCCGGCCAGTGGCCGTGCTTGTCGAAGAACTCGCGCGCCCGCTCCTCGTCGTCGCGGTCGTTCTCGCCCGCGAGCCCGATGCGGAAGAGCCAGTTGAAGAGCCAGATCGCCAGGCCCGCGCCGATCACGCCCGCGGCGCCCTCGGCACCCGTCAGCGAGGGGTCGATGATGAACGCGATCAGGCCGCCGACGACCACGACGGCCGGCAGGACGTAGCGGATGAAGAACTCGACGCGCGATCGCTGCGGACGGCCTTCGCTCGGGGGCTGGGCGCTCATGCTCCTCAGTCTGCCCATCGGAGCGGCACCGCGCTCACCGGTTGGCCACACCAAGCGGTACGCCACCGGCCATCATGGCCGGTCGTGCAGAACCGCCCCATCGCGGCCCTCGCGGCCGCAGCGCTGCTCGTCAGCCCCGCCGTCGCCGCCGCCAAGGCCCCGAAGACGACCGTCAAGCCGATCCACGTCCTCGTCACGAACGACGACGGCGTCGCTGCGCCCGGCATCGACGCGGTCGTCCGCGCGGTGGCCAAGCGGCCGAAGGTGAAGGTCACGGTCGTCGCACCCGCGACGAACCAGAGCGGCACCGGCGGCAAGGTCACGGCGGGCACGCTGACCGCGAAGGCCGCACGGACGAAGAGCGGCGTCAAGGCCGTCGCGGTGAACGGGACGCCGGCCGACAGCGTCCGGTACGCGCTGGAGCACACGCTGAAGCGCTCCAAGCCCGACCTCGTGATCAGCGGCGTCAACGAGGGCGCCAACCTCGGCCCGTTCATCGACCTGTCCGGCACCGTCGGCGCCGCCCGCGCCGCGGCCCAGCGCGGCCTCCCCGCGCTCGCGACGAGCCAGGGCTTCGGGCCGCGCGTCGACTACGCGTCCGGCGTCAAGCAGACCGTCGCGTGGTTCGACGCGCACCGGGCCAAGCTCGCGCGCGGGACCGTCTTCAACCTCAACACGCCGTCGTGCACCGCGGGCGCCGTCCGCGGCGCGAAGACGACGACGTCCGGCGCGGACATGCTCGGCCACGACCTGCTCGCCGGCGTCGACTGCGCGGCCGGCGAGGCGCCCGCGAACGGCACGGACGTCGCCGCGTTCTACGCCGGGTTCGCCGCACTCGTGAAGATCCCGGTCCGGCCCGCCGCCTAGCCCGCGTCCGTCAGCTCGAGCCCTCGCGCGGCTTGCCGCCGCCGGGCTCGGGCGGCGTCGACTCCCCGCCGCGCGCCTTCCCCTTCTCCTTCGCGGCCTCCTGCTCGTCGCCGCCGGACGCCTCGGTCGCGGGCTCCGTCGTCTGATCGTCGTCTGTCGTCATGCGACCTCCCTTCCCCATCCGTCCAGGGGATGACACCGAACGCGCCATGCGGGGCGCTGACGAGCGGCTGGGTGACCGAACCCACTGAGGGATCGGGGTGAGCGTCCGACTCTGAGGACCGTGCCCGTGCTCCGCCGCATCACCCAGGACGACAAGAGCCGCCTCCAGCGGTTCCACCGTCGCCTGTCCGCGGAGACGCGCTACCGCCGCTTCCATGGCTCCAAGGGCGATCTGACCTCGCGCGAGCTGTCGTACCTGACCGAGGTCGACGGCCGGCGCCACGTCGCCGTGGTGGCCGAGCGAGGCGACGGCGAGCTGGCCGCGGTCGCGCGCGTGGTCCACGACGCCGAGGGCAAGGCGGAGGTCGCGGTCGTCGTGGCGGACGACTGCCGCGGACAGGGCCTCGGCGCCCGCGTCGTCCGCGCCGCGCTGCTCGAGTACGCCTTCCACCGCCCGTGCGACGCCGTCCAGGCGATCGTGCAGACCGACAACCGGCCCGCGCTCGAGCTCTTCCGCGGCGAGCTGGGCGGCCGTGCGGTCGCGGCGGCCGACGGCGTCATCACCTTCCGGCTCCCGCCGCCGGAGATCGCGGTCACGCGCGGCGAGCGGTCACTCGCGGCGGCCTAGCCCCCGGGCGATCGCGCCTACCAGCGCCGCTTCCGCGGTGAGCGAGGGCGGTCCGTCCTTGAAATGCAGCGACACGGTGTAGGACGAGCCGCCGATCGTCCGCAGGGCCACGACATGTCCGCCGTTCAGACCACCCAGCGGGTAGTCGGGGAGCCGCAGGACGAGGGTGGAGCCGTCGCGTGCGAGCACCTCCACGCGGCGGCGTTGCTGCACCCGCTCTCCCGGCTCGAGCGGCTCGAGGGGGATGAGCCGCAGGGGATCCTCCTCGGGGAAGCGAGCCGGCCACAGATCCCCGCGGGTGGCCAGCGCATACGCCGGCCGAGCGCCACCGAGGATGACGTGGAACGGCACGGCTGCCGCCGCCGGGTCCGTCTCGGCCGCTCCGTCGTCCACCCCGCCGCCCGTCTGCGCATCGATGAGATAGGCATCCCGGCCCTGCGCCAGATCGCGATGCTCCAGCGTCACACCCGCCAACGCCGATCCGACGGGCATCCGAGCGGGACAGCGGACGACGACGTCGTGTCGCTCTGCCAGGTCCGCGCACGCCCGCACCAGCCGCTGTGGCAGAGGCTCGAGCGGCACCCCCGCAGCCGCGGTGGTCGCACGACCGTTCGCCGGTTCGCCGCCGCTCCCGAGCAGCGCAGCGCTGAGCACGCCGCCCGCGAGCAGCGCGCTCAGGACGAGGGCTCCAGCCTGGCGCGTCAGGCCGGAACCTCGGCGATCTGCTCCTGGCCTTCGACCACGACGCTCGGTGCGCCCTCGACGTAGCCACACAGGAACTCGAACAGGCTGTTGTTGCTGAACGTCGCGTTGGCGGCCTCGATCGACTCCCAGGTGATCGTCAGGTCGACGGCCGCCGCGTCGCCCGGACCGGTCTCCCGCTCGCGCGGGTTACCGATCTTCCCGGGAGCGAACGTGAAGCGGACGACGCCGGGGTTCCGCTCCAGCTCGGTGCGCCAGCGCGCGCGAGCCAGGGCGGCCGGGTTGCCCGGGGCCTTGTCCAGAGGCGCGACGGGCCGGAAGCGGACGTAGGTCTCGATCGACATGATCGTGTTCCCCTTTCAAGGGATGTTGACAGCAAGGGCAAGGGTCAGGAAGAGGCCGGTCACCGCGGTTCCGTACCGCGCGACCGTCGGATGCCGAAGCAGCCAGTCGAAACGTGCCTCCACGCGCTCGCGGTCCGCCGTTCCCGCGGCGAGCATGAGCGTCGCCGCTCGCGCGACGCCGAAGACGACGCCGGCAACGAGCGCGAGGTCGGGGCCGCCCGCCACCGCCGCCAGCAGCACGACGAGGAGCGCCGACGTCGGCTGCCTCGTCGACCAGCCGAAGCCCAGGTCGGCACCCCAGAGGAACGCGGTGGTGCGGTGGTAGTGGGTCCGCTGGAAGTCCCGCTGGACCTGGCGCTGGGCCGACCACCGCCACGGCTGGCGCGAGATCAGCTCACCACACGAGTACACCGCGACGGCGAGCGCCGCGCCCGCGAGGAGCGCGTCCCGCGGCAGGAGCAGACCGGCCAGCGCCGCGACGCCCGCCGCCAGCACACCGACCGCGAGGCCACCGAGGAGGCCGCCGGCGAGATGAGGCAACACGCTGTCCTTCATGAAATGACGTGCCCGGCTCACGGCAGGGCTCAGGGACGGGCCGATCGACGCGCCTCAGGGCGAGTAGAGGCTCACCAGCGCCGCCCACACCCCGCCGGCGACGACGGCTGCGACCAGCGCTTCGGAGCCGTCCATCAGCAGGCCGAGTGGTACCGGCAGACGACCTTCCAGCCGTTCGCCGCCGAGCACGAGTTGCCGTAGATGCAGCCGCTGCAGCAGCTGGGCTTGCCGGCCACCGTCTGGCAGCCGCAGCTGTTGCTGCAGCAGTCACGCCAGCGGGTCCCGCCGCTGTACACGTTGTCGCAGTGCCCGGCGCCGACGCACCACGAGCCGTCCTCGCACAGGTTGCTCGCGCAGCCGTTGAAGCCGTAGTACTCGTTGCACGTCACCGTGGTGCCGGCGCAGAGCGCATGGGCGTTGCCCGGGAACGCGATCATCCCCCCCGTTCCGAGCGCGGCGCCCGCGGCGCCGACGCGCGCGAGGAACCCCCTTCGCGTGCTGCCGTTCGCGCGCCGCACTCCCGCGCGGTACACGGCCCGGTCGATCCGATCCGTCATGGCATGCTCCTCTCCGCCGCCGGCGCGGCTTCCATGTGGTGAACAGCGAGGTCTGAGGGGACGGTCGCGGACGGGTCGGCGTAGACCCCGGCGGCGACCGGGTCGAAGTCGCGGGCGCGATCGATGAGCTCCTCGAGGTGCTCCATGGCGTTCGGCACGCCGCGTCCCGAGACGGTGCCATCGGCCGTGACCGCCAGCGCGAACGGCGTCGTGCTGATGCCCAGGGAGCTCGGGAAGCTCTGCTTCAGCGCGACAGGCAGCCCCTCGAAGTCGTGATCGCGGACGTACTCGCGCGCCACGCGTGGCGTCGCCGTCACGACGAGCAGCAGATCCAGGTCGCGGTAGTCCCGCGCGACCCGGGACACGTGGTGGGCGACGGTCGTGCAGATCGAGCAGTCCGGCGAGAGGAACACGGTGAGCAACGGGTGCTCGCGCGCACCGCCGAACTGGAACGCACCGCCCGTGAGCAGCGGCACCTCGTGCGCGGGCAGCTCGGTGCCGGGCCCCGGGCCATCCGGGGTGTCCATCCCGGCTGACGGGTTGAGGCGAAGCGCGAGGATCCCGAACTGGCGAACCAGCGACAGGGTGATCACTGCGAGGGTGGCGGTCACGACCATCTGCAGGACGATCGCGACGATCCAGGGGGTGCTCATGGCTGGTCTCTCCCGGTGGTGAGCAGGGCACGCCGGAGGAGCAGGGTCGTCCCGAGCTCCCACAGGCAGAAGAGGCTGGCGGCAGCGACCGCGTGCGCCGCCACGGATCCGGCGTCGGACGCCCATTCGTTCATCGCCGTCGGGTCGCTGAGCATCGCGAGCCCCAGCGCCAGCAGCAGCACGTTGCGGACGACGCCTGAAGCCGGCGTGCTGGCCTGCGACGCCTCGCCGAAGCAGCCGCAGTCCTGCGCGATGCCGAGTCGCCACATGCGCAGGAGTGCCGCAGTGAAGAGGACGAGCAGCGCCACGACAGCGCAGGCGGCTGCCGTGGACGCCACGCCGCTGAGCAACCACACCGCGACGGCCAGCTCGAGCACCGGGACCATCCGCGCGGCGGGCCGCACGGCGGGCTGCGGCACGAGATCGCGCAGAACGGACCGGAACTGGGTCGGAGCCTGGAGCTTCGCGGTGGCTGCGGCGGTCAGCACCACGGCGAGCACCAGCGTCGAGAACGACTGGACGGTCATCAGAGGCGCGATGCTAATCAGGTTTCTACAATCGTGCAACTAGTCTTTTTAGTTACCTCTTTCGTGAACCCTCCGGCGTGGGGTCGTCAGCGCGATGCATGACCGTCCTCGCGCGGTTTGCCGCAGGTCACATTGGGACGCGCGTTGGGAGCGGCGTCATGGATCGACGTCTCCCCTCGCTCACCGGCACGGCCGCCGCTGCGGTGCTCGCCGTGCTGGGCGCCGCCGC
>DATMVO010000023.1:0-4995 GCA_035563115.1 Solirubrobacteraceae bacterium
CGAGCAGCTCCTCGGCCTGCTGCTCGCCCGCGACGCGGCTCGTGTCGCGGCGCAGGAGGAGGCTGAGCAGGAGGCCGGCGAGCAGGCCGATCGCCGCCCCGGCCAGGCCGAACGCGAGCAGCGGCGCGTCCTGCGCCGCGCCGGACGGCGCGGCGGTCTGGAGGAGCTGGGCGTCCGCGGGCTCGACGGCCGAGAGCGCGCGCAGCTGAGTGGCCCGCGCGCGGGTGCGCTCGAGCGCGGCGGCGTCGGCGCCCTCCCGCCCGAGCAGCGCGGCCCGCTCCTCCAGCGCGGTCGCGAGGTCCGACAGGCGCGAGCGGACGGCGGCGCGGCGGACGTCGAGGTAGGCGCGGGCGTACTCGTCGGCGACCCGCGCGGCCAGCGGGTGCGTCGGCGCGGTCGCGGTGACGGTCGCGACCGAGGAGTCGCCGCGGACGTCGGTCTCGACGTCCTCCACCCGCGCGGCGGGGTCGGCGACGCGGGCGGCGGCGAGGCGGGTGACCGCGCGGCGGCGGACCGGGTCGGAGTCCAGCAGCGCGGCGGAGGTGCGGTGCACGAGCTCGGCGTCGCCTTCGGCCGGCGAGCCGGAGACGACGTCGGCGCCCGCGCCCGGGGCGGCGAGGAGGACGGTCGCGGCGGCCTCATGGCGCTCGTCCTGCAGGAGCGCGACCACCAGCCCGGCGACCGCGCCGAGCAGGACGCACGTCCCGACGATCGCGGCGAGGCGCGAGGCGCGAGCGCGCCGTCCCTCACCGTTGTGGAACGGTTCGGTCCTGCTCATCGGTGCCCCTCTCCGTGACCGATCACCTCCCCTGGGAGCTATAACCGGTTCGTGACACTCGATGCAAGCGGCTTTCGCCGCGTGGAAGCGCGGGCCGGCGCCGTCCCGTCAGACGGGGCGCGGGCGAAGGGTGGGGGCGGTGTGGCGCTAGGCGATGTGGCGCGAGCCTGAGCGACCGTGCACCAGGGGCACGACCGGCGCCAGGGCCCCCGGCTCACCGGCACGCCGGCGCGAGAACGCCGGGTACGCGAGCAGGAAGGCGGTCACCCCGACGGGGATGAGCACGACCCACACCACGAGCAGCAGCAGAACGGCTTCCATGTCTCCCCTGTTCGGGTCCTCCCCGGCTCCTCCTGGATCCGGCCCCGTCCGAACTGGACGTATGGATGATCGCACGCGGGGCGGCGGTTGGCACACCGGCGCAACGCACCGATCACCCGGAACGGTCAGGCGATCCGCTGCTCGATCGCCCCGAGCGCCTCGATCTCGATCCGGACGGTGTCGCCGGAGCGCAGGAAGACGGGCGGATCCATGAACGCGCCGACGCCCGACGGCGTGCCCGTGAGGATGATCGCGCCGGGCTCGAGCGTGCAGGTCTCGGAGATGAACGCGACGAGGGTCTCGAGGCCGAAGATGAGGTCGCTCGTGCGCGTGTCCTGCCGCGGCTCGCCGTTCACCCACGTGCGCAGCCGCAGGTCCTCGGGGTCCGGGACCTCGTCGGCGGTCGTGATCCACGGGCCCCACGGGCAGAAGCCGTCCGCGCCCTTGGCCCGCGTCCACTGCGGCTCGGACCACTGCAGGTCGCGCGCGGAGACGTCGTTGGCGACCGCGTAGCCGGCGACCTGCCCACCCGCGCCCATGACGATGACGAGCTCGCCCTCGTAGTCGAGCTGCTCGACCACCGCCGGCTTCTGGACGGGCGCGAACGGTGGCGTGGAGGAGCGCGGGAGCTTGAGGAAGACGACGGGCTTCTCCGGCGCCTCGCGGCCGCCCTCCGCGGCGTGCGCGGCGTAGTTGAGGCCGATCGCGAAGGTCGCGGGCGGGCGCGGGACGGGCGCGAGGAAGGTGACGTCCTGCAGGGGGAACGCCTCGCCGCGCGCGGGGGAGCGGTCGCCCGTCTCGAGGCGCTCGAGGACGGTACCGGGGAACGTCACGACGTCGTCGCCGCGGACCTCACCGGCGCGCGGCTCGTCGGCGCCCGGCGGGAGGAACGTGCAGAGCCGCATGGGGGCCGAGGATCGCACACACGCGTGTCCTGGCACGCCGGCGGTTGCTGGACGACCCTGGCTCTGGACGGAGCTTCAAGCGGGCCTGAGGCTTGCCGATCACCAGGGGGCCAGATGCGCCTCGTCCCCCTCTCCCAGCTGGTCCCGGGCACCACCCTCGCCCAGGACATCCACGTGCCCGGCGACGCCGGCCCTCCGCTCCTGCGCCGCGGCATCGCGCTCGACGCCCGCTACGTCAAGGCGCTCGCCGGCAAGGGCGTCACGTCCGTGTGGGTCGAGGACTCGCTGTCGGAGGGCTTCCAGCCCGCCCGCGCGCTGACGCCCGAGACCGAGCGCCGCACGGTCGCCGCCGTCGGCAACGCCCTCAGCTCCGCCAGCGACGCCCTGGCCGCCGGCCGCGGGCTCTCGCCCAAGGCGGTCGAGGAGCTCAGCGACGTCGCGCTGCTCATCGCCGACGAGGTCCACGGCGCGCCCGACGTCGCGCTGCACCTGACGGACATGATGGGCGCCGACAAGTACCTGCTCCAGCACATCATCGACGTCACGGCGCTCGGCACCGTCCTCGCCGCGCGGCTCTTCCGCCAGAACGGCTGGGTCGACTACGACGGCCGCCGACGGCGCGACAGCGTCGACCCGCGCCTGGCCAAGATCGCGCTCGGCCTGCTCCTGCACGACATCGGCAAGCTCGCGATCCCCGCGGAGATCCTCCAGAAGGAGGGGCCGCTGGACGAGCGCGAGTGGGCCGTGATGCGCACCCACCCGACCGCCGGCACCAAGCTCCTGGGCGACAACGTCTCGTTCCTCATCCGTGCCGTGGTCAAGCAGCACCACGAGCGGTGGGACGGCACCGGCTACCCCGACAACCTCGCCGGCGACCAGATCCACCAGTTCGCCCGCATCGCCGCCGTCGCCGACGTCTACGACGCGGTGACCTCCGAGCGGGTCTACAAGCCGGCCAAGAAGCCGCACGAGGGCGTCACGATCATCGAGCAGGGCGACGGCACCGACTTCGACCCGGAGGTCGTCTCGGTCTTCTCGCGCGTCGTCATGCCCTTCCCGCCCGGCTCCGAGGTGACGTTGGCGGACGGCCGCGAGGGCCTCGTCGTCGACGTCGACCCGCGCAACCCCTACGAGCCCACGGTCCGCGTGCTGACGGACACCGGCCGCGTCGAGGAGATCAAGCGCGCCCTCCTCGCGGTCCCGGTCTCGGTCTAGAGACACCTATACTTCTGGGCGTGGCTGTCGATCTCAGCACGCTCGATTCCGGAACGCCCCGCTCGCTGGACGGACGGGTCTACCCCGAGAAGTTCCGCCCGTTCGAGGCGTTCGACGAGGAGATGCTGTCGCGCGCCGCGAACCTGCCGAAGTTCACCTTCGACGACCTCGCGGCCGAGCTCGACAACTGGAAGGCGCTCCACGCCCTCGGACACTGGATGACGTCGGCGGAGTGGCGCGTGCTGATCGAGCGCGTCCCGCCCGATCCGCAGCGGCCGTGGACCTACCGCGTCACGCAGCGCGGCCACGACCTGCTGAAGACCCTCTCGTAGCCCGGCGTGCCGGCGCGCAAAGAGACCGGGCCGTTCTTCGGCCCGGACGGCGGTGCCCGGCTGATCGACTGCGCGTTCCTGTTCGTCGATGTCCTCGGCGTGCGTGCCATGTCCCGCGCGCCCGACGCCGACCGCCACCTCCTGCGGCTGCAGCAGACGGTGCGCGACCGGCTCCGCGACTACCTCGGGGAGACCGCCCCGTGGCCCGCGGCCTTCTTCTCCGACACGCTCGTCCTCGCCTCCTCCGCTGCCGAGAGCGCAGCCGCCGCGGTCGACGACCTGGCGTTCCAGGCGGCGTGGCTGCAGTTCGCCCTGATCGAGGAGGGCCTCTTCCTTCGCGGCGCCCTGGTGCTCGGCCCGATCCACGTGGACGAGATCCTCTTCGGCCCGGCACTCGTCGAGGCGTACGAGCTCGAGTCGGCGCACGCGGTCCACCCGCGGGTCGTCCTGAGCGAGCGTGCCGCGGCGTCGCAGCAGGCGGAGGTCACTGCGCGCGCCGCCCTGGCGACCGCCCTGCTCCGCGACGACGACGGGTTCGCGTTCGTCGACTACCTCTCCGTCGTCCTCGACCGGCCTGGCGATCCGCGGCCGGCGGTCGAGCGCCATCGGGACGCGGTGGTGCGGGGGCTGGCGGAGCACCGGACGAAGCGGCGGCAGTGGGAGAAGTACCGGTGGGTCGCCGAGTACCACAACGCCGTCGTCGCGGACGCCTTCCCCGGGCAGGACGGGCTGCTCGTGCCGGCCGAGGACGCGACGTGGCGGTTCAGCGCGTTCGCGTCGGCGGGCGCTGGTAGCGGCTGAGGAAGCGCCAGACGCGGGTGGCCGTGCCCGGGGCGAGGGCGTGGCCGATTGTGCGGAACTCGTAGCGGACGAGGGCGCAGCCGGGGTAGGTGGTGCGGACCGCGGCGCCGACCCGCTCGCGGACGGGCGCTCGCGTGCAGCGGTTGCGGGCGCGCGTGATGCGGAGCAGGCGCGGGACGGAGACCGCGAACTGGTCGACACCGTGCTGCTCGAGCGTGGGCATCCGGCCGCGGGAGCGCGGGCAGGCGCGCTGGGCCTTGTAGGAGCCGGAGAGCGGGGCGATGGCCGCGATGCGGGTCGAGAGGTCGCAGCCGAGGCGGAAGGCGAACGAGCCGCCGTTGGAGAAGCCGGTCGCGTACACGCGGCGGCGGTCGACGCACATGCGGTCCACGAGCGCAGCGATCAGGCGGCGCATCCGCGGGAGGTCGTGGTCGCCGCGCTTGCGGTTGAGCTCCCAGTCGCTGCGCACCGCGTCCGGGTACGCGACGACGAACCCGTGCCGGCGCGCGACCGCGTCGAGCCCCAGGTAGCCCGCGAGCCCCGGCCCGTTCCCGCCCGTCCCGTGGAAGGCGAGCACCAGAGCGGGCCGCGCGGCAACGCCCTCCGGCACCCGCACGAGGTGCCCGCGGACCCGGTGGTCGCC
>DATMVO010000024.1:0-24065 GCA_035563115.1 Solirubrobacteraceae bacterium
TGCGCGGCGATCACCGCGGGCGCGGCCTGGCCCGCGAGCGCGCGCTCCAGCCGATCGAGCCGCGAGAGGAGCGCCTGCGTCGACCCGTCCACCCGCGGCTGCGCGGCCTTCACCAGCGCCAGCTCCAGCTGCGTCCGCGAGTCCGCGCCCTCCTTGATCGCGCCCAGCGCGGCCGCGAGCAGCTCCAGCGTGCGCACCACGTCGGCGCGCGGCACGCGGCCCGCCTGCTCGGCCAGCCGCTGATCGCGGTCCGGCGTCATCGTCAGCTCGGCCGGGACCTCGCCGAGCGTCCCGACGATCATCAGGTCGCGCGCGTGCGCCTCGAGGTCGCGGATGAACGCGCTCGGGTCGCGGCCGGTCTCGGCCAGCTTGGCGGCGGACAGCAGCGCCCGGCGCGGGTCGTGCGCGGCGACCGACTCCAGCGCCTCGAAGAGCAGGTCGGCGTCCGCGACGCCGAGGACCGCGAGGACGTCCTCCAGCGCGATCGCCGTCCCCGAGTAGGTGACGAGCTGCTCCAGCGTGCCGAGCGCGTCGCGGAACGAGCCGGTCGCGTGGCGGGCGAGCAGCGCGACGGCGTCCGGCGGGATCTCGATCGACTCCGACACGGCCGCGCGCTCGAGCACGGTCGCGATCTGCTGGACGGTCGGGCGCGTGAAGTCGAAGCGGTGGCAGCGGTCCGCGACCGTCGGGAGGATCTTGTTCGCCTCGGTCGTCGCGAGCACGAAGACCGTGTTCGGCGGCGGCTCCTCGAGCGTCTTGAGGAACGCGTTCCACGCCGCGGCGGTCAGCATGTGCGCCTCGTCGAGGATGTAGACCTTGTACTTGCCGCTGACCGGGGCGAAGCCGACCCGCTCGCGCAGGTCGCGGATGTCGTCGACGGAGTTGTTGGACGCCGCGTCCATCTCGATGACGTCGAGCGACGTGGCGTTCGCGATCGCGCGGCAGCTCTCGCAGACGCCGCACGGCTCGATCGTCGGCCCGTTCACGCAGTTCAGGCAGGCGGCGAGGATCTTCGCCATCGACGTCTTGCCCGTGCCGCGCGAGCCAACGAAGAGGTACGCGTGGTGGACGTTGTCCTGCTCGACGGCGTTGCGGAGCGTGCGGACGACGTGCTCCTGGCCGACGACGCTGGCGAACGTCCTCGGGCGATGTCTGCGGTACAGCGAAGGGGCGGCGGCCACGGGACTCTCAGGATAGGCCCCGGACCGGCGCCCCCGCCGATGCGATTCCCGGTGTGAGCGGGAACGCCGTCCCTAGAGGATCCGGTTCGGGTTGAACGCGGTGGTCCCCTCGACCAGCCGCAGGTTCGGCACGCCGTGGGCGCGCGCGTACGCGAGCATCTTGTTGAGGTCGCTCACGCCGTTGGAGGCCGGGAGCGGGGCGAGCGCGAGCGTGCTGAGGACGCCGAACGCCTTGCCGTCCGCGGTCAGGAAGGCCGAGCCGGAGTCGCCGGGGATGCCGGGCGTGAGCGTGTAGAGCGAATGCGTCCACCCGTTGCCGCTGGCACCGAGCGTGACGCCGCGCTTGGGCTTGAGCAGCTCGATCCCCTGCCGCAGCGAGGAGTTGCCGTACGAGAAGACCTTCGCGCCCGTGGCGGGAGCGGTGGTCGCGACGCCGTTCGGGCCGCCCCAGAACGGGACGGTCGGGTCGACGTCGGTGCCCGCGGGAAGCTTGACCAGCGCGAAGTCGTTGTAGGCGCAGGCGTCGGGGTCGGTCTCGCCGGCGGCCTGCATCGCGTTCCAGGACGAGTACGCGAGCGTGCCGGTGACCGGGAACGTGCCCGGGTTGGCGGAGTCCTCGAGCTTGACCTGCGTGCCGAGCGGGAGCGTGCCCGCGTCGCAGCCGTTCGTGTCGGTCGCCTCGCCCGTGCCGGAGCAGTGCGCGGACTGGCCGATGTACGTCGACGTGCCGTCGGTGAAGACGAAGTTGGCCGTGCACTGGCCGCCGTTCGTGTCCGTCTGGACGCCCGGGTTGACCTTGGCGTCGGCGCTTGCGGCAAGCGCGAGGGAGGACAGGACGGCGGCGGCTGCGGTGGTGCGTAGGCGCTTCATCGATAGAACCTCATGCCGTAGGAGTGACCCGGACTAGGGGCTCCAACGTCCCCGCATGCCGAAACTTGCCCTCTTCGCCACGCTCTCGGCCGCGCTCGCACTCCTGCTGGCCGTGGTGTTCGGCGACCACGCGTTCGTCAACTACGACTCCGCGTACGCGCTCCTGTGGGGGCGCGATCTGCTCGACGGGGTCACACCGGACCTCGAGGTCCCCCTCGCGCCGACGCCCCATCCGCTGCAGACGGTGTGGTCGATGGTGCTGGACGTGCGCGCGACGGAGCTGCTGAGCTACGTGTCGCTGGGCGTGGCCGGCGCGCTGATCGTGCGGCTCGGCCAGCTGTGGTTCGGGCTGGCGGCCGGGGTCGTCGCCGCGGTGCTCTTCCTCACGCGCGAGCCGGTGCTGTCGTTCGGCCTGCGCGCGTACGTCGACCTGCCGTACCTGTGCCTCGTGCTGGGCGCGCTGCTGGCGTTCGTGACGCTGGCGGCCGAGCGGCGCGACCGGCGCGCGGACTGGGCCGTGCTCGGGCTGCTCGCGCTGGCCGGCCTGCTGCGACCTGAGGCGTGGCTGTTCTCGCTCGCGTACGTCGTGTGGCGGCGCGATCCGCGGCTGCTCGTGATCGCCGCTTGCGCGCCGGTGCTGTGGGCGGTGCACGACCTGCTGATCACCGGCGACCCGCTGCACTCGTGGCTGGGGACGGCGGACAACGCGGACGAGCTCGGCCGCAAGACGGGGCCGGTCGACCTCGTCCTCTACGGCCCGCGGCGGCTCGGCGAGGTGCTGCGCGAGCCGGTGCTGCTGGGGCTCGTCGCCGGCGCCTGGCTGGCGTGGCGTCGGCGCCTGCTCACGCCGCTCGCGGCGCTCGCGCTGGCGCTGATCGCGTTCGGGCTGCTGACGAGCGCCGGCCTGCCGATCCTCACGCGGTACCTCACGCTCGCGGCCGCGCTGGCGTGCGTGCTCGCGGGCGGCGCGGTGGTCGAGGGCTTCCGTCGCGGCGACCGGCGGTGGCTCGCCGCGAGCGTCGCGCTCCTCGCGCTCCTCGTCGCGTTCGGCCCCGCGCAGGCCGACCGGCTCGAGCGGCTGAACCGCTCCATCGCCATCCAGCACGACATCCTCGCCGACCTCGACGCGCTGCCCGACGGCGCGCTGAACTGCACGCCGGTCGCGACCACCACGCGCCGCCCCGTCCCCCAGCTCGCCCTCCGCTTCGACGGCCTCGACCCGCGCGCCGTCCGCATCGGCGAGCCCGGCTCCGCCTGCACCTACCTCGCCCCCGCCAGCGCCGAGGTCGCGCAGCGCTTCATCTTCGACAAGGCCGACCCGGTCCGGACGCTCCCGCAGGTGCCCCCCGGCTTCCGCGAGATCGCCCACAACCCGTCCTGGATCGTGCTCGCCCGCCGCTGAGCGGCGAGGGCGGGCGGGGTCGCGCTTGCACGGAAGGTCGCGCGGCCCCGCCTGGTGATCTGGACGGGCCGGTGCATGACCGGCCTTGCCCTCGGCGCGTCGCGGGAGGCCCCACCTTCCCGGCGCGCCTGTCGCCCCCGGACCGCTTCTCCCCGGAGCGCGCACGTGCCAAACGGCACGTTCCTACTCGTAGACGACGAAGTCCGGCGGCGGGCGGAGGTCGAGCACCGCGCCCGGCGTCATCAGGTTCGTGTCCTCCTTGTAGAAGAGCTTGAACCCGTCGTGGAAGCGGACCGCGTGGGAGGTGAACTCGCGGTACTTGGCGAGCTTGTTCGGGCGGTCGCCGAAGCCGTCGACGTTGAGCGTGATCTCCAGGCCGTCGCGCTGCTTGAGCCGCTCCCGGTTCGAGATCATGTCGTCGGTGAACTGGTGGACGACGAAGAGCTTCTGCGGGAGGTCGTCGCGCTGGACGATCCGGTCGAGCCAGGCGCTCACCGCGTTGACCGTCTTCGCGTCGACCGAGCCGATCTGCGTGCCGGGGACGGCGCCCGGCGTCGCCCACTCGGGGTCGAGCGCGAGGCCGACGTCCGGCTCCTTCAGCCACTTCTCCAGCCGCATCGCCTCGGCGAGGAAGTCGGCGTGGCCGGGCTGGATGTCGAGGAGCAGCAGCGCCTTGGCCTTCCGCGCGGCCTTGAGGTAGCGGCGGATGACGGCGTCGGACTGGCGCAGGTTGTAGCGGTCGCCCTCGCCCGGGTGGGCGGCGGCGACGACCGCGATCAGCTCCATCGCCGGCACCGCGGGCCGGGACTTGCGGCTGTACCGCTTGGTGACCGTCGCGAGCTTCTTGGCGGCGCGGTCGGGCGAGCCGATGCCGAGGACGCCGAGCTCGTCGTCCTGCGGCGCGCCGTAGAAGGCGACGACGCGGCTCTCGGGGAAGATCGAGCGGCCGCCGCGGGGGAGCTGCGGACGCTCGGCCTCGGCCTTGCGCTCTGACTCCTTCTCGCTTGCCGCGCTCGCCCGGTCGCCGCTCGCGGCGTCGTCCTCGCCCCCGCCCGCGGTGAGCAGTACGAGGAGGGGGATCAGGACGAGGAGCGCGAGCGCCGCCAGGGCGGCGGCGCGACGCCTCCAGAACACCGCTCCGGGCTGCACGGTGACCATGCTGCCCGGAACGGTGGTGAAGGAAGCGGACCGTGCACCCCTCGTCGAAACGCGGTCCCGGACGCATTCCTCCGGTCACGACTCCGGTCCGGGCACTCCCGACGCGCCCATCGACGATCGCTTAAGGCTGCTTCCTTCCGGACCTGACCTGGTTCGCGGGTCGACGTCGCACGGGACCCGGGCCATCGACGCCGCGACCGACGGCGCTGACCGGGGCCGACGCCCCTCGGAAGGGGATTCAGCCCCGCTAGAGCGGATTGCGGGTGCAGGGCACCGCTACCTCCCCGCCTAGCACGGTCCTGGAGTGAGACTACCGCAGGCGGACCGCCCTCGTGCGCGTCTTCGTGCTCGCACCGGTCACGGTGGCCCGGTAGAGGCCCTTCCGCTTCACCGAGAAGCCCGCGATGAACACCCCGTTGCGCGAAGCCGTCACGCGCCGGGAGGCGACCTTCTTCCCGCCGCGGCGTAGGACCACGGTGACCTTCGTGCGCGCGGGGGCGTTGCCGGTGACGACGAGCCGGCCACTGCCGCGCTCCCACAGCGCCGCCCGGAGCGCGGCGCGCTTCGCCTTCCCCTTCGCGGTCGCGGTCTTCGCGCTCGACGCGGCCGTCGTGGGCGTCGCCGCGGCCGGGACCGGGCTCGTCCCGCCCGCACCGCTGACCGGCGCGGCCGGGGTCTCACCACCGGCCGTCCCGGTCCCGCCCGCTGCGGGCGCCATCGCCGGCGGCAGCGCGAACGCCGGGTCCTCCGCCGCGGCGATGGTCTCGGGGTCGACCGTGAACGGCGCCTCCTCCAGCCACTGCTCGAGCCGGACGGCGGGGCCGCCGGGCAGCTCCGCGGCGCGGGTCCGGCTGAGGAACGGCAGCTCGATCGTCGCGCGGCTCACGTGCACGGTCGTGAGCGTCGGCACGTGCAGGTACCACTCGGCGTTCGAGCTCGACAACAGCACGCCGATGCGGTGGCCGGCCGGGATCTTCCAGTCGTTGCCGAGCAGCTCCAGGTCGAGCGTCGTGCCCTTGCCGACCAGAGTCGTCCCGCGGCTGAGGAGCATCGCGGTGCCGTCCGGCGCGACGAAGTAGACGTTCGCCGCGAGGTTGGCGCGCGCGAGCGGGCCGCCCGCGTCGACCTTCACGCGCGGGACGCCCGCGAGGTGCGCGTCGTGCGGGAGCGGCGGCGAGAAGGTCCAGATGCCGTCGCCCGCTCCCTCGCCGGAGCCGTTGTTGAGCGTCGTGTCGACGTAGCTCCCGGGCCGCAGCGCCGTCGTGTACGTCCGCGCGTCGGCCGGCGGCCACTGCTCCTCGGCCCGCCACGTGCCGTCGCTGGTCTGCACGACGACCTTCGGGTCCTCCGGCGCCGGCCCGCCCTTGAGGTGGTGGTCGAAGAACCGGCCGACCTCGCCGAACCAGCCCTCGCGGCCCATCAGCAGGCGCCCGTTCGCGTCGCGGTCGTTGCCGCGGACGTGGTCCCACATCCCGAACCACGCGCGGTTGCCCGGGTTCGTCAGGCCGTTGAAGAGCTCGAACGCGCCGTCCGGCTTCGTGTTGTTCTCCAGGAAGCCCTGGGTGAGGAAGACGGGGACGTCGGAGCCCTTGGTCTTGCGGATGAAGTCGCGCGCCTGCCAGTACGGATCGGCGTGGTTGTCGTTCTGCTGGTCGAGCCAGTTGAGCGCCGGGCAGCCGGGGCGCTGGAGGTCGTTGAGCGAGTCGACGACGTACTCGGGGTCGGTCGCCAGCGGGCCAGGCGTGGCGGCGATGAGGTCGTACAGGGCGGGGGTGCCGACGGAGTTCGCGTAGCGGACGCCGTTGGAGTAGAGGTAGCGGTAGAGGTCGTAGACCGGCTCCTGCGAGACGACGGCCTTCAGCTCCGGCGGGTTCTGCGCGACGCCGATCAGGCCGGTGAGGCCGTCGTAGGACTTGCCGTACATGCCGACGTCACCCGTCGACCACGGCTGCTCGGACGCCCACGCGATCGCCGCGGCGACGTCCGCCTGCTCGCCCGGGCCGCCCCAGTCCTGGCAGCCGGTCGAGCCGCCGTAGCCGCGCAGGTCGACGTAGACGACGGTGTAGCCCTTCTCCATCAGGTCCGCGCCCTCGATGAGGTCGGTGAACCGGCTCGGAACCTCGGGCTGGATCGGGTCGTACGGCGCGCCTTGGACCGGGCCGGCGGCGCCAACGTCGCCGGAGCGGCTGAAGTACGGGCCGACGCTGATGATCACGGGCGTCTTCGCGTCCGCGCTCAGGTTCGACGGCCGGAAGACCGTGGCGTTCAGCTTCGTGCCGTCCGCCTCCTGGATCTTCGCGGTCGACCAGGTCGCGCCTTCCGGGACGGCGGCGTGCGCTGCCGGGCTGGCTGAGGCGATCAGCGTCGCCGTGAGCGCAGCGGCGACGAAGGCGAGCTTCCGTGTCATGCGCTCTTCAACGCGCGTGCGCGGCGAAACTTGCTCCTTGCGCGCACCCGCGAAATCCATCTGATCGCACAGGGTCCCGGCAAGCAGATCCTGCTCCGGCGACGGTGCCCGGAATGACTCTCACGTGTCACAACCAAGACGCTCAAGCAACTAAGAGACCGATGCGCCACCGCGAGTTCGACATCGCCCACCTGTACGCCACCCACCGTCAGACGGTGCTGCTCTTCCTCCTCCGGCGCACCGCTGACACGGAAACCGCGCTGGATCTGTGGGCGGAGACCTTCGCGCAGGCGGTTGCCGGGCACAAGCGGTTCCGTGGCCGCACCGATGACGAGGCCGCAGGTTGGCTCCTTGGCATCGCGCAACGGCAGCTGGCCCAGTACTACCGACGCGGCCACGTCGAGAAGAAGGCCATGGCGAAGCTCGGTATCGAGCGACCGCCGGCTGACGCGCTCGTCGAAGCCGAGCTGGTTCGACTGGCCGGCCTGGCTGAGGTCCGTCGCGAGTTGACTTCGGCCCTTGCGGCGCTTACGCCCGAGACGCGCGCGGCCATCGAGCTGCGTGTGGTCCAGGAACTTCCCTACACCGACGTGGCTCGACGCCTTTCGATCAGCGAGCAGGCGGCACGCGCACGAGTCTCGCGCGGCCTGCGAGCACTCAGCGACGTCCTCGATCCCGACACCATCACGGAGGCCACCCGAACATGAGCCTGGACCGGTACCTCGACGACTTCGGGCGCGAGCTCGAACGCGCTGCCCATGCTGCTGAGCGGCGGCCGTCGCGCAGCCCACGCGCCCGCATTCTCAGGCTTGCGGGTGGAGCGATCGCCACGGCGGTGACGATCACGGCGATCCTCCTCGCACTTCCCGCGGGCAAGCATCAGCTCGACCCGGTTGCGGAAGCCCGCGCCGCGTTGGGCTCTGATGAGCAGCTCATCCATTTCCTCCTGCGCTCACAGGTCGTGATCGAGAATCCTGGGGGCGGTCCGCGAACCGTGACTCCGCCGCCCACGACGATCGAGTACTGGACGACAACGAATCCCGGACGCTGGAGGGTTGCGTTCTCCTATGCCGATCCGAAGAGCCGCGGAGCCGCGCTGACCCGGGATCACCTGGGCCGCGTGCTGCGCGGACCGGTCCAGATCGCGTATGCCGAGAACACTCAGAGCACCTATGTCGAGGCCTTCGACGAGCTGCGCATGGTCAGCGGCTACGAGGACGGACAGGCGTCGACCGCCCCGACCCCCGTCGTACTGGGCAACGATCCTGTCGCGAGCCTGCGGCGCCTGCTCGACACCGGACGCCTTCACGACGAAGGCGTGATGAAGGTGGATGGACGCAAGGTCCGCCGCCTCGCGGGCATCGACCGTCGACGCCTCGGCTCGCGCGCGATCGACATCGGTCTCCGGTACGACGTCGATCCCCAGACCTCCGCGCCGATCAGTGTGCGGATCGAGCAGCCGTACGCGCAGATCCGTGATGCGCCGCGTCCCGTGACGGTCGTGCGGTTCGCGCGCTACGAGCGACTCGCGCTCACACCCGAGAACGTCCGTCTTCTGGCGATTCAACCCCCGACCACGCCACAGCGCGTCATTCGCATGACGCTCGGCGAGTTCCGCGAGGCGCTGCGTCGCGGTGGTCGACGCTGAGCGCCACGGCCCAGTCTGTCAACGCAAATTGCTGAGATCTTGTGAAGAGCCAGTACTGACCATTTGCATCTAAGCGTTCTCCACCTATATTCCCGCGAGATGCGGGTCGCAACGGCCCACCTTCACGGACAGGAGGAGCATCCTTGCTCGGAAAGCAGACCCGGCGCGCCCTTTGCGGCGCCGTCGCGATCGCCGCGATGGCGCCGGCAACGGCGTCGGCCGGCACCCACGTCTTCCACGAGGGCATCATCTGGGGCAACGAGACCGTCTACAGCCCCTTCGCGTACATCACCGAGGTGTCGGCGCGATCGCTGGACGGCAACACCGTCTGCGTGGCGACGTTCGACGCGAACTTCAACCAGTATGGGTCCGTCGCGTGCAGCAACGGCCTCGCCTCGCACCCGTACGACTCGAGCGTCTGGCGACGCGGTGGTGCCCGCGGCGCTCAGGGTCTCGGTGTCAACGCCCGTGCCCGGATCGACTTCCTGTAGGAGATCGCGATGACCCTCTCTTCGAAGAAGCTCACCGCGCTGGCGCTGGTCTCGAGCGCCGCTGTGGCTAGCTCGGGACTCGCCTACGCTGGCCTTCAGCATCCCGATGCCGCTCCGGTGAAGGAGCTTGCCGGCGCCCCGGCTGCTACGACAGCTCTGCCGGGGCCGGTGCAGCAGTCGTTCACCGGCCCGGCTGCACGGCAGGCCGGTGTCCTCACGACGTCGGCGCGTGCCATCCCCGCTACGGACACTCGCCCGGCGCTCTACATCAGCTCGACCGCTGACGGCGGCGCGTGCATTGCCCTCGCGTCCGGGGCGATGTCGTGTGGTTCGGCTGAGTCGATCCGCACCGGCAAGTTCGGTCTGACCATTATCGATCCGCCGGCGAACGGCCCGGCCGTCGAGCCGGTCGAGACGCCGCAGGACGGCGCGGTGGAGGTGCGCCCCCTTCCGGGCGGGAATATGACGCGGTACGGCATCGCCCCCAACGGTGTCAGCAAGGTGGTCGCGCGTTCGGCTCTCGGGCGCGAGTCCGCTGCGGTCACGAGCAACGTCTACAAGCTCGACCTAGGGCATGAGGGCCGGCCAGACCAGGCCGACAGCGTCGAGCTCGTCCAGACCGACGGGACGGCGACACGCTACTCGCTGCGGTAGCCGTCGCCGATACGCGACATCAGTCCGGCTCACCCTCGGGCGGGCCGGGCTGCTTTTCGTGATGAGAACGGCGAAGGCCCGCTACTCGCGGGTCTTCGCCGTTGAGGCCGGCGGACTGGCTACAGCCGCCGTGCGGTGAGCACGGACGTCAGCGTCTTGCCGCCAACGACCGCCGAGAGCCGCACGCGGTACTCGCCCCGCGCCAGCCCGGTCGCGTCGAGCCGCAGCCGGTGCGTGACGCCCGCTCGGCGGTTCGTCGGGCCGAGGGTGCGGATCGTGCGCGTCCCCTTCAGCACCGTGACCGTCACCCGGGCCGGGCTCGCCAGCCGGAAGGAGACGTTCAGCGCCCGGTTGGTCGGGCCGCCGAACACCGGGCGCTCGAGCTTGAAGCTCTCGAGCGCGTCGCACGTCGCGCGCCGGTAGAACGTCGGCCGCACGACGAACCGCCCGCCCGTGCGCTGCAGCGCGACGCGCCGGACGTCCGACTGGCCGCCGCCGACGGGCACCGAGAAGCGCACGAAGTAGAAGCCGTCCGTGACCGTCCGGCCCTTCTGCGTCGCCCGCCCGTTCCACGTGAACGTGCCGGTGCGGTTCGCGAACCGCGCGACGAGCCGCTCACCGGTGATCTGCCGGCCCGCCGACTGCTGGAAGACCGACACGGTCGCCGCCGCGCTCACCTTCCGCGCGAGGCTGAGCGTGACGCCGCGCCCGCTGCGGCGCGCGCCGACGCTCGCGAAGCCCGAGCTCGCGACGCACGAAGGCGCCGGGGCGGCGGGCGTGGCCGGGGTGGTCTTGCCCGCGACGGACGTGCCCGTGCCCGTGCGGCTCCCGCTCCCCGTGCCCGGCGTGACGAGCTCGCTGCCGACCCGCGAGCACGGCGCCATCGCCTTGATCTGGCCGCGGTCGATCTCGACCTCCTGGCTCAGCACGGTCTGGCCGCCGATCTCGCAGCTGATCGTCCAGCTCTCGCGCCGCGCCGGCTGGTACGGCAGCGGGCCGCCGTAGGTGACCGTGCCCTCGTAGCTCTCGACCGCCGCGAAGTTCACGACGCGCAGGACGTACTTGCGGCCCGGCTGCACGTCGGCGCCGGCGATGGTCAGCTCCTCCTCGGAGGTCGCGCCCTGCTGGGAGACCGCCGCGACCCGCTCGCCGGGATCCGACGCGCCGTTGCCGTTCGCGTCCTCGTAGAGCTTGAGGTCCCAGTCGCTGACCGGCGTCGTCCACGTGACCTTCACGCTCACGGTGCGGTTGTCGCCGCTCGCCGGGATCGTGATCGGGTGGTCGTTGTAGGAGAGCGTGTTGTCCGTCTCGGCGTCGTTGCTCGGGACCGCGGCGCCGTCGCCCTGGCCGCCGATGCCGCCGCTGAACGTCTCGGGCGGGCTCGGCTCGCCGCCGCCCGGCTCACCGACCTCCTTGGCCACGACGGGCCGCGTCGACGGGTTGACGTGCCAGCGGAAGCCGCCGGAGCCGTCGACCTCGTACGTCGTCTCGAGCCGGTCGTCGACCGTGAGCGGGTTGCCGTCGGCCTGCGGGAACGTCTCGGTCTTGAACGCCTTGGTCAGCCGCAGCGTCGCGCCCGCCGGGGCCTCGCCCTGCAGGATGCTGTGGCGCGTCTCGTCGATCGCCGACTCGGCCGCGAGGTAGTACGCCTCGCGGTTGCCCTTGCCGTCGTAGCCCTTGTCCGGGCCGGGGTCGCTGGCGTGGTTGGCCTGCGCCGAGTCGCCGTTCCACTCGTCGGTGACGCCCGTCTTGTAGGTCGGGTGGAACGCCGGGTCGTCGCAGTCGCCCGTCTCGTAGTTCGGGGCGCCGCAGTAGATCTCCATCGTGAAGCCGAAGCCGCCGGTGGCGTTGTAGCTCCAGTCCTCGGTGGTGCCCGTCGTGTCGTAGAGCTCGAACGACTTCTGGCTGAAGTAGCCGTTCTCCTTGCCGATCGCGTCGCCGAGCGCCTTGTAGCCCTTGTTCTCGTCGACCGGGTCGCCGACCGCCGCGAGGCCCGGCGCGCGCAGGATCAGGCCGGCCGTCGTGTGGTTGGTGATCAGCGACATGACCTGGTTGGCGGAGACGAGCTTCTGGATGTTGCGCGACTCGACCTCGGAGAACGGGCCGGGGCCGCGGTAGGTCTGCGTGAGCGGGTTGGTGTCCGCGCCGGGGCCGCCCCAGAAGCCGGCGTAGTTGCGGTTCGGGTCGGTGCCGTTCTCGGCGAGGCCGACGGAGGTGGTGCAGTTCGCGGCGTTCAGGTCGCCGAGGCGGCAGTTCTTGCGCCGGTACTCGCCGCCCGTCGCCGCGCCGGCGACGAGGTAGACCGTGTCGTCGATGGCCTCGTCGCGGCCGGCGGCCGGGCCGAGCATCCGCGACGCGTTGAAGCCGTCGGGATTGACGATCGGCACGACGAGGTTGCGGGAGTTGGTGACGACGTTCGTCGCGCGCGGGTCGCCGCTCTTGAAGCCGTTGACGAGCTCGTACGCCCACTCCATCGTCGCCTCGCCGGCCGGCCACTCGCGGGCGTGGTGGACGCCCATGTTGAAGAAGGCGGGGCGGCCGTCCTTGCGGTCGACGTCCTTGGCGATCTCGACGCCGAGGACGTCGCGGCCGAGGAGGGTCTTCTCGGGGAGGGTGATGAGCTTGACGAGGCCCGGGTTGTCGGCGGCGAGCTGCTTGAGCTCGGCCTCGTACTCGGCCAGGGTGCGGTAGGTGGTGCGGCCGCTCGGGACGGCGGCGCGGGTGCTGCGGGTGGCGCGTGCTGCTTGCCGGCGCTCGGCGGCGCGGTGCTCGACGTCCTGGCGGACCATGTCGGGGACCTTGATCTGCCACTCGAACCCGGCGTCGCGCAGGACCTTGCGGTCGGCGTCGCCGTGGAGGACGACGCCGAGCGACTCCGCGCCGCCGTGCTCCGTCATGTCGAGGCCGAGCGCGACGAGCGCGTCCTTGTCCGCGCGGGTCGGCGTCTGCACCGAGACGAGCTGCGGAACGTCCGCGTCGGTCGCCTCCGCCTGCGGATCGAGGCGCTCGAAGGTGGCTTGCACGTCGAGGGCTTCAGCCTCGCCGCTGCGGCGGCAGACCTGCACGCGGACCGGCCCGGCCCCGCCCGTCCAGCCCTCGCCGATCTCCTGCGCGTCGGGCGACGCGCCGCTCGCGAGGACGTTGCCGGCCGTGTCGAACACCGCGAGGTCCCAGTCGCCGTTGGCTCCGCTCGTGCGCACCTGGAGGTGGCCGACGCCCGCCGTGTCGAAGCTCCGCGCCCCGACGCCCGGCGCGTCCGGCCGGTACGACGCGTGGCACGCCTTTTCCGTCGTGCCTGGGTTCGCCGCGATCGCGCCGGCCAGCGCCTTCTGCGGATCGAGCAGGACGTCCGGGACGGTGGCCGCGCCCGCGGTGGGCGGGCCCACGGCGGCGGCTAGGGCGAGGGCGAGGGCGGCCGGGATCAAGCGGAGGGCTCGTGGCATCGTGGCCGCACCAACGCCCGCCCCACCGGGAACTTGCGCCGCACGTGTCACATGGCGCGAAGTGGGAGTCCAACTCCGGCGGACCGCCGGTCCGCCTCCGACACCTCCCCCACCCGCCGGTCGCTACGATGTGCGTCCCCTGAGGGCGCGTAGCTCAGTGGGAGAGCGCTCGCTTCACACGCGAGAGGTCGCAGGTTCGAAACCCGCCGCGCCCATCCCCCGCCCGGCTAGGAACCCTTCGGAGTTCCGCGTCGGGCGGTCGTCGTTCCCGGTGGCGACCGGTCCGCCGGAGTCACGCCGGGGGACAAGCTTCTGATGCGCACGTGAAAGGACTTAGTCCCCCGCACGACCAGCGGTGAGGCGCTCGTGCATGTCGCGTGGCCGGACGATCAGAGTGCCGAGTGTGTCGACGTTGACGCGCACGGCCTCAACCGGCTCGGGGGAGTAGGCCCCACGGTCCTCGTGGTGGAGGAACACCACCCCACCGGCGTCGGTGAAGCCGACCTCGAGCACGTTGTACTCGTTCTCGACGGGGTTCTGGTCATCATCGCTCGTGATGCCGAAGACGGGCTGAGTCGGGATGGGATCGACGGGCATCAGGTTTCCGAGAGTCGAGGGTCGTCAATGATCGTGAAGAGGAACGCGATCGGGCCTTCCGAGATCAACAGCGAGGAAACGAAGATTCCGCTGGCCGTCGCGGCGACATCGCGCGGCCGCGACGGCCACCACCGCGCGGCGACAAACGCGGTGGGGTCAAGATGAACCTGGCCAACCCAACCGTTCGGCGGGCTCATCATCGAGACCAACCAGCGTCCATCTGCTAGCCGGGCCATGTCGTAGAGGGTGCCTCCGAAGGAGGCGTAGCCCTCGTCCGCCAGACGCGCCACCGCGGGCTCGGCCTTCTCCGGCAGCCCGACATCGACGGTGACCGTCTTGTCGTGGGCCCGTCGCAGGAGGTCAAGCGCCTCCTCGATCGAGAGCCCCACCGGGGCAGCCGCACCGCTCATGCGTTCGAGGGAAGCAGGATCTGGATCGCGACGGCGTGCTGCCAGACGGTCATGTGCCCCGCCTCTTCCAGCGCAGCGATGAACTGCCGCCTCGAAAACACGACGATCGAGGGCGGGACCGCGCGATCGGTCTTAGCAAGCTTCATCAGGACTTCACCGTTCTCACCTTCGCTCACGCGGTCGACCTGCCCGAACAAGTCGACGTAGGACTGCGCGATCTTCGGGCCGATCTCGCTCGCCTCGGTGTGGCCGACGAGGATCCCGACGACCTTGCCTTCCAGGGACTCGAGGGTCTCAATGACGTCGTCGAACGTCAGGGTCATGCGTTCCTTCCTCTGAGCAGGGCGCCGTATTCGGCGTCGAGCTCGTCCTGGGCGTGTCGTCGCTGGCGGGCGGCGGTTGAAGAGGTGATGTAGGTGCGGCGGGTGAACGCAGGGCCCTCGTGACCCAGCTGTTGGGCGACGAAGTCGACAGTGCGACCGCCGTCAACGAGCATTGGCGCGAACGTATGGCGGCAGCTGTGGAAGGTGAGGTCGTCGACGCCGAGCGTGGCGGTCACCTTGTCGATGCCATGCCGAGAGAGGCGGCGGTGGCCCACCGTGCGGCCGGTCGCCGCGACGACCTAGTCGGGCTGGCCGGCGCGGACCTGCCCGAACGAACGCGTCGCGGGAGCGGCGAGCCTGCATGATGCCGATCCCGCCGAGGTCCTCTCATCGCGCCTGCGGCTCGCCGGGTGACGTGGACACGCGTATAAGACCCGCCCACGCGGTACAGGTTCGCCTCCCCATCGACCTTGTCGCGTGTGCGCTTGCGCGGCATTAGCTGACCCTCCTGAGCTGGACCCCCGCGGTCTCGTAGCCGGTGCGGTAGCCGAGCATGGCATCGAGCTCCTCTCGAAGGAAGTACTTGGTTCGCCCACTGTCCGGCAAATGGTGTGACGGGATGTCGCCGACCGCGACGCCGCTCTTGGCCGCGACCGATGCTGGTGTAGCCGAGGCCTCCTCGAGAGGTCATCCACGGCAACGCTGCGGAGGCGGGCGACCCTCCCGGCTAGACGCCACCGCCTACGCCGAGGGCGGCGGCGCGCGCCACGAACGTCCTCGAGCGCGACCACCACATCCGCCAGGCCGCCCCGCGCGGCCCACGTGCCCCGGCCGGGGGACGAACCCATGATCGTCAGCGCTCCCCGGACGTCAGGCTGGTCCGCCCGACGGCCTCAGGATGAAAGCGACGGCGCGACCGATCGCCTCGCGGGTCTGTGCGCGCCTGACCTTCAAGTTCGTGCCAGCCGACGAGCGCGCACTGACGATGCAGATTTCACGCGCTTTCGTAACACGCCGGAGCCTGAATGGTGCAACGTGACGCCCTTCCCAAGACATGGAACGGACACCCTCACTGGAACGCCTCGCCCGCGAGATCGTCACCGAAGCGCGCCGCGCCCCGAGCCCGCGCGGCGTGCGCCACTCGGCGATCATGGCGTGGTACTCGGTCGCCACACGCCTTTCGCACGCCGAACGTTCGGCGTTGCTCGCCGAGATCCACCGAGCACTCAACCGGCTGTAGACCGCAACGACGCCTCGCGGAGGGCACGGTAGGGTCGCGCCATGCCCCAGCCCGGAGCCCTGTTCCAGTCGCACCCGGAGAAGGTCATGAACCTCCTCGGGGAGATCGAAAGCGGCAGGTTGGCCGTGCCCGATTTTCAGCGGAGCTTCATCTGGCCCGCGCGGAACACCGCACGCCTACTCGGCTCGATCATGGCGCGCTACCCAGCGGGCGCGATTCTGACATGGCGACCTGGGCAGCACGCGCTCGGACACCGTGCCGTCGAGGGGGCCCCGACCGTCGAGCAGATTGGCCTGCCTGAGCGCCTCATTCTCGACGGTCAGCAGCGCCTCACGTCTCTCTACCGCGCTCTGCACGCAAGCGGCGAGTCGCGGTTCACTGTGGCGCTAGAGAACTTCATCGACCGTGACACGTTCGCCGCGCGCGACGTCGAAGCGATCGACTGGGAAACGGCGGTCGTGGCACATGAGCCGAACGCCAAGCAGCGCCGTGCGAAGGCAAACGGCGAACTTCCGCTCTACGAGACCGAGGACTGGCAGATCGAGAACTGGCAGTTCCCGATCGATCATCTCGCCGAGCCCAGCGGCTTCGACAAGTGGATGGCGAAGCTAGTCAAGGCGCTGCCGGCCGGCATGGACAAGGAGCTCTGTCAGGAGCGGATGTGGCAGGTGCGCGACAGCTATCTGGTCCAGCTTCAGCAGTACGAGTTTCCGGTCATCACGTTGCTCCCCACCGCGGGGCTCTCCGCCGTCTGCCGAATCTTTGAAACGCTGAACACGAACGCAGTCAAGCTGGGCGCATTCGCAATCTTGACCGCGCGCTTCTACCCCGACGGCATCGATCTGCGTGCTCGCTGGAAGGAGGCGAAGAAGAAGCACGCCTTGCTGCGGGACCCCGGGGAAGACAAGGACGTCTACGGCTACGCGGTTGACCCGTACACGGTGCTGCAGATCATCTCGGCTCGTCGCCACGGCTCGCCGCAGCAGAAAGTCGTCACGAGCGATCTAACCGCCGACGACGTGAAGGCTGACTGGGAAGCCGCCGTGGATGCGCTCGCCGCAGTCATCAACCACCTTCGAGGCGACTGCGGAGTCATCCACAGGGATCTCCTCCCGTACTCGATGCTCCTTGTTCCCTTGACGGTTGGCTGGCTTGAGCGCGAAGGTCTCGCCGGCCCTGAGAAGGCGGCAGCGCTTCGGAAGCTTGAGCGCTACTTCTGGGCATCGTCCTTCACGACCAACTTCGACCAGGGGGGCGCCAGCCAAGCCGAGAAGGACTGTCGCGAGCTGGCGGGCTGGATTCGGAGCGAGTCGCGTGACGGTGAGCCCGTTATGCCCGAGGCAGTTGGGAAGTTGACAATCAGCGCTCAGACGCTGCTGACAGCGACGGTTCGGAAGAAGGCGCTCCTGCGCGCCACCATGGCCTTGGGCGCGTCCGCCGGCAGCAAGGACTTCCACACGGGCGAGAGACTGCAGGCATCAACGTACGTCCAGCGCAAGTACGACAGCCACCATCTCGTTCCCAAGAAGTGCCTCAGCGGCAGCGGACCGACGATCGACCCGGGGGGTCACTCCTCAGAGCTCATCCTCAACCGCGCGCTGATCGACTCAAGCACTAACCGGCGCATCGGCGCCAAGAAACCGTCCACGTACGTTGCCGAGATCTTCGACGAGGACGTCGATGCGGGGGCCATTCTGGCCTCCCATCTGATCGACGTCGATGCGCTGAGGGCAGACGATTTTGACGTCTTCATCCGGAGCCGCCTGTCACTCCTGATCGACGCCATCGAGAGCGCGACCGAGAAGACTGTGACGCCGCTTCCGGCCGACGCCGCGGTGAGCGGTGTGGATGCGGATTCGGACGCTGACGACGACGGTTTGTGACGAAGGAGGCGGATTCGCCAGCCGCTGCTGTTGGCCTCGACCAGCCGTTCTGGGTGGCCGTCGTTCCGATCGGATCCCGTCGACTGCGTCGCAGTTGATCTGAACGTGCCGGCAGCGTCTTGCTCCACCCGGCTTCCTCAGGGTCACCGAAGCACCGCCCCCAGCTCCCGCGCGACGGCGAGGACGTCGGAGACGGCTTCGGTGGTGGTGCGGAAGTTGACGAAGGAGACGCGGAGGCAGGCGGCGCCGTCGACGATGGCCGGGGCGAGGTAGACGCGGCCGTCGGATTGGAGGGCGCGGGCGAGGGCGACGTTGTGGTGGTCGAGGTCGGCTGGGGCGAGGCCGGGCGGGGTGTGGCGGAAGCAGACGGTCGAGAGGGTGGGCTCGTGGAGGAGCTCGAAGTCGGGGCGGGTGCGGATGGCGGCGGCGAGGTGGCGGGCGTGGCCGAGGGTGCGCTCGATCCAGGCGCGGTACTGGTCGGCGCCGTGGACGCGGAAGGCCATCCAGAGGCGGAGCGAGTTCAGAGGGCGGGAGTACTCGAGCGTCTGGTCGACCGGGTTGGCGACGTCGCCTTCGTGGAGCATGTACCGCTCCTCGTGGCCGAACGCCGCGCGGAGGCGACCGGGCTCGCGCATCAACACGACGCTGCAGCTCTTCTGCACGCCGAGCCACTTGTGGGCGTCGATCGTCGCGGAGTCGACCCGGTCGAGCCCGGCGAAGAGCGGCGCGGCGCTCTCGACCGCGGCGGCCGGGAGCCCGTAGGCGCCGTCGACGTGGAGCCAGACGCCATGCTCGGCGCAGACGTCGGCGATCGCGTCGAGCGGGTCGACCGCGCCGGTCAAAGTCGTTCCGGCCGTCGCGATCACCGCCACCGGCACCACCCCCGCGGCGCGGTCGGAAGCGATCGCGGCGTCCAGCTCCTCCACGCGCATCCGCCGCGCCCCGTCGAGCGGGATCCGGCGGACCGCGTCGGCGCCCAGGCCGGCCGTCTCGACGGCGCGGATGACCGAGTGGTGCGCCTCCTCGCTGCAGTACACCGACGCCCGCACGCCGAACAGCCCCCGCGCCCGCGCGCCCGGGATCGCGTGCTCGCGCGCGGCGAGCAGCGCGGTGAGGTTCGACGTCATCCCGCCGCTCGTGAACGCGCCCTCCGCCAGCGGGAAGCCGACGAACTCCGCGACCCACTCCAACGCCTGCCGCTCCACCAGGTCCGCCCCGCCGGCGGAGGTCGCGAGGTTCGCGTCGTAGGTCGCCGCGAGCGCGGAGGCGAGGACCCCGATCTCCAGCCCGGTCGAGCCGATGTAGGCGAGGAAGAGCGGCCGCGACGGCGAGACGCTCGCGTCCAGCACCCGCGCGGCGTCCGCCACCGTCGCCTCCGCGTCGCCCGGCGCGTCCGGCAGCGACGCCCGCAGCCGCGCGACGAGCTCGTCGTCCAGATGCGGCTCGGCCACGCGCGGCGTGTCGAACGACGCCCACGCCTCCGCGATCACGCGCGACAGGTCGGCGAGCACACCCTCGCGGTTGGCGAGCGCGGGCAGCTCGGCCTGCTCGTGCTGCGGCTCGCGGCCCATCCGCTGGGCCGCCGCGTCCATTCCCGCGCTCACGTCACGACCCGCCGCGCGCGCAGCTCGGCGATCGACGCGTCCGTGCACGTCGCGAAGAACCCGCCGACCACCTCGCGCACCTCCTCCAGGCACGAGGCCTGGTAGAGCACCGGCTGGTAGTGCGTGATGTCGTAGTCCGCGGTCCCCATCTCAACGAGGTCGAGCGGCCGCAGCTCCATCTGGCGGAACTCGTCGATCTCCCCGAACGACGAGAGGATCCCGGCCCCGTACGCGCGCAGCTCGCCCTCCTCCACCACCACGCCGAACTCGACGGTGAACCAGAAGACGCGCGAGAGGAAGCGGACGTTGTCGTCGTCGCCGAGCCGGCGCGTCGCCTCGCCGGTGAGGCGGTGCAGCTCGCTGAACGTCGGCGTCGCGAGCAGGTGGCCGTGCCCGATGACCTCGTGGACGATGTCCGGCTCGGGCGTGTAGAGCGGCTCGGCTGCGTGGCGGACGTACTGCGTCGAGTGGAACCGCCGCGCGGCGAGGTCGCCGTAGAACTCGCGCAGCGGGACGAGCCCCGGCGCGGGGACGTAGCGGAAGCCGGTGAGCGGCGCGATCCGGTCTGAGACCTCGTCGAGGCTCGGCACGCGGTCGGTCGGGAGGCCGACGGCGTCGAGCGCCTCGACGTACTCGCGGATCGCGAACCGCTCGTGCTTGGGCCGCAGCTCGCGGCAGACGGTCCGCCAGACGCCGTGCTCCTCGTCCGTGTAGCCGACGTCGGGCGCCGGATCGCCCGGGCGCCATCGGAGCGCGTGCCCGGCGATCTCGTTGCGCCGCCGGCGGTACGCCTCGTCGGCGAAGCCGGGATGGTCGGACGCGAGGTGGACGGTGACCGTGCCGTCGTCGCCCTCGCTGACCGGTGAGTAGAGCTGACCCTCTTCGAACACCGACGCCCCTCCGTTCGCTCTCGACGGGCGACAGTGCACCATCCGGACGGCGAGGTGGCAAGAGCGACCAGCGAAGGTGGCCGATCTGGCATCGCGGTGCGGCAACCGGCGCGCGACGCTGGTCAACATGACCATCCTCGATACGAGCCGAGATGGCGCCACGAAGGCGTATCACGCCCCGCGGCGGCACTCGCACGTTCGCCGAGATGATCTTCAGTCAGCGCGCGCGACGCCGAGTAAGGGAGCAGGCCCGGCCGGTCGGGGGACACGGCCAGCCTTTCCTCTCCGGGCGACTCTGGAGGCCTCCTCGAACGGGGAGGCCTCCACGGTCGGAGCCCACTCCCGCGCACGGGCGTCAACACCGCCGCGGCGGGGCACGCCAGAGGGATGCCCGACCAGCAGCACGCACTCGTGACCGGGGCGCTGGGCGTCATCGGCGGCGGCGTCGTCGACCACCTCGCCACGCTCGACGACTGGACCGTCACCTCCCTCGCCCGCCGCCCCGCCCCGGACGGCCGCGCCGACCAGCACCTCGAACTCGACCTCCTCGACCGCGAGAAGCTCGCCGGAGCCGCCGATGCCGTGCAGGGCGTCACCCACCTCGTCTTCGCCGCGTACGCCGAGAGCGGCGAGGCCGCGAAGGACATCGAGGTCAACACCGGCATGCTCGAGGGCGCGCTCGACCTGCTCCAGCAGGCCGGCGCTCCGCTGCGCCACGTGACGCTCTACCAGGGCGGCAAGGCGTACGGCGCCCACCTCGGCGCCTACCGCACACCGGCGCGCGAGACCGACCCGCGCCTGCCGATCGCGCACTTCTACTACACGCAGGAGGACCTCCTGCGCGAGCGCGCGCCGCGCGACGGCTTCACCTTCTCGATCCTGCGCCCGGACATCGTCCTCGGCACGAGCCGCCGCAGCCCGATGAACCTCGCGCAGTCGCTCGCGGCCTTCGCGCTCGTCAACCGCGAGCTCGGCCTCCCGCTCCGCTTCCCCGGCACGGCGGAGGCCACCGACGTCCTCGTCAACACGACCGACGCGGGGCTGCTCGCCGAGGCGACGGTGTGGGCGGGGACGAGCGACGCCGCGGCGGGCGGGACGTTCAACGTCGTCAACGGCGACCTCTTTCGCTGGCCGCAGCTGTTCGAGCGCGTCGCGGGCTACTTCGGGATGGAGAGCGACGTCCCGCAGCCGGTGCCGCTGAGCGAGAACATGCCGCCGCTGGCGCCCGTGTGGGAGCGGCTGACCGAGCGCGAAGGGCTCGACGCGCCCGCGTTCGACGACCTCGGCGGGTGGGACTTCCTCGACTTCCTCTTCAGCGCGAAGACCGACGGGATCCTCGACACGGTCGCGCTCCACCAGGCCGGCTTCCACGGCGTCCGGCGGACCGAGGACGCGCTCTTCGCGGTGTTCGACCGGCTCAGGGCGCAGGGGGTCATCCCGCGCACCTGAGCGCCGCGGTCGCTACAGCGTGTAGAGGGCCAGGACGGCGCAGGCGAGCGTCCCGGCGGCGCCGCCGATCGCGGCGCCGAGCGTCATCCACTTCTCAGAGACGGTGTCGTGCTTCATGGCTGAGGATCGCTCTACCCAGCCGGCACCGCCGCTCACGCCGGGGCGGGTGAAGGCTGGCGCGTCAGGCGCGCCGCCGCGCGTGGACGAACCACTCGATGGCGCCCTTGGAGCCGGGGATCGGCGAGGGCGCCTCGGCGACGACCTCCCACCCGACGGACTCGATCCCCGCGCGCGCGTGCGCGCGAGCCTCCGCGATCGTCGGCTCGTCGGAGGGCGGGCCGGCGAGCCCCAGCTCCGCCACCGGCTTGACGAGCCCGACGAGGTGCGCGCCCGGCTCCCACGCGAGCACCTCGAGCTGCGGCACGCCCGCGGCCAGCGACAGGTAGCCGAGGTCGAGCGTGACGAGCCGCAGCGGGTCGGGGACGAGCTCGCGCGTCAGGTCGCCGACGTTCGTGCGCTCCAGGTTGACGACCCGGGCGTCCTGCCGGAGGGAGCCGAGGAGCTGCCCGAAGCCGACCTCCACCGCGTACACCCGCGCGAGCCCCAGCTCGAGCTGCGCCTGGACGAACCCGCCCGCCGACGCGCCCGCGTCGATTCCCGCGCCGCCCGCGGCGGAGGCCACGTCGAACGCCGCGAACGCCCCGCGCATCTTCGTCAGGCCGCGCAGCACCGTCGGCTCGCGCACGGAGACCGACGTCCCGACCGCCACCTGCGCGGCCGGGTTGGTCGCGGGCACGCCGTCGACGAGCACGAGCCCGTCGCGCACCAGCTCCTCGAAGTCGGTGGAGAGCTCGGGCCGCAGCCGCAGGACCTCCGCGCGCAGCGGCCGCAGCCGCCGCTTCTGCGCCACCGCCGCGCCCGCCTACAGCTCGGCCAGGCGCGGCAGCACGTCGGCGCAGACCCCCGCGGTCCAGCCCGCCGGGTCGTCCGCCGGCGGCGAGACCGAGATGAGGTCGACGCCCAGCGCCGCGTACTCGGCCATCCGCGCCAGGAACGCGTCGCGGTCGTCCACGCGCTCGGCGGAGGTGAGCACCGTCCGCTGCACGGTCGACGGGTCGCGCCCCTGGTCGGCGCAGTGGCCGTCGAGCACGGAGAGCTTGTGCGCGAGCTTCTCCGCGCCCACGTCGAAGAGGTTGCACGCGTCGGCGTACTGCGCGACGAGCCGCAGTGTCTTGCGCTCGCCCATCCCGCCGACCATGACGCGCGGCCGCGGCTGGCGCACGGGCGGCGGGTCGTTGAGCGTCTCGGCCAGCCGGTAGTGCTTGCCCTCGTACGCCCCGTTCTGCGCGGGGTCGAACATCTGGAGGCAGATCTGGAGCGTCTCCTCCAGCCGCTCGAACCGCTCGCCCAGCGGCGGGTACGGCACGCCGAGGCCGTCGTGCTCGCGCTCGTACCAGGCGGCGCCGAGACCGAGCAGCGCGCGGCCCCGCGAGAGGACGTCGAGCGTCGTGGCGATCTTCGCGAGCAGGCCCGGGTGCCGGTAGGTCACGCCGGTGACGAGCAGGCCGAGCTCGACCTTCTCCGTCACCCCGGCGACGAAGCCGAGGCCGGTGTACCCCTCGAGCATGGGCAGCTCCGGGCCGCCGAGCTGCTCCATCTGGAACCAGTGGTCCATGAGCGTGAAGAGCGAGCAGCCGCCCTCCTCCGCCGCGCGCGCCGTCGCCTCGAGCGTCGGGGCGATGTCGGCCGGCGTGGCGCCGGGGAACCGTGAGTAGTGGATGCCGAGCTTCATCGTCAGGGGATCCTGCCACCACCGGACGTGTCGGACTCCACCCGGAGCCCGTCGACGCGCCCGTTGAGGAGCCGGATCGTGAGGAACGAGGCGCCCGCGCCGTCCTCGTACGGCATCGCGTAGACCAACGCGCCGGCGTCGCGGCGGGTCGGCGCCCCGAGGAGCCGCTCGGCGTCGGCGGCCGAGCGCCCGTCGAGCGTGCCGCAGTCGGCCAGGCCGTCGGCGAGGTCCTGCCGCTGCGAGAACGAGGCGGACTGCCAGTCGCCGGCCTGGATGCGGAACGTGTCGCAGTCCGTGTCCTCGCCGCCGCTCGACGCCATCACCACGACGACCACCACGAAGAGCGCGACCATCAGGACGATCGCGCCGACGACGACGCCGACGAGCGTGAGGGCGCCGCGACCGCTCACCGAGTGCGTCACGCCGTCGCGCTGCTGGTCCTCCGGGATGCGCTTGAAGAGGCTCACGCGGCACCGTCCCCCAGCGCGACCGCGGCGGACCGCCAGCGCGAGCCCCAGCAGCGTCCCGGCGATCAGCGCCACGAGCAGCGCGGCGAGGACCCAGCGCCCGACGCACAGGCCGATCACGCCGGCGAGCTTGACGTCGCCCATCCCCATCCCGCC
>DATMVO010000025.1:0-3904 GCA_035563115.1 Solirubrobacteraceae bacterium
TGCCGCCGCTGCGCGCCTGGGCGATCAGCACCCGGAGCTCGCCGGGGCTGCTGCCCTCCTCGAACTCCGCGTTCGGGTCGATCCGCAGCGTCCGCAGCATGGCGTTGGACGCGTGGTTCAGCGCGCTGATGAACGGCCGCATGCCGGCGTTGAACCAGCCGAGCGGCCGCGAGACCCGCATCGCCACCGGCTCGGCCTTGACGATCGCGTAGATCTTCGGGACCTGCTCGCCGGTGGTGATGTGCAGCGCGGTGACGAGGATGTAGGCGATCGCGATGGCCAGGAAGGTGGCGACGCCGTGCGACAGCCCGCCGAACAGCGGCTCGAGCAGCTCGGCGATCGCCGGCTCGCCCAGGAAGCCGATGCCCAGCGAGGCGAGCGTGATGCCGAACTGGCAGGCGCTCAGGTACTCGCTCAGGTCGTCCATCAGCGTGACGACGAGCCGGGCGTTGCGCCGGCCCTCGGCGGCGAGCTCCTCCATGTGGGAGCGGCGGGTGCGGACGAGCGCGAACTCGGCCGCGACGAAGAAGCCGTTCGCCAGGATCAGCAGGACGACCGCGAGGAGGAGCAGCGCGGTCACGGCAGGCGGTCGATCCGCTCCGCCATGTCGCGGTCCGCGTCGGTGATCGCGTCCTGCGTGTGCGTGTAGAGCGTCAGCCGCACCTTGTTCCAGCCGTGGATGAGGATGTCCGGGTGGTGGTTGGCCGCCTCGGCCGCGTCGGCGACGCGGTTGACGTACGCCATCGCGCTCGCGAAGTCGTCGAGCTTCAGGTCCTTGACGAGCTTGCCGTCCTGCTCGGTCCAGTCGCTCATATGCTCCTCCCCATGCGGATCGTCTCCCTGGTACCGCACGCGACGGAGCTGCTGTTCGCTCTCGGCCTGGGTGACCAGGTGGTCGGCGTGACGCACGAATGCGACTTCCCGGCCGCGGCGCTCACGCGCCCGCACGTGACGCGGGACAGGCTACCCGCGGGGCTCGCGGCGGGCGAGATCGACGCGGCCGTCCGCGCCTCGACGTTGGACGGCGAGTCGATCTACGAGCTGGACGAGCAGCTGCTCGCCTCGCTGGAGCCCGACCTGATCGTCACGCAGGAGCTGTGCCAGGTCTGCGCGGTGTCGTACTCGGACGTCGAGGCGCTGGCCGGCCGGCTGCCGAAGCCGGCGAAGGTGATCGCTTTGGACCCCACGACGTTCGGCGAGACGCAGGGCGACATCCGGACGGTCGCCGAGGCGACGGGCGCCACCGTGGCCGGCCTGGACCTGATCGCGCGCACCGCGCTGCGGGTCGACGCCGTCGAGGCGGCGGTGGCGGACGTCGAGCGGCGCCCGCGCGTCGCCGCGATCGAGTGGATGGACCCCGTGTTCGTCGCGGGCCACTGGACGCCGCAGCTCATCGAGATGGCCGGCGGCTTCGACGTGCTCGGCTTCGCGGGCGAGCACTCGGAGGAGTCGACGTGGGAGCTCCTGGCCGCCGCGTCGCCCGACATCGTCCTCTGCATGCCGTGCGGCTACGACGCGCCGCGCGCGCACCGCGAGGCGCTCCTCTTCGCCGACCAGCTCCGCTCCGTCGGCGCCGGCGAGGTGCTCGCGGTCAACGCGTCGGCCTACTTCTCACGCCCCGGCCCGCGGCTGATCGACGGCCTCGAGCTGCTCGCCCACCTGCTCCATCCCGACCGCGTCCCGGCGCCGCCTAGCGCGGCCGAGGTGCTCGCGGTCGACCTCACCTGACGCACGATTACGTCACCTCTGACCCTGCGGTCGAGCGTGAAGGCTCGGCGGCGGGGTGATGGTGCGATCGGGCGCTAGGAGCACGATCGCGCCGTCGACCGGCAGGCGACGCGCGCCGTAACCGGTGTCCCCTCCGAGAACCGCGGGGGCGGCTAGTAGAGGGAGGGCGTGCCGGCGGCGGCGATGCCGCCGATGACCGCGATGACGCCGATCGCGATGCAGCCGAAGAGCGCGGCGGCTTGCGAGCTGCGCTGCTGGCCGACGATGATCGCCATCGCGCAGAGCCCGCCGCCGGCGAGGCCGCCGAGGTGGCCGCCGACCGAGATCGTGTCGGCGTTCTGGAAGGTCGTCAGCAGGTTGAGCACGAGCACGATGCCGATGATCGTCCGCAGCGGGTTGATGCCCTGCTGGCGCATGATCACGAACGCCGCGCCGAAGAGGCCGAAGACCGCGCCGGACGCGCCGACCGTCGCGGCGTCGGGCGAGAGCAGCAGCGCGCCGAACGCGCCGGCGAAGAGCGACGCGAAGTAGAGCGCGGCGAAGCGGACCGGCCCCAGCTCCCGCTCGAGCATCTGCCCGAGGAAGAAGACCCCGAGCATGTTGAAGATGAGGTGCGTCGCGCCGTCGTGCATGAAGCCGGCGGTGAGCAACCGCCACCAGTCGCCCTGGTCGACGAACGGGCCGAACAGCACGCCGTTCTCGTAGATCGACCCGACGCGCGTCTGGAAGCCCGTGCCGCCCTGCGAGATCATCAGCAGGAAGACGACGACGTTGACCGCGATGATCGCGTACGTCACACGCGGCTCGCTGCCCCGCGCGATCGACGCGGCGGTGCGCACCTTCGTCTTCTGCTTCGAGCACTCGGGGCACCGCATGCCGACGTTCGTCGGGGTCATGCAGTCGACGCAGATCGGGCGCCCGCAGGACGAGCAGGAGACCCCGGTCTCGACGTTGGGATGGCGGTAGCAGGTCTGCATCGTCAGAATCGCGAGCGCAAGCTAGCAGCGGCCGCTAACGGCTCCCTGAACGCCGTGGGCGCGCTCGCGCTCAGCGCCGGAGCAGCTTCTCGAGCCGCGAGCGCTTGTCGTGCCGCGCGCGCAGGACGATCAGCGCGGTGCCCGCGCCGGTGGCGACGACGCCGGCGGCGATCGGGCGGATGACGCGCGTCCAGTTGCGCGGGTCCTTCATCGCCTCGACCTCCCACGCCTCCAGCTCGTCGACCGCCATCTCCGTGATGCGCGTGAGCCGGTCCTCCAGGCGCGACGTCAGGTGCGCCGGCGGATCGACCGGCGCGAACGCCTGCCGCAGAAGCGTCTCGAAGTCCGCGGTCCCACCCGCGCCTGCTCCGCTGCTGCCGCTCACGACTCCTCCTTCTCGTCCCCGCGCACGATCTCCTCCAGCTGCTTGACCGCCCGGTGCAGCAGCACCTTCGTCGCGCCGTCGGTGCGCCCCAGCGCCCGCGCGATCTCGCGGTTGTCCATCCCGAGCGCGAACCGCATGATCACGGCCTCGCGGCGGTCGCCCGACAGCTCCTCAACGCCGGCAAGGATGCGCGCGAGCTCGTCGCGGCCCTCGACCAGGTCCTCGGTGGTGTGCGTGGTGCTCAGCATGGGCGTGTGGAACTCGAGCGGGCTCTGCGGCTTGCGGCTCCGGTCGCGGTAGTGGTTCGCCGCGAGGTTGTGCGCGATGCGGATGAGCCACGGCCGCAGCGGCCGGCCGTCGCTCTCGCGCTGCGCGCGTTCGAAGTGGCGGTAGGCCTGGAGGAACGTCTGCGTCGTGAGGTCCTCCGCGTCGTGGTGGTTGCCCACCCGGTAGTACGCGTAGGAGTAGACGTCCTTGAGGTGCGCCGTGTAGAGCTCGCTGAAGTCGTGGTCGAGCTGCTCCTTCGGCGTCGTCACCCCGCAAGCGTAGACGCCGCTTTACGCGGCGGCGCGGGGCCTCCCGGTCGTGACGGTGCGCAGCCAGGCGTCGGTCGCCTGCTCGCCGGTGACCACGCGCGCGAGGCCGTCGACGGCGGTGGACGGCACGCGGTCGGCGAGGAGCGCGGCGGCGAGCAGCGGGAGCGTGTCGAACGCCTCCACCGTCTGCCCGACGGTCTCGCCGACCGCCTGCGCCGGCATCCCGGCGGCGAGCAGCTCGCCCGCGCGGCGGTTGCGGCTGGTCTGCGCGACGACGG
>DATMVO010000026.1:0-4182 GCA_035563115.1 Solirubrobacteraceae bacterium
CGGCCGGCTACCACGCGGCGCTGCCGGCGCCCGGCGGCGCGGCGGGCGAGCCGGGCGCGGCCGAACCGGATCCCACCCGCGCGCTGCGCGAGCGGCTGATCATCAGCGCCCTCCTCACGCTGCCCGTCTTCCTGCTCAGCATGATCCCGCCGCTCCAGTTCGACCACTGGCAGTGGGCCACGCTCACCCTCGCCAGCCCGGTCGTCGTCTGGGGCGCGCTCCCCTTCCACCGCGCCGCCTACGCGAACCTCAAGCACGCGACGGCGACGATGGACACGCTCGTCTCGCTCGGCGTCCTCGCCGCGTACGTCTGGTCGCTCTATGCGCTCTTCCTCGGCAACGCGGGCGAGGTCGGCATGACGATGGAGCTCGACCTCTTCCCGGGCGAGTCCGGGATGGACGAGCTGTACCTGGAGGTCGCGTCGGTCGTGACGACCTTCCTCCTCGCGGGCCGCTACTTCGAGGCGCGCGCGAAGCGGCGGGCGGGCGCGGCGCTCGAGGCGCTCCTCCAGCTCGGCGCGAAGGACGTCGCGATCCTCGACGCGCAGACCGGCGAAGAGCGGCGCGTGCCGGTCGAGCAGCTGAGCGTGGGCGACCGGTTCGTCGTCCGCCCCGGCGAGAAGGTCGCGACCGACGGCGTGGTCGAGGAGGGCCGCAGCGCCGTCGACCAGTCGCTGCTCACCGGCGAGTCCGTGCCGGTCGAGAAGGGCCCCGGCGACGCCGTCGCGGGCGCGACCGTCAACGCGGGCGGCCGGTTGATCGTCCGCGCGACGAAGGTCGGCGCCGACACCGCGCTCGCGCAGATCGCGCGGCTCGTCACCGACGCGCAGTCCGGCAAGGCGCCGGTCCAGCGGCTGGCCGACCGGGTCTCCGCCGTCTTCGTCCCGGTCGTCATCGCGATCGCGGTCGCCACGCTCGGCTTCTGGCTCGGCGCGGGCGAGGACGCGTCGGTCGCGTTCACCGCCGCCGTCGCGGTGCTGATCATCGCCTGCCCGTGCGCGCTCGGCCTCGCGACGCCGACCGCGCTCCTCGTCGGCACCGGCCGCGGCGCCCAGCTCGGCTTGCTGATCAAGGGGCCGGAGGTGCTGGAGTCGACGCGGAAGGTCGACACGGTCGTGCTCGACAAGACCGGCACCGTGACCACCGGCCGGATGGCGCTCACCGACGCCGTCCTCGCCGAGGGTGTGACGCGCGAGGAGCTGCTGCGGCTGGCCGGCGCGCTCGAGGCCGCGTCCGAGCACCCGGTCGCCCGCGCGATCGCGGCGGCGGCGCAGAGCACCGCTCCCGTGGAGAGCTTCGCCAACCGTGAGGGCCTGGGTGTCGAGGGCGTCGTCGACGGCCACGGCGTGCAGGTCGGCCGCCCGTCGCTGATGGCGGAGTGGAGCCTGCGCGTGCCGCCCGAGCTCGACGCCGCGCGCGACGAAGCCGAAGCCGCCGGCCGCACGGCCGTCCTCGTCGCCTGGGACGGCGTGGTCCGCGGGATGCTCGCGGTCGCCGACACGGTGAAGCCGACGTCGGCGGAGGCGGTCGCGCGGCTGAAGGCGCTCGGCCTCACCCCCGTCCTCCTCACCGGCGACAACGAGCGCACCGCCCGCGCGGTGGCGCGCGAGGTCGGCATCGACGAGGTCATCGCCGAGGTGCTCCCCGCCGAGAAGGCCGCGGTGGTCGAGCGGCTGCAGCGCGAGGGCCGGACCGTCGCCATGGTCGGCGACGGCGTCAACGACGCGCCCGCGCTCGCGCAGGCCGACCTGGGCCTGGCGATCGGCACCGGGACCGACGTCGCGATCGAGGCCTCCGACCTCACCCTGGTGACCGGCGACCTGCGCGCCGCCGCCGACGCGATCCGGCTCAGCAGAGCCACCCTCCGCACCATCCGGCAGAACCTCGCCTGGGCGTTCGGCTACAACGTCGCCGCCCTCCCCCTCGCCGCCGCGGGCCTCCTGAACCCGCTGCTGGCCGGCGCGGCGATGGCGCTCTCCAGCGTCTCCGTCGTCGCCAACGCGCTGCGCCTGCGCCGCTTCGGCCGGGCCTGACCGCCGCCCGCCCGCGTCCGTGTCCGTCGAAAGGCGGACGTGGGCGCCCCGCGGCCGATAGTGCGTTACAAGCTCCTCCGCGTGCGGTTGAACGAGCGTCCGAGGGCCCGGACGACGCAACCTGAACCGCACGAACCTCCAGGAGCAACCGCACCGTGAACCCCAAGAAGCTCTCCGCCGCAGCCGCCCTCGGCGTCGTCGCCGCGCTGGCCGGCGCCCCCGGCGCGCTGGCCAACGGCGCCGCCGACGTGCCGCGGCTGACGATCCCGGACCTGCCGTTCCCGGCCGACAAGATCGAGCACCGCGTCACGAAGCAGTGCACGGCCGCGTCCGGCCTGTACGCGAACTACAACGACAACGGCTGCACGGTCACCGACTGGTACATCACCAGCGACCGCGACCACGAGCTGTGGCGTGATGAGAACACCGGCGCGCTGCGCGGCGAGAACGCGACCGTCAACAGCACGATCTTCTCGTGGTCGGGCCGCACGAACGAGCTGTTCGTCTCCGCCAGCCGCAAGCAGGGCAAGCCGTCGAACGCCACCCGCGAGGCGATCGCCGCGATGTACCGCGAGGGCGTCGCGCGCGGCTGGTACACCGCGACCGACGAGGTCCGCGACGGCCGCGCGGTGACGGTGCTGCGCGAGACGGACGCGGCGCAGAAGAGCGACCAGGTCGGCGAGGTCGTCGTCACGCGCGACACGTACGAGCTGATCAGCCGGACGTTCCGCACGACCAACGGGCAGCTCTCGTACGCCGAGACGGTCGTCAAGGTCGAGCAGCTCCCGCGCAACGCCGAGACCGAGAAGCTCCTCGAGATGGGCGAGCACGCCGGCTCGACCGTCCGCGAGGTCGTGGGCGAGGACGGGGTGATCGCGACCGCCGCGCGCAAGATGGGCCTGAGCGCGAAGACGCGCGCGCAGATCGCCAAGAAGGCGAAGGCGGGCAAGAAGACGACCCGCAAGGGCCGCCGGTCGTGAACCGCCCGGGCGTTGCCGCGGCCGTGACGACCGCCCTCGTGGCGGCCGTCGCGGTCGCGCCGCCCGCGTCCGCCGCTCCCAAGCGCGCGAAGGCCGACGAGGTCTGCGCGCCCTCCGCCCCGCTCTACGAGTCGCCGGGCGGGCTGCAGATCGGCGTCGTCGCGGGTGGGCGGACGGTGTTCGTCCTCAAGCGGACGGCGAGCGGGAGCTGGGTGCGCGTGCGCACCACGATCGGCGCGCGCGGCTGGGTCAAGGCCCGGCTCCTGTGCGACGAGGGGGCGTGAGCGGCGATGGCCGTCGACACCCGTCCTCCGTCCTACACCGCCCCCGCCCCGCGCGGCTTGGACCGGCTCTCCGACGAGCAGCTGATCGCGCGATTCCGTGCGGGCGACGACGCGGCGCTGGACGTCGCGCTGCGCCGGCACGAGCGGCGGCTGCTGCGCTTCGCCCGTCGGATCCTCGGCACGCGCTCCCCCAACGCGGAGGACGTCGTGCAGGAGGCGATGCTCCGCACCCACCTCGTGCTGCGGCGCGGCGACCGGGCGATCGACCTCGGCCCGTGGCTCTTCAAGCTCGTGCGCAACTGCGCGCTGGACGAGCTGGCGCGGGTGCGGTCGGAGGTCGGGCCGCTGGATGCAGTTCCGGAGCCGGCGGCTGTCGGGTCCGATCCGGCCGACGTCACCGCGGCGCGAGGCCGGATGCGCGACACGCTCGCCGACGTCGCCGCGCTGCCGGACCTGCAGCGGCACGCGCTGCTGCGGCGGGAGATCGAGGGCGCGACGCACGCCGACGTGGCGGGCGAGCTGGGGATCACCGAGCCGGCCTCGCGGCTGCTCGTGCTCCGCGCGCGGGCGAACCTCGTGAAGGCCCGGGCGGGCCGGGACGCGCGGTGCGACGACATCCGCGACGAGCTGCTGCTGGCCGACGACGCGGGGCGGCGGGCGAGCGCCCACGCGTACCGGCACCTGGCGACGTGCGCGGCGTGCCGGGAGTTCCGGAGCGCCCTTCGCCAGCGGCGCCACGACCTCAAGGTGCTCACGCCGCTCCCGCTCCTCTTCGGTGGGCTCGTCGGGCTGAAGCTGGCCGGCGGCGCGCTGCTCCCGGGCGCGGGCGCCGGCGGGTCGTCGGTGGGCGCGAAGCTCGCGACGGCCGGCGCGGTGACCGCGGCG
>DATMVO010000027.1:0-13883 GCA_035563115.1 Solirubrobacteraceae bacterium
AGATGCTGCGCTGGGCCACGCCCGTGCACCACTTCCGCCGCACCGCGCGCGTGGACACCGAGCTGTCGGGGACGAAGATCGCCGCGGGCGACAAGGTCGTCACGTGGTTCGTCTCCGGCAACCGCGACGAGGCCGTCTTCGAGGAGCCCGACCGCTTCGACATCACGCGCACGCCGAACAAGCACATGGCGTTCGGCCCCGGCGGCATCCACCACTGCATGGGCGCGCACCTGGCGAAGATGGAGGTGCGGATCGCGTTTCAGGAGCTGCTGGCGCGGTCGGCCGACATCGAGCTCGTCGGGCCGCCGGAGCGGCTGCGCTCGAACTTCTTCAACGGCATCAAGCGGCTGCCGGTGCGGGTGACGCAGCGGTGATCGCGCTCGGCAAGCTCCACCACGTCGCGCTCTCCGTCGCGGACGTCGCGGAGGCGTCGGTGCGGTGGGCGGCGCAGTTCGGGCTCACCGTGCGCGAGCAGGACGGCGCGCGGGCGGCGCTGGCGTGCGACGACGAGCCGCTGGCGCTGGAGCTGCTGCGCGTGGCCGACGACGGCGGCGAGCCCGGGTTCCACCACGTCGCGTACGAGCTGGCCAAGGGCTGCTCGCTCACCGACGCCGCCGCGCACCTCGACGCGCTCGGGGTGGAGACGAGCGACGAGGGGACGCACCTCGCGCTCCGCGACCTGGAGGGGAACGCGATCCACCTCCTGCCGTACGCCGAGCCGCCGTCGCGCTGGGTCTCCCACGCGCGCAGCGCGCCCGCGGCGATGCCGGTCGGCCACCCGCGCCGCCTGGGCCACGTCAACTTCCTCACCGGCCGGATCGCCGAGCAGGTCGCCTGGTACCAGGAGGCGCTCGGGATGCGGCTGACCGACTGGCTGGGCGACGGCGGCGCATGGCTGCGGATCGGCTTCGAGCACCACGAGATGGCGCTCGTGGACAAGGGCTACGCGCACTTCCACCACCTCGCGTTCGACACCGTCGACATCGGCCAGATGCGCGACGCGCTCGACCACCTGGGCCGTCACGGGCGGTGGCTGGGCTGGGGCCCGACGCGGCACGGCGTGGGCGGCAACATCGCCTCGTACGTGCGCATCACCGAGGAGCCGTGCTTCGTGGAGCTGTACTGCGACATGGAGAAGATCGGCCCCGACCACGAGGTCCGCGTCTGGCCCGACGACCGGTACTCGTCCAACACGTGGGGGCCGCTGCCGCCGCGCTCCTACTTCCGCTTCGACGAGGCGGCCGTGGCGTCCGAGCGCGAGTCGCTCGAGATGCGCGGCCAGCCGCTCGCCGACCCCGTCTCGGCCTGACCCCGGAGGCACCATGACCCTGCAGGGCTACACCGTTCCCCGCACCGCCACCGGCCGCGCGAGCCTCGTGCCGTCGCCGCCGTGGAGCTACGTCGGCGACTTCATGGTCGTCGACTACTGGGCCGACCCCGACGCCGTCACCGCGCTCCTGCCCGCGGGCATCGAGCCGCACCCGGACGCCGGGCGCTGCGCGGCGATCTTCGTCGACTGGCAGTCGTGCTCGGCGGGTGGCGAGGAGCTGCTCGATCCCGCGCGCTCGCAGTACAAGGAGTTCTTCGTCGTGATCAACGGCCTGCTCGACGGCGAGGAGGTCACGACCTGCCCGTTCATCTGGGTCGACCAGGACTTCGCGCTCGCGCGCGGGTGGATCCAGGGGTTCCCGAAGAAGCTCGGGGACGTCTGGATGACGCGGACGTTCGGGCTCGACACGGCGGCGGACCCGGGCGTGGGAGAGGGCTCCCGGTTCGGGGCGGCGTGCAGCGCGCGCGGCCGGCGGATCGCCGAGGCGACCGTGACGCTGGAGGGCGTGTCGGAGAGCGGGCCGCAGCACAACGACCCGCCGCTCGTGAACGTCCGCCACTTCCCGCGCCTGGCCGCGGGACGGCACGAGGAGCCGCACGTCCACGAGCTCGTCCGCGCGCAGTCCTTCGACCGGACGATCTCGACGGTGTGGGAGGGCGCGGCGACGCTCGACTTCATGCCCGCCGCGGGGGAGGAGCACGACGTGCTCGCGCCGGTGCGCGTCGGGCGCGGCTTCCGCTTCACGTTCGCCTACTCGATCGACGACCTGATCACCGTGAAGGAGCTGTCGTGAGCACCGTCGCCCCGACCGCCAACACGGCGCACGTGGCCGGCGTCGAGGTGCCGGTCGACCACTACATCGGCGGCGCGTGGGTCGCCAGCGCGGAGCGGTTCGAGACGCTGTCGCCGATCGACCAGTCGGTGCTCGCCGAGGTCGCGCGCGCGGACGCCGCCGACGTCGACCGCGGGGTGCGGGCGGCGCACGACGCCTTCCCCGCCTGGGCCGCGCTCGGCCCGGCCGGCCGCGCCGCGCACCTCCACCGGCTCGCCGACCTCATCGACGCGAACATCGAGCGCCTCGCGGCGGTCGAGTGCGCCGACATGGCGATGCTGCTGCGCTCGCTGCGCGCGCGGGTGATCGCCCGCGGCGCGCTCAACTTCCGCAACTACGCCGACCTCGCCGTCGCGTACGAGGAGCGCGACTGGCGCTCGCGCGGGACGTGGAACCGCGTCCAGCGGATGCCGTCCGGCCCCGCCGCGGTGATCACGCCGTGGAACGCGCCGTTCATGCTCTCGACGTGGAAGATCGCCCCCGCGCTCGCCGCGGGCTGCACGGTGGTGCTGAAGCCGGCGGAGTGGTCGCCGCTGAGCGCCGCGCTGCTCGCGCAGCTCGCCGACGAGGCGGGCTGGCCGCCCGGCGTGCTCAACGTCGTGCAGGGGATCGGCGAGGAGGCCGGCGCCGCGCTGGTCGCGCACCCGCTGATCCGGCGCGTCTCGTTCACCGGCTCCACCGAGACCGCGAAGCACATCGGGACCGCGGCGGCGCAGAACGTCGTCCCGTTCACCGCCGAGCTGGGCGGCAAGAACCCGTTCCTCGTCTTCGAGGACGCCGACGTCGAGGCCGCCGCGCGCAAGGCCGCGGGGCAGTACGACGACTCCGGCCAGGTCTGCCTGAGCGGCACGCGGCTGCTCGTGCACGAGGCGATCCGCGGCGAGTTCCTGGAGCGCTTCCACGCCGCCGTCGAGGAGCACGTCCTCGGCGACCCGCGCGACGAGGCGACCACGATCTCGCCGATGATCCACCCCGACCACGTCGCGCGCGTCGAGGGCTTCGTCACCCGCGCGCGTGAGGGCGGGCAGCGGATCGTCCGCGGCGGCGAGCGGCTCGACGGGCTCTTCTTCGCGCCGACGCTGATCGAGCCGACCTCGAACGACGCGGAGATCGTCCAGCACGAGGTCTTCGGGCCGGTCCTCACGCTCCAGACGTTCGCGAGCGAGGAGGAGGCGATCGCGCTCGCCAACTCGACGGACTACGGGCTGGCGGCGCTGATCTACACGCGCTCGCTGGGGCGCGCGGACCGCGTCGGCCGGGCGGTGCGCGGCGGGACGGTGTGGGTCAACACCTTCCTCGTCCGCGACCTCACCGCGCCGTTCGGCGGGATGGGCAAGTCGGGCATCGGCCGCGAGGGCGGCGACTACGCCCTGGACTTCTACAGCGACCTCAAGACGCTGCAGATCCTGGAGGGATCGGTCGGCTGAGAGGCCGGCGCGAACAAGGAGGAGGAGAAGACCATGTCGTCCACCATCCAGCCGGCGGTCACGCCGGCCGGCGCCCCGCCGAGCGCGGGGGCCGGAACGGGGCTGCACCGGCGAGCGCTCGGCACGAGCGACCTCGTGTTCTTCATCGTCGCCGCGTCGGCGCCGCTGACCGCGGTCGCGGGCGGTCAGGCCGCGACGTACCTCGTGACGGGCAACCAGGGCATCCCGTTCCTGTTCATCCCGCTCTCGATCATCCTCGGCGTCTTCGCCGTCGGGTACGCCGCGATGAGCCACCACGTCGCCGACGCGGGCGCGTTCTACACGTACGTCGCGCGTGGTCTGGGGAAGATCCCGGGCGTCGGGGCGGCGTTCGTCGCGCTGGTGTCCTACAACGCGATGCAGATCGGCATCTACGGGCTGTTCGGGGTCGCGACGGCGGCGTTCATGTCCGACAAGGTCGGCATCACGCTCGACTGGTTCTGGTGGTGCTTCATCGCCGCCGCGATCATCAGCGTGCTCGGCGTGCTGAAGATCGACCTCAACGCGCGGGTGCTCGGCATCGCGCTGATCCTCGAGGTGCTCGTCGTCGCGATCTTCGACTTCGCGATCCTCGCCGACCCGGGCTCGCAGGGGCTCACGACGACCGGCTTCTCGCCGAGCGCCGCGACCGACGGCGCGCTCGGCGCCGCGCTGGTCTTCTGCATCGCGTCGTTCGTCGGCTTCGAGTCGGCGGCGATCTACTCCGAGGAGGTCAAGGACCCCAAGCGGACGGTCGCCCGCGCGACGTTCATCGCGGTCTTCGCGGTCGGCATCTTCTACGCGCTGTCGAGCTGGCTGCTCGCCAACGCGGTCGGCCCGGACACGATGGTCTCGCCCGACGGGCTGGTCGAGGCCGGCTTCACCACGCCGGACGGCGCGGCGCCCGATCCGACGACCGTGCTGATCGGGAGCGGGACCGAGCGGCTCGGCGCGTTCTGGGGCGACGCCGCGCAGCTGCTGTTCTGCACGAGCCTCTTCGCGGCGCTGCTCGCCTTCCACAACTCCGTCGCGCGGTACGGCTTCGCGCTCGGGCGCGAGGGCGTCTTCCCGAAGGCGTTCGCGCGCACGAGCCCGACGACCGGCGCGCCCGTGGTCGGCTCCGTCGTGCAGACCGTGCTCGCCGTCGTCGTGCTGCTCGTCTTCGTGCTCGCCGACGCGGACCCGGTGCTGAAGCTCTTCACCTGGCTGACCAACCTCGGCGCGCTCGGCGTGGTGCTGCTGATGACGGTGACGTCGCTGGCCGTCGTCGCGTACTTCCGCCGCAGCCCCGACCACGGGCTCGGCGCGGGGCGGACGCTGGTGGCGCCGGTCATCGCCGCGATCTGCCTCGGCGTCGTGTTCGTCCTCGGCCTCCTGAACTTCAACGTGCTCATCACGAGCGCGCAGGACGCGCCGACCGACAAGATGGCGATCATCCTGCCGCTCCTGCTGCTCGTCGCGGCGGTCGCCGGCATGGCCGTCGCCGCGATGCTGCGGCGGTCGCGGCCGGACGTGTACGGGCGGATCGGCGACCGCAGCCCGGTCGAGGCGGCGGAGCAGGTCTGAGCGATGGCGCAGGTCCCGCGGCTGGTCATGGTCCTCACCGAGGTGTGGACGGTCGCCGACCCGCGGGACCTGCGCGGCCTCGTGCGGATGGCGCAGGAGGCCGAGGCGGCGGGCGTCGACGCGGTGATGCTCAGCGACCACCTCGTGCTCGGGCCGAGCGCGGGGGCGCAGGGGCGGCCGGCGAACCCGCGCGAGTACGGTGCAGCCGACGGTCTCGTGGCACCGCGAGGAGTACGACGCGCTCGGCGTCGACTTCCGCAGGCGCGGCGCGATGCTCGACGAGCACCTGGCCGCGTGGAAGGCGCTGTGGGGGCCGTCGCCGGCGACGTACCGCGGCCGGCGCTTCGACGAGCTGGAGGTGGTCGGCGGGCTGCGGCCCACGTTCCCCGACGCGGACGGCCCGGCGTCGCTGGCGCAGGCGGCCGAGGCGATCCCCGCCCAGCGCGCCGAGGGCTACACGTCGTTCTGCTTCAACCCGGCGCAGTACGTGCGCACGCGCGAGGAGGTCCCGGCGCTCTGCCGCGAGCTCGTCGCGCGCGCCGCGGACTGGGGCTGACGCGGGCGCCGCCGAGCGGGATACTGCCGCGCGTGGACCTCCGCCAGCTCCGGTACTTCGTCGCCGTCGCCGAGGAGCTGCACTTCACGCGCGCGGCCGAGCGGCTCCACCTCGCCCAGTCGGCGCTGAGCGCGCAGATCCGCGGGCTGGAGAAGGAGATCGGCGCGCCGCTGTTCGTGCGCTCCACGCGCCGCGTGTCGCTGACGCCGGTCGGCGAGACGCTGCTCGACGACGCCCGCGACGTGCTCGACCGCGCCGACCGTGTCCTCGCCCGGGCGCGCGCGCTCGCCCGTCACGAGGCCGACGCGCTGGCGGTCGGCTGCCTCGGCGCGGTGCCCGGCGAGCTGCTCACCGACATCCTGCGCGAGCTGGCGGCGCTGCGGCCGCAGGCGCGGGTGGACGTGCGGACGTTCGGCTTCGCGGAGATCCACCCGTCGATCACCGCGGCGCGCGCGGACGTCGCGTTCGTCTACCTGCCCTACGACGACGAGGAGCTGGCGGACCTGGAGGTCGTGCCGCTCCGCGACGAGCAGCGCGTCGTCGTGCTCGCCGCGTCGCACCGGCACGCGGACCGTGACGCGCTGAGCCCGGCGGACCTCGCCGGCGAGCGGTTCGTCTCCCACTCGCCGGCGGTCTCCGCCACGTGGCGCGACTTCTGGATGCTCACCGACCAGCTCGGGAGCCGGCCGGAGATCCACGAGCACGCCGCGGACGACATGGACGACTGGCTCCACCTCATCGCGCGCGGCGAGGCGATCGACACCTGCCCGACGCTCGTCAGCCGCTACTACGCGTGGCCGGGCGTCCGCTACGTCCCGCTCGTCGGCGCCCCGCCCGCCACGCTCGCGCTCGTCCACCGCCGCGGCGTGCGCGAGCCGCTGGTCCAGGCGTTCGTGGAGGTCGCGGTGGAGGTGGCCGCCCGGGTAAGCGGCCCCCTCCCCGAACCGGCGGCTACGCCGGCTGCGTCTCGCGCTCGACGGTGAACGTCCCCACGAGCTGCTCGAGCTCGGCGGCGGTGGAGGCGAGCTGCTGGGCGGAGGAGGCGATCTCCTGCGCGGACGCGCTCGTCTCCTGCGTCGAGGCCGAGACCTGCTCGGACGACGCGGAGGACTGCTCGGCGACCGCAGCGACCTCGCCCATGTCGGACTGGACCTTCTCGGCGCCCGCGGCGATCTGCTCGATCGACGCGGCGATCTCGTCCACGCGGCCGGTCACGTCGTCGACCGACGCGCCGATCCGGGCGAACGCGTCGCGGACCTGCTCGACCGTCTCCGCGCCCTGGGCGGAGCGCTCGGCGCCATCCTCGACGACCGCGACGGCCTGGGCGGTCTCCGCCTGGATCTGCTCGATCAGCCCGGCGATCGACGCCGCGGCCTCCTGGGACTCCTCGGCCAGCTTGCGGACCTCCTCGGCGACGACCGCGAAGCCGCGGCCCTGCTCGCCCGCCCGCGCCGCCTCGATCGCGGCGTTGAGGGCGAGGAGGTTGGTCTGGCCCGCGATGCCGGTGATGGTCTCGACGATCCCGCCGATCTGGTCGGACTTCTCGCCGAGCTGGTGCATCGCCTCGGTCACGGCGCTGGACGACTCGCGCACGCCGCGCATCGCCTCGGTGACCTGCGTGACGGCCGCGGCGCCCTCCTGGGCGACCTGGCGCGCCTGCTGGGCGGCGAGCGCCGTCTCCTGCGCCGAGCCGGCCGACGTGCGGGTCGCCTCGGTGACCTCCTCGGTCGCGTCCTTGGCCTGCTCGACCGAGCGGACCTGACGCTCGGCGCCCTGGGCGACGTCCGAGACCGCGGAGGCGATCTCGCCGACGGCGCGCCCGGCCTCCTCGGAGGTCGACGCCATCTGCTGCGAGGCGGCCGACAGGGTGCCGGCGGTCTCCGAGAGCCGGCCGACGAGCGTGCGCAGGTTGCCGGCCATCGTGCGGAAGGCGACGCCCAGGACGTCACGGTCCGAGCGCGGCTGGACGTCCTCGGTCAGGTCGCCGTCGGCGATGCGGTTGGCGGTGTCCGCGACGCCGCGGACGTAGACGACGAGGTCGCCGAACGCGTCGGCCATCTCGCCGACCTCGTCCTTGGACGTCACGTCGACGTCGACGTCGAGGTCGCCGCCGGAGATCTTCTTCGCGGCGCGCAGCACCTGGCCGATGCCGCCGGTGAGCCGGCGGGCGATCACGAACGCGATGACGATGCCGCCCAGGAGGGCGACGCCGAGCAGCACGAGCATGATCGTGCGGGCGCTGTCGTACGTGCTGGCGATGTCGCGGTTGAGGCCCTTGGCCGCCTCGACGTTGGTGGCGCGCGCCTCGCTGAGGGCGCCGCGCATCTCCTTGTTGATCGCGAGCGCCTCCTTGATCTTCGCGAGCGCCGCCGGGCGGTCGCCGGCGGTGGAGAGCTTCAGCGCCTCGTCGCGCGCCTCGAGGTAGGTCGGCAGCGTCTTGTCGACCTTGTCGACGGCGGCCGCCACGGCCGGGAGGAGCTCGGTGCGCTTGAGCTGGGCGATGGCGGCGGCGCTCGACTTCTGCAGCCGCTCCGCGGTCGCGCCCTCCTCCTGGTTGATCGCCGGGTCGCCGTAGAGGGCGCCACGCAGGAGGCCGCGGTGGAGGTCGACGAGGCTCTCGCCGAGCGTGCCGAGCGCGGCGTTCGGGACGGTGCCGCCGGTGTACATGAGCTCGCCGCGTTCGCGGACGTCGCCGAGCTTGGCGACGCCGATCACGGCGATCACGGCGGTGAAGGCGAGCAGCGCGGCGGCGAGCGCCATCAGCTGCATTCGGACGGTGAAGCGCATGGGTCCTTCGGGTCGGGACAGGGAACGGGGAGGTCGCTGACCGGCGACCAGTCATCACCTGATCGAGCCCCCGCAAGATCTCTTGAGAGCGACCGGGCGACCTGTCCAGGTGCGAACGCGCCGTCTCGCCGGTACGGTCCCGCGCCATGGACGAGGAGCGGTACGTCACGAGCGACGGGCTGAGGCTCGCGGAGGCCGTCCGGACGGGCGAGACGACCGCGGCGGAGCTGCTGGAGATGGCGCTCCGGCGCGCCGACCGGCTCGACCCGCGGCTGAACGTCTTCGCCACGCGGCTGGACGAGCGGGCGGCCGAGCAGGCCGCGGGGCGGCTGACCGGGCCGTTCGCCGGCGTGCCGTTCCTGCTCAAGGACCTGCACCAGGACATCGCGGGCCTGCCGACGTCCGCCGGCTGCCGCGCGCTGGCCGGGCGGCCCGCCGAGGCGACGAGCACGATCGTGCAGCGCTGGCTCGACGCGGGGCTCGTGGTCTTCGGGAAGACGACCACGCCGGAGTTCGGCTCCAAGGGCGTGACGGAGGCCGAGCTCTTCGGGCCGACGCGCAACCCGTGGGACCCGGCGCGGACGCCGGGCGGCTCCTCGGGCGGCTCGGCCGCCGCGGTGGCGGCGCGGATCCTCCCGGTCGCGGCGGCCAGCGACGGCGGCGGCTCGATCCGCATCCCCGCCGCCTGCACCGGCCTCGTCGGCCTGAAGGCGAGCCGGGGCCTCGTGCCGTTCGGGCCGCAGGACAGCGAGCCGCTCAACGGGCTGGCGACGAGCGGCGTCGTCTCGCGCACCGTGCGCGACACCGCGGCGATGCTCGACGTCCTGTTCGGGCCGGACGCGCACTCGCCCTACGTCCCCGCGCTCCCGCCGCGGCCGCTGCTCGACGTGCTGGAGGAGGCGCCGGGCCCGCTGCGCATCGGCTTCACGACCCGCAGCGCGATCCGGTCGTCCGCGCACCCCGAGGCGATCGCGGCGGTGGAGCGCGCCGCCGCGCTGCTCGAGTCGCTCGGGCACGAGGTGGAGGAGGTCGCGCCGCCGCACGACGACGCGCAGCTCGCGCGCGACTTCATGGCGATCTGGTCGGTCCACCAGGCGATCGAGATCGCGCGGATCAAGGCGGAGACCGGCTGCGACGACGACGCGTTCGAGCTCGACACGCGCGCGCTCGCGGCGCTCGGCCGGGCCGCGGGCGGGGTCGAGCTGCAGGCCGCCGACGAGCGCCGGCGCGAGCACATCGCCGGGCTCGCGCGCCTGCACGAGACGCACGACCTGCTGCTGACGCCGACGCTCGGCGAGCCGCCGATCAAGGTGGGCGCGCTCGACACCCCCGCGCCGCTGCGGAAGGTCACCGAGGTGCTCCTGCGCACGCGCACGACCCGGCTGATGAAGCTCGGCGGCGTCATCGACCAGATCGTCGAGCGCAACCTCGCCTGGGTGCCGTACACGCAGCTCGCCAACGTCACCGGCCGCCCCGCGATCAGCCTCCCGCTCCACTGGACGCCCGACGGCCTCCCGATGGGCGTCCAGCTCGTCGGCCGCCTGCGCTCGGAGGAGCTCCTCCTCCGCCTCGCCCGCCAGCTCGAGCTCGCCGCACCCTGGGCCGACCGCCGCCCGCAGGTGGTCTGAGAACGCCGGAGGGGCGGCCGTGGCCGCCCCTCCGTGCGCTCGTGGGAAGGAGTCCGGCGGTGCGGCTAGCGCACGCGGATCGACTTGCGGGCCGTGGTCGTGCCGGCCGGGCCGGTGACCTTGGCCGTGACCTGGATCGTGCCCTTCTTCGCGTTGCGGACCCGGATGCGGAACGCCTCCGAGCTGGCCGCGCGCGCGTTGCGGTTCGAGTAGACCGTCTTGCCGCCGAGCTTCGCGGTGAACGAGAGCTTCGTCGCGTCGCGGGTCACGAGCGCGACCTCCACGCCGGCCCGCAGGTCGGCGCGGCGGACGGACCCGAGCGCCGCGAGGACGACGCGCGGCTTGCCCGGCTTCGCCGCCGGCGCCGGAGGCGCGGGCGTCGTGACCGTCTTGCCCGGCGTCGTGACCGTCGTCGTCTGGACCTGCGTCTCGCGCGGGAGCGTGCTCGGGTTCTTGCCGAGCAGGATCGGGAACAGCTCGGTCTGGTCGAGGGTGCCGACGACGTTCGCCGCCTGCGGGCCCTGCGCGAACACCGGGACCGTCGCGCCCGTGTGCGTGTGCTGCTGGCCCTCGCCGGCGGCGGTGCCGTAGTGGACGCGCAGCGGCGAGCCGTCCTTGCCCTGGAGCGTCGCGTACTCGCCCTCAGGATCCTGGTTCGCGTACGTCATCTGCGACGAGTGCGAGTGGTCGGCCGTGACGATGACGAGCGTGTCCGGGTGCGCCTTCTGGAACTCGAGCGCCACGCCGACCGCGCGGTCGAACTCGAGCGTCTCGCCGATCTGGCCGCAGACGTCGCCCGCGTGGTCCTGCTTGTCGATCGAGGCGCCCTCGACCTGGAGCGTGAAGCCGTCCGGGTCGTCCTCGAGCAGCTCGATCGCCTTGTCGGTCATGACCGACAGCGACGGCTCGCTGGCGAGGCGGTTGCCCTCGGCGCAGCGGAAGTTCTCGCCGCCGGAGCCCGCGAGGGTCACGTCGAGCGGGGCGAACTCCTTGGTCATGTTGCCGGCGTTGAAGAGGCCGAGGACCTTCTTGCCGCCGTCGAGGTCGGCGACCGTGCCGAGCTCGCTGTTGTTCTTGACGTACGTGTAGCCCTTGGACTGCGCGTAGTCGATCACGGTGCCGCCCGCGCCGGGCGCGCCGGCCGGGATGGGCTGCTCGTAGCGGGCGCGGCCGCCGCCGAGGACGACGTCGAACCCGTTGTCGACCTGCTGCTCGGCGATGGAGCCCAGGCCGCCGTTCGGCTTGGTCTCGGAGGCGCAGCTCGCGACCGCGTCGGCCGGGCCCTGGCAGCCGCGCTGGGAGATGTGCGAGGACGGAGCGGCGGGCGTCGCGTCGGTGATCTCCGCGGTGGAGACGTTGCCCGTCGCCTTGCCGCTCTTCTCGGCGATCTCCATGTACGTCTCGTACGCGGCGTTGTCGCCGGGGACGGCCGCGGCGCTCGACGGGCCCTGCGACAGGCGGCCGTCGATCGTCTTCTTGCCCGTCGACCACGCGGTGGCGGTCGGCGCGGAGTCGCCGACGTAGTTCGGCTTGTACGTCGGGCCCGGTCCGGGCGAGAGGACGTAGTGGGTGACGATGCCGCGGAAGGGCAGCGCGTCCATGTTCAGGCGGCCGGCCGCGCCGACGCCGTAGTTGCGCGCGAGGGAGACCTCGGAGTCGCCCATGCCGTCGCCGACGAGCAGGATCACGTTCTTCGGCTTCTTGGGGTCGACCTGCTGGACCAGGGCGGCCGAGCGGTCGTCCATCGGGTCGTCCCCGGCCGCGCCGACGGCGAGGCCGCCGGCGGCGAGGACACCGGCGATCGCTGCCGCACCGGCGGCCGCGTAAGTACGGCGGTTCATCTGAGGTGGTTCCTCCTGGAGGGCATCTGGCCGGCGGAAGATGACCCTCGGGGGCGGCCGACCTGTGACGAACCCGTGACCGCGCGCCGGCGGCCACGGGACGTTCACAACTTGCGTACGAGATCGGCCCCGGACGACCGCTATACACCGGCGCCTGATGTCCCAGATCGTCCACCCGCGGCCGGCTCTCCCGGCGCCCGGCGGGGCGGCGCTGACCCGCGCCGCCATCGTGCTCGGCGTCGGTCTGGCGGCGCTCGCCGTCCCGTTCCTCTTCTCGTCCACGTGGCGGCTGGAGGACCCGTCGCTCGCGCTCGTCGCTTGGCTCGGCCTGCCGTTCGCGGTGCTCGCCGCGCTGGCCGCCTTGCCTGCGCGGCCCATGCGCCCGCTCGTGCTCGCGGTGTCGGCGTTCGACGCCGTGCTCGTGACCTTCGCGGTCCAGCACCTGATGGAGCGCGACCTGAGCGGGACGGTGGAGCCGGTCGCCGCCTACGGCCCGCCGGCACTGGCGCTGCTGGTGCTCGCGGCGTGGGGCGCGGACGCGCACCTGCAGCTGCGGGCGGATGGGGCGCTCGGCGCCCGTCGCTCCTCGGTGCCGCTGCTCGTCGCGCTGGGCGCGGCCGTCGCGCTGACGCTGGGCGCGGCGCGGCTGGCGCCGGTGGAGGATCTCGCGTCGGCCGAGACGTTCGTGGTGCTGCTCGCGTCGATCGCGGTGGAGGCGCTGCCGTTCGTCCTGCTCGGCGCGCTGGTCTCCGCGGCGCTCGAGGTCTTCGTGCCGAACGGGTGGTTCGAGCGGGTCGCGCGGCTGCCGCTGCGGCTCCAGATGCCGGCGGCGGTGATGAGCGGGTTCTGCTTCCCGGTCTGCGAGTGCGGCTCGGTGCCCGTCGCGCGGCGGCTGATCTCGCGCGGCGTGCACCCGGCGGCGGGCGTGGCGTTCATGCTCTCGTCGCCGATCGTCAACCCGATCGTCCTCTTCTCCACCTACGTCGCCTACCAGGGGCGCGGCGGGTGGGCGGTCGTCGCCGGGCGGGCGGTGCTGGGCGTGATGGCCGCGGCCGTGGCGGCGCTGGTGCTCGGGCGGCGGGGCGGGATCGCGCTGCAGGCCCGCGCTCCGGGGCACGAGCACGATCACGCGGGCCACGATCACGCGGGCCACGACCACGGCCACGCGGGCTCCAAGCTCCGCCACCTCAGCGACCACCTCGTGGCCGATCTCACCTTCATGGGGAAGTTCGTCGTGCTTGGCGCCGCGCTCGCCGCGCTCCTCCAGACGGCGGTCCCGCAGAGCACGTTCGCGGGCGTCCTGGCGTCGCCGGTCGTCGGCGGGCTCGTCCTGATGGCGGCCGCGTTCGTGCTGTCGCTGTGCAGCGAGGCGGACGCGTTCGTCGCGGTCTCGTTCATCCAGTTCCCGCTGGGGCCGCAGCTCGCGTTCCTGGTCTTCGGCCCGATCATGGACCTCAAGCTCGGGCTCCTCTACAGCGCGACGTTCGGCTGGCGGTTCGTGGGGCGGCTGATCTTCGTCCTCGTGCCGTTCGTGCTCGCGACGTCGCTGATCGCCGGGGAGGTGATCCGATGAGCCGCCGGCTGCTGGGCGCCCTGATCGTGACCGCGTGGGCCGTCTTCTTCGACTACCTGTGGGCGTCCGGGGACGCGCTGCGGTACGTCGGCCCGCGGACGAGCTGGGTGGTGCCGTTCGGGGCGATCTCGCTCTCCCTCGCGGCCGTCGCCGCGCTGAGCGGTGCCGTGCGGGCGACCGGAGCCCGGGCAAGCGGCCGCGACGCCGCGGGCTCGCTGCTGACGCTCTCGCCGATCGCCCTCGTCCTCGTGCTCCCAGCCGCGTCGCTCGGCGCCCAGGCCGCGAGCGTCAAGGACGCGCCCGACGCCGCGCGCTCGATCACCGG
>DATMVO010000028.1:0-5489 GCA_035563115.1 Solirubrobacteraceae bacterium
GGGGCGGAGGACGCCGCGGCGCGGCGCCGCGGGCGCGAGGTGCCGTCCGCGGTCGCGAGGCGGTGCAGGCCCCACGCGAGCAGGACGAGCAGCGACAGGGCGATGAGCACGACCACGCCGTAGGCGAGCGCCGTGACCCACCCGGCCGCCGGCTTCTGCTCACGCTGGAGGACCGTGTGGTCGGAGACGAACGGCCGCTCGAAGCTCGCGAGCGCCGGCACCTCCTTCGCCGGGATCGCCTCGTCGCGCGGCATGAAGATCGGCACCGCGGTCAGCGACCGGCCGTGGTGGAGCCGGATCAGCGCCTTCCAGTTGCCGTGGACGGGCACCGGCTTGGTGGTCCGGTAGACGCCCTCGCTCACGCGCTCGAGGCGGTCGACGATCAGGCCGTCGCCCTGCCACGCGGTCATCGTCAGCCACTCGGCGTCGTTCCCCGCGTCGGCGGGCTGCAGCCGGACGGTCGCGCCGACGGTCCGCTCCGGGCCGCCCTGCACCTCGGTCAGCTGGACGGCGGCGGTGATGCCCTCGTCCGACGGCTTCTGGAGCGCGACGACGACGCAGACCGCGACGACGGCGGCACCCGCGACGGCGCCCCAGCGCAGCGCGGGGATCGTCGGGCGCTTCTCGATCGACAGGCGGTGGCCGATCCACGCCCCCAGCAGCGCGCCGGCCATCGCGGCGGCGAAGCCGAAGATCACGCCCTCGGGCACGAGCTCGCTCGGCCACGGCAGCGGCGACCAGACGTGCGACCAGCCCCACTCGGCGGCCAGGCCGATGGTGCCGATCCCCAGGCCCGACGCGATGCCGAAGGCCAGTGGCTTGTCGGTGGAGATGCGCAGCGCGATCGCCTCGACGACCAGCGCCTCGACGATGTAGAGCGGCATGTGCGCGGTCGGCTCGCCGAAGACCGGGTCGACGATCAGCGTCAGCAGGCCGCGGACGACGAGGAAGAACGCGACGGCGGCGATCGCGCTGCCGCGGCCGCCCCACATCCGCGCGGTGACCAGGCCGACGCCGGCGGCGAGCATGATCATGAACGGCTCGAAGACGAAGCGGAACTGCGGCACGCCGAAGTCGAACTCGGCCTGGAAGGTCGAGAGGCCGAGCATGAAGCCACCCGGCAGCCAGACGGCGAGCAGGAAGCGCGCGAGCGGCTTGCCCGGGTGCCCGGCGGCGCGGCGGCCCTCGACGGCGAGGACGGCGAGACCGACGAGCGTCATCGCGGCGCCGCCGATCAGCATGAGGTGCGTCGGGCCCCAGAGGGTGACGTCCTGGCCGAAGATGCGGTGCCACATGTCGTCGAGCGGGAAGCCGGTGAGCGAGAACGCGCCGGCCGCGCAGATCAGCACGCCGCCGAGCGGGGCGTCCCACCCGCGGCCGAGGCTGATCGAGGCGTCGCTCGGCTTCTCCTTCGGCAGCACCATCGAGACGAACCCGGCGGCGAAGATGCCGAAGAGGCCGACGAGGATGAAGTAGTGCGCGGGGTTCGCGAGCGGCCCCTCGTCGCGGCCGACGGCGATGTGCAGGGCGATGTCCCAGTACATGCCGAAGACGGCGGTGATGAGCGAGGCGGTCGCGATGCCGGCGGGCAGCGCGGCCCAGCCGGGAAGACCGGAGATGCGCTCGGTCCACGCGGCGGCGCGGCCGAGGAGCTGGACGTTGCCGGAGCGGTGGCCCATGCCGAGCCACAGCAGCAGCGCGGTGACGACCGTCGCGCCGACGGTGGCGATGGCGATCTGGTCGATCGCGGCGCCGCCCGCGGGCTGGCCGCCGGGGGCCTGCTCCTGCGCGAACGCGGGGGCGGCGCCCAGCGCCAGGAGGGCGAGCGTGAGGAAGGACGTGCGGGACAGACGTTGCAACGGGGACCTCCGAGCGGTGTCGAGGGAGCGCGGACGGCGCGCTCTTCAGCGTCTTGCTCGAAAGAAGGTTACCTCAAACGAGGGAACATCGCGGCGGGTACTGTGCGCTGTCATGGCAGAGGCGGCTCACGAGATGACGATCGAGCAGCTCGCGTACGAGGTCGGGATGACCGTCCGGAACATCCGCAACCATCAGACGCGTGGCCTGCTCCCGCCGCCCGTCGTGCGCGCGCGGACCGGCTACTACGGCCAGGAGCACGTCGAGCGGCTGCGGCTGATCCAGGAGATGCAGGGCGAGGGGCTCAAGCTCAGCGCGATCGAGCGGCTCCTCGACGGCGAGGGCGACTGGGCCGAGCGCTTCACCGGGCTCCGTCGCGCGCTCGCGGTGCCCGAGGAGGCCGAGCCCGCCGAGATCGTCACCCTCGCCGAGCTGGAGGAGCGGTTCGGCCCGCTCTCGCAGAACGCGCGGCTGCTGCTGAAGGCGCAGAAGCTGGAGGTGCTGATCAATCTCGGCGACGGGACGTTCGAGGTGCCGTCCCCGGCGCTGCTGCGCGCCGCGCAGGAGGTCGTCGAGCGCGGCGTCCCGCTCGCGGCGGCGCTGTCGGCGATCGAGAAGGTGCGGCGCAACGCGGAGAGCAGCGCGAAGGCGTTCGTGAAGATGTTCATGGATGAGCTGTTCAAGCCGTTCGACGAGGCCGGCCAGCCCGAGGAGGAGTGGGAGCACGTGGCCGAGTCGATCGAGCGCCTGCGCCCGCTCGCCGACGAGGCGCTGATGGCGGTCTTCAAGCCGGCGATGGCCAAGGAGGTCGACGCCGCGTTCGGCAAGGCGCTCGAGGCCCGCGCCCGCACGCGCCGCCGGTAGCGCGCCGCGCGCTGGGGGTAGGCCACCGCGCATGGCCGACGAGCAGCAGGAGCGCGGAGCGCGCATCGCCTACCTGGTCCTGGCCGAGGGCACGCCCGTCGCGACCGCGGACGGGCAGCGCATCGGCACCGTCCGCGCGGTCCGCGCGGACGGGCAGAAGGACATCTTCGACGGGATCGTCATCGCCACCGACGACGGCGACCGCTTCGTCGACGCGCCCGAGGTGGGCGACATCTACGAGCGCCTCGTCCTCACGACGCTCACCGCCGACGAGGCCGCGCGGCTCCCCGAGCCCGAGCCCGGCCCGCCGGTCATCGACGTGGATCCCGGCCCCGGGACCGGCGACGACGCCTCCGGTCCCGCCCGTCCCGCCTGACCGCCGGGAAGTTCGTCACGCCCTCCGCTGCGCCGCCGGTCGGTGTGACGTTGTGCCCGGTGAGCGGGAACTTCGTCACGTCTCCCGCCACGGCGCCGACTGGCGTGACGTTCTTCCCGCGCCGAACGCCCACTTCGTCACTCCCGCTGCGCGCCCCGACGCCGATGTGACGTTGTGGGCGTTCAGCACCCACAACGTCACACGGACGCTCGGCACGCTCCGGCGAGTGACGAACCGGGCGCTCCACTGCCAATCCGCCCGGCCGTTCGAACGACCACCACGACAACGACCGCGCGCCCGACAGAAGCCGGGCGCGCGGGGGCACTTCAAGTGTTCGAGCGCGCGGCTGGGCTAGTGCCCGCCGCCCGCCTGCTCGAGCGTGTCCTGCCCCTTCTCGACGGCGGCCTGGTCGGTGTCGCCGTTGCCCGGAGGCGTGGTCGCGTCCTTGGTGTCCTCGGTCGGGCTCGTGATGCCCTTGTCGTCGTCAGCCATGCCGGGGGCTTCCCCAGCCCGGCCGCGGCTCACACGGTCAGCTCGAGCGCGACCGGCTCGCCGTCGAGCGCGTTCAAAGCCTTCTCGACCGAGGCGGAGATGCAGGTGAAGGTCGGCGTGTCGCGGAGCGTGAACAGCGACGACTCCGTCGTGCGCAGGCGCTGGACGAGGTCGAGGAAGTCGGAGGGCTCGTCGGTCTCGAACGCGACCACGAACTCCTGGTCGTCGAGGCCGAACGAGTAGGAGGTGTTCAGGTCGACGCTCGGGTACTCCTTGCCGACCTTGATGTGCTCCTGCATCACCCGCCAGCGCTCCTTGGCGTCGAGGTTGTACCAGGCGCGCGTCTTCACGAACGGGTACACGAAGAGGTACTTCGCGTGCGCGGGACGGACCTCCAGGCGCGACTCGTCGGAGTACTCGGACTCCTTCGTCATCGCGAGGAACGAGTAGGGGATCGACGTCCACTGCATGAGGCCGCTCTGGTTGAGCACGACGTGGAGGTCGTGGAGCGTGTCCAGGTTCACGGACTGGGTCAGCAGCATCAGGTCCGCGTCCCCGCGCGTGCCGACCAGGCTGAACGCGCGCAGCAGGTGATCCTCGGCGAAGTTCGCGCACGCGGCGGCGAACTCGCGCTTCCCCTCGGCCCGCTCCTCGGCGTCGAGGCGACGCCAGGCCGGGTCCATCTTCAGGAAGGTGTACTTGACGAACTGGCGAGAGGGCACTTCGAAAAGGATAGTGCTGCGATAGGCTCGCGCCGTGCGGATCGCCCTCGTCTCCCCGTACTCCTGGACCTATCCGGGTGGCGTCTCGCGCCACGTCGAGGCGCTGGCGGAAGAGCTGATCGGCCAGGGGCACGACGTCCGGGTGCTCACGCCGGTCGACCGCGACACGCGCGCCGTCCGCTGGCTGCACGCCGGCGCGGCGCCCGCTCCGCGCCCGCTGCCCGACTACGTCATCCCCCTCGGCGGGACCGCCGGCATCCCCGCCAACGGCGCGGTCTCCAACCTTGCGATGACCCCGAGCGCGGTCGCCCGGCTGCGCCACGAGCTGCGCACCGGCGGCTTCGACGTCGTCCACGTCCACTCGCCCGACGCGCCCGCCGTGGGCTGGGACGCCGTGATGTCGTCGCCCGCCCCGGTCGTCGTGACCACGCACGCGTACGCGCCGAGCCTCGGCTCCGGCCTGTTCATGAACGCGATGGGCTCCAGCCGGATGCTCAACAAGGCCGTCGTCCGGATCGCCGTAAGCGAGGCCGCGGCGTGGTCGGCGAGGCGCTGGCACGGCGGCGAGGTCCGGGTCATCCCGAACGGCGTCCACCTCCCGGCGGAGCTGGAGAAGCCCGAGCGCGCGCCCGGCGACACCGCGCTCGAGATCGCCTTCGTCGGCCAGGCCGTCGAGCGCAAGGGCCTGCCGATCCTCCTGCGCGCCTTCGAGGCGCTGCGCGAGCACATCGACGCGCGCCTGACGCTCGTCGGCCCGACGCAGGCCGAGATCGCGCCGATGCTCCTCGACGACCGCGGCGTCACCGCGCTCGGCAAGGTCGACGACGCCGAGAAGTCCCGCGTGCTCGCGCGCGCGGACGTCCTGGCGGCGCCCTCGCTCGGCGGCGAGTCCTTCGGCATGGTGCTGACCGAGGCGTTCGCGCACGGCACGCCGGTCGTCGCCTCCGACATCGCCGGCTACCGCGACGTCGTCCGCGACGGCCTGGACGGCGTGCTCGTCCCGCGCGGCGACGCGACCGCGCTGGCCGCCGCGCTGCGCGACCTCGCGCTCGACCGGCCGCGCCTGCAGCGGCTGGGGGAGACGGCGCGCCAGGACGCCGAGCGCTACGCCTGGCCGCACGTCGCGCTCGAGGTGCTCGGCGCCTACGAGGACGCGATCGCGATCGCGCAGGAGCAGG
>DATMVO010000029.1:0-15810 GCA_035563115.1 Solirubrobacteraceae bacterium
CGGTCGCTGTCGCTCGCCGCGAGCCACACCGTCGGCGAGTTCCTGCTGCCCGGCTGGCTCGCGGGCTTCCGCCGCGAGCGGCCGGACGTCGCGCCGCAGGTCGACATCGCCAACTCCCCGACCGTGCTCGCCGCCGTCCGCTCCGGCGCCGTCCACGTGGGCTTCGTCGAGGGCGTCGACGACGTGGACGATCTGGATGCCCTGGTCGTCGCCCACGACGAGCTCGTCGCGGTGGTCGCCGCCGGGCACCGCTGGGCGCACCGGACGACGCTCGCCGCGCGGGAGCTGGCGGAGGAGCCGTACGTCGCGCGCGAGCCGGGTTCAGGCACGCGTGCGGTCGCCACCGCGGCGCTGGCCGCGGCCGGCATCGCCCTGGAGCCCCACCTCCAGATGGCGTCCGCGCAGGCGATGAAGCGCGCCCTCGCCGGCGGCGGCGCCTTCGCCCTCATGTCCGCGCTCGCCGTCGAGGACGAGATCCGCGCCGGCACCCTCCACGCCATCCACGTCCGCGACCTGCCGCTCACCCGCGACCTCCGCGCCGTCCGCCTCCCCGACCCCCGCCCCGGCACGGCCGCCCGCACCCTCTGGACCTGGCTCACCACCCACGCCGCGGAGCCTCTGACGGCCGAAGCCGCCTGAGGCTCCGCAACCCAGCGACCCCTTACAGGGTGTCCGACGCCTTGTCCACGAGGTTGTTCCCGACCGTGGACGAGTGGTAGATGAAGAACGTGACGCTGTAGTCGGAGCCCGAGCTGTAGAGCTCGGTGTTGTGGTAGCTCGGCGTCGAGTAGTACGTGGAGCCGCGCTTGTTCTCGTTGATGTGCTCCTCGAGGACGTTTCCGTTGTGGTACCAGCGGATCCGCCATGAGTAGGTCCAGCCGGAGTTGCATCCAACTGCGTTGCCACTCCAGTCCTGGAAGATCCCGTCGCGCCCGCTGAGGAAGGCGCTTGCCGTGCAGGCGGACGCCACACTCGGCGCGAGGAGCACTGCCAGCATCACCGCCAGCAACGCCCACAGCGACCTCTGACCACGCCTCGAGCTCAATCCGCTCATGCGCACCACCCCTGCCTTCCATCTCGTTTCAGGCGCGGCCTTCCACGTCCGCGCCCAGGAGATATTCAATCAAGAAGATGCATTGCATGAACTACAGCGATGCAGATGCGCGGGTGAGTCTGCCGCTCTTGAGATCCAGCGTTGCTACACGGTGCTCGCCGCGCGCGACGAGTGTCGTCGTCTCTGCCGGCGGCGCCGGCTCGAACGTCACGGTCCCGTGGGCGGTAGGACGGAAGTAGGCGCTTCCGGCCGTGCGGTAGTAGGCAGTGCCCTTGTCGTCTGTCAGCGTCAGCCGCTCGGATTTCGGCTCCGCCGGGCCGTCGTCGGGATCGCCAGGCCATGGAATGCGAAGATCGTCCGCGTCCCACTCAACCACTACTGAATCGCTGTGCACCGCGATCGAGACGACTCTGAGCCCCTCGTCCGTGGCCATACGCGCACCATAACGAGCCCGTCGCGCACGAAAGTTCTGGCCCGCTCAGCCGCGCCAGTGGAGGATCTCGAGGGCGAGGGCGACCTGGAGGGTGCGGCCTTCGATGGGGGCGGGGAGGAGCTCCTCGGCCCGGGCGAGGCGACCGAGGACGGTGTTGCGGTGGGTGAAGAGGACCTTGGCGGTCTGCGTGGCGTTGGAGCCTTCGCGCAGGTAGGCGCGGACGGTCTCGCGGAGGTCGGCGGGGGCGGTGCGGAGGTCGCCGAGGGTGCGGGTGACGAACTCGTCGGCGCGGTCCTCGTCCTGCGTGGCGAGCGCGACGACCTGGACGTCCTCGTAGCGGGCGAGGCGCAGGCGGGCCGGCGTGCGGTGCATCAGCCGCTGGGTGGCGAGCGCGTCGAGGTGGGAGCGGCGGAAGCCCTCCAGGCCGCTCAAGGTCGGGCCCAGGGCGACGCGCACGTCGGGCGCCGCGTCGAGCGCCTCCTGCACCGCGGCGGGGTCCGGGCCGTCCGCGCCGGGGACCCAGACCCAGCGTGCGCTCGCGCTCGCCAGCACCGTCAACGGCCGCGCCCCCGCGGCCCGGCCCAGCGCCTCCGCCACACCCTCCAGCGCGCCCGGGTCGACACCCGCCAGATCGCTCCACACGATCGCCGCGGTCTGCGCGCGATCCAACGCGTGGTTGAGCCGCGCCGACGCCCGGTCGACGTCGATCGGCGCCCCCTCCAGCAGCAGCGACACCACCTCCAGCCGCTGCGCGTGCGTGCCGCGCGTGAGCTGGTCGCGCTCGCGCGCGATCTGCGTCTGGATGCCGGCGAGCGTCTGGTCGACGAAGCTGAAGATCGAGCGGGCGCTGACGTCGAGCAGCTCGCGCAGCTCGTCCGGGTCCTGCGTCAGCAGGAACGCCATCTCCATCCACCGCCGCCACGCGACGTTCTGGCCCATCCGGTAGCTGTCGAGCGCGCCGTCGTCGAGCCCGCGGCGGACGAGGTCGCGCGCGACCGCCAGCGTCGCGGGCCCGACGTTCGGCTCGACCGGCGCGCCCGGGTCGCGCAGGTTCGCCTCGGCCCAGTGGACGAGGTTCGCGCGGTTCGTCCGCCGCACCGCGTCGGCCAGCGCCGGATCCTGCGCGACGGCGGTGCCCGCCGCGTCCCCCAGCACCACCGCGTCCACCTCGTCGAAGATGTCGTCCGGCTGCTGGAGCACGAGCTCGGCGCCCGTGCGGATGAGCTCCGCGACGCGGGGCGAGGGGCGCTCCCAGGGGGCCGTGGCGCTCATCGGAACGCGAGCGTACCAAGAACGGTGCACCCTGCACAGCACACGGCGTCAAGTCTGTGCACTCCGTCGCGTCACAGCGCGGGCGGAGCGGGCATCATGGTGTCCGAAGCTCCCACGACCGACCGAGAGCCCACCTGAGCATGACGACCGACCTCCAGACCTCCACCGAGACGACGCCCACCGGCACCGCCGACGTCGACGTGCTGATCGTCGGCGCCGGCATCTCCGGCATCGGCTGCGCCTGGCACCTCCAGCACCAGCAGCCCGGCAAGACGTTCCGGATCCTCGAGGCCCGCGACGCCATGGGCGGCACCTGGGACCTGTTCCGCTACCCGGGCATCCGCTCGGACTCGGATCTCCACACCTTCGGCTACGTCTTCAAGCCGTGGACGCACGAGAAGTCGATCGCCGACGGGCCCGACATCCGCGGCTACATCGAGGAGACCGCGCGCGAGAACGGCATCGACCGCCACATCACGTACGGCAAGAAGGTCGTCGCCGCAGAGTGGTCCAGCGCCGACGCGCTGTGGACGACCACCGTCGAGGACGTCGCGACCGGCGAGACGACCACGACCACCTCGCGCTGGCTCTTCTCCGCCTGCGGCTACTACCGCTACGACGAGGGCTTCACCCCGCACTTCGAGGGGACCGACCGCTTCCAGGGCCAGATCATCCACCCCCAGCACTGGCCCGAGGACCTCGACTACGCCGGCAAGAAGGTCGTCGTCATCGGCTCCGGCGCGACCGCGGTGACGCTCGTCCCGGCGATGGCGGAGCAGACCGAGAGCATCACGATGCTCCAGCGCTCGCCGTCGTACATCCTGCCGCTGCCGTCGAAGGACCCGATCGCCAACGTCCTGCGCGCGAAGGTCGGCGAGAAGCGCGCGTACGCGATCACGCGCAAGAAGAACATCTACCGCCAGATGGCGCTCTACGGCCTGTCCAAGCGCTTCCCGAACGCCGTGCGGAAGATCATCCGCAAGGTCAACGAGCAGCAGCTGAAGGGCTCGAGCCTCGACGTGGACGTCCACTTCAAGCCGACGTACGACCCGTGGGACCAGCGCCTGTGCGCGGTGCCGGACGCGGACCTGTACCGGACGCTGCGCAAGGGGAAGGCGACCGTGGTCACCGACCACATCGACACGTTCGACGAGACGGGCATCCGCCTCAAGTCGGGCAAGCACCTCGACGCGGACATCATCGTCACGGCGACGGGCCTCAACCTGCTGGCGTTCGGCGGGATCGCGCTGAAGGTGGACGGCGAGGACGTCTCCCTCCCCGACACCGTCGCGTACAAGTCGTTCATGCTCAGCGGCGTCCCGAACTTCGCGTTCGCCGTCGGCTACACGAACTCGTCCTGGACGCTCAAGGTCGACCTCGTCTGCGAGCACCTCGCCAAGCTGATCGGCCTGATGGACGCGCGCGGCGCCGACGCCGCCGTGCCGCAGCTGCCGGAGAGCCAGATGGAGAAGCGGCCGCTGCTCGACTTCAAGGCGGGCTACGTGCTGCGCTCGCTCGACAGCTTCCCCAAGCAGGGCGTCGCGGAGCCGTGGTCGCTGGCGATGTCCTACGCCAAGGATGCCAAGCGGCTGCAGAAGGGTCCGGTGGAGGACCCGCACCTGCGGCTCTTCTCGGCCACGCGCGAGGCGGCGGCGACGCCGGTGGCGGCGTGAGCGCCGTCCGCGGGAAGGTCGCGGCCGTCACGGGCGCGGGCTCGGGCATCGGGCGCGCGATCGCGCTGGAGCTGGCGGCGCGCGGCGCGCGCGGGCTGGCGCTGTCGGACGTCAACGAGGCGGGCCTGGAGGAGACGCGCAAGGCGGTCGCCTCCCGCGGCGGCGCCGAGGTGGAGCTGACGAAGCTCGACGTCTCCGACCGTGAGGCCGTCGAGGCGTACGCCGCCGCGACCGCCGAGCGGTTCGGTGCCGTGCACCAGATCTACAACAACGCCGGCATCGCGTTCTCGCGCACGATCCTGGAGTCCGAGTACGCCGACTACGAGCGGGTCTTCGGCGTGAACCTGTGGGGCGTCATCCACGGGACGAAGGCGTTCCTCCCGCACGTGATCGCGTCCGGCGACGGGCACGTCATCAACATCTCGTCGCTCAACGGCTTCTTCGCGCAGGGCGAGATGAGCCACTACGTCTCGACGAAGTTCGCGGTGCGCGGCTTCACCGAGACGCTGCGGATCGAGATGCTCCAGGCGGGCCACCGCGTCGGCGTGACCGTCGTGCACCCGGGCGGCATCAAGACGAACATCGCGAACTCCGCGCTGGAGAGCGCGAAGGCGCTCGGCCTGCCGACGACCGAGAAGGACGAGCGGCGGCGGCAGACCTACAACGAGAAGCTGCTGAAGATGCCCGCCGACCAGGCGGCGAAGATCATCGTCGACGGCGTGGAGAAGGACCGCCCGCGCGTGCTCGTGGGCAACGACGCGAAGGCGGTCGACAAGCTCGTCCGGCTCGCGTCCTCCAGCTACCCGAAGCTCTCGGTCTTCTTCGACAAACGCATGAAGTAGGTCAGGGCGCGAGCTTGCCCTTGATCGCGCGGGCGACCGGGAGCGGGAGCTTGGCGAGCGCGTTGAGGGCGTAGGGCATCACCTTCAGCCGCGCGCCCGTGACCGTGCTCGGGACGACCGTCTCGATCAGGTGCGGGCCGGGCTCGGCGAGCGCGTGCTCGAGCGCGTCGGTGAGGTCCTCGCCCGTCGCCACCCGCCGGGCGGGGACGCCGAGGCCGAGCGCGAGCTGGACGAAGTCCATCTGCGGGGTCGACAGGTCGAGCTGCGACTTGGCCACCGGCCCCGCCTCGCCCGCGCCGGTGCGCTGGAGCTCGATGTTGAGGATCCCGTACGAGCGGTTGTTGAAGAGGACGACCGTGACGTCGAGCCCCTCGCGGGCCATCGTCCACAGCGCCTGCAGCGTGTACATCGCGCTGCCGTCCGCCTCCAGCGCGATGACCGGCCGGTCCGGGCACGCGACCGCCGCGCCGACCGCGACCGGCAGCCCCTGCCCGATCGCCCCGCCCGTGAGGGTGAGCACATCGTGCGCGGGGACGCCGGCGCTGACCGACGCGAACGTCAGGCCCGACGTCTGCGCCTCGTCCGACACGATCGCGTTCTCGGGCATCGCCGCGGCGACGGCCTGGCAGACCTTCTCGGCGGTGAGCGGGCCGGTCGGCGGCTTGGGCCGCGAGGCCTCCTGAAGGAGCGGCTGCGCGTTCGCCGCGCCGAGCGCCTCGACTAGCGCGTCCAGCGAGCCGAGCACGTCCTCGTCGGGCGCCGCGAGCGTGTGGACCTCGCACCCGTCCGGGACGAGGTCGCTCGCCTTGCCCGGGTAGGCGAAGAACGAGACCGGCGACTTGCTGTCGACGAGGATCAGGTGCTTGATCCCGCGCAGCTGCACCGACGCGAGCTCGGCCAGGTAGGCGAGCCGCTCGACCGGCGGGAGGCCCGCGCCGCGCTCGATCCGGGCGGGGAAGACCTCGGCGAGCAGCCGGGTGCCGGCGGCGGTGCTGACGCGGCCGGCGAGCATCAGCGTGTCGCGGCGCAGCGCGCGGCCGCCGAGCAGGAGCGCGGTGTCGCCGGGCTTCCCGCCGCGGATCAGCCCCGCGAGCCGCTGCACCGTCTCCTCCGACGCGCGCGGGGGCGCGGCCCGCTCGGGTACCTTCGCCGCCGACCCGCCCTCCGACCACGAGACGTCGGCGGGGAGGATCAGCGTCGCGACCTGCCCGGGCGGGCCCTGCGCGGCGGCGATCGCCTCGGCGGCGTCCTGACCGAGCTGCGCGGTCGACGCCGACGTCCGCACGAACCCCGGCGACACGTTCCGCGCGACCGTCTCGATGTCGGACTGCAGCTGCGCGTCGTACTGCGTGTGGTAGGTCGCGTGGTCGCCGACGATGTTGACGATCGGCGACTTGCCCTTGCGCGCGTTGTGGAGGTTCGCGACGCCGTTCCCCAGCCCGCTGCCGAGGTGGAGGAGCGTCGCGCCGGGGGTGCCGGCCATCCGCGCGTAGCCGTCCGCGGCGCCGGTCGCGACGCCCTCGAAGAGCGCGAGCACCGCGCGCATCTCGGGCGCGCCGTCGAGCGCCTGGACGAAGTGCATCTCGGACGTGCCGGGGTTGGTGAAGACGGTCCGCACGCCGCCGTCGACCAGCGTGCGCAGCAGGGCCTGGGCGCCGGTGCTCATCGGGCCACCTCCCCGGCCGGGCCGGTCGCCGCGAGCGCGGAGCGGTCCAGGTCGGTGATCGCGTTCTGGCCGGTGAGCCCGAGCGCGGTGTCGATGTCGGCGCGCAGCACATCGAGGAGGTGGCGGACGCCCTGCTCCCCCCGCGCCGCGACGGCCCACGCCCACGGCCGGCCGACGAGCACCGCGCGGGCGCCGAGCGCCAGGAACTTGACGACGTCGAGGCCGGTACGGACGCCGCCGTCCACGAGCACCTCGGTCTCGTCCCCGACCGCGTCGACGATCGACGGGAGCGCCCGGACGGTCGACGGGACCGCGTCGAGCTGGCGGCCGCCGTGATTGGAGACGACGATCCCGTCCACGCCGGCGTCGATCGCGCGGCGTGCGTCCTCGGCGTCGAGCACGCCCTTGACGAGGATCTTGCCGGGCCAGCGGTCGCGGACCCACGCCAGGTCCTCCCACGTGACGGACGGGTCGAACTGGTTGTCCACCCAGTCCTTGAACGCCTCGGGCGTCCGCGCGCCGGGGACGGCCTTCTCGAGGTTGCCGAACGTGAGCGGCTTGCCCTTCAGCGCGGTGTCGCGGATCCACGCGGGGTGGCTGGCGATGTCGAGCGCGCGGCGGGCCTTGGCGTAGGCGCTCGCGGTGCCGACCATCGCGTTGCGCGTGTCGCGGTGGCGCGCGCCGACGACGGCGAGGTCGATCGTGAGGACGAGGACCGGCGCGTGCACCTTCTTCGCGCGCTCCATCAGATCCTCGGCGTAGCCGCGGTCGCGCATCACGTAGAGCTGGAACCAGGGCGGCTTGGTCGTCGCGGCGGCGACCTCCTCCACCGGCGCGATCGAGACCGTCGACTCGACGAACGGCACGCCCGCGGCCTCGGCGGCGCGCGCGGCCTGCACCTCGGCGCGGCGGGCGAACATCCCGGCCAGGCCGACCGGCCCGAGGATCACCGGCATCGTCATCCGCTGGCCGAGGACGGTCGTCGCCTGCTCGCGCACGCTGACGTCGCGCATCACGACCTGCCGGAGGAGGACCTGCTGGAGGTCGGCGACATTGGAGCGCATCGTCGCCTCCTCGTACGCCCCGCCGTCGATGTAGTCGAACAGCTGGCGCGGCAGGCGGCGCCGGGCGAGCTCGCGGTAGTCGAGGGCCGTCGCGGGCGCGACGCCCAGGGGACGGTCAGGAGCGAAGCGCATCGCGCCACACCCTTGCACGCGCGCGCGGCGGGCAGCACCACCGAAACGCACGAACCGGACGGCCCGCTCTCAGACGTTCCCGACGATGCCGCCGGCGGCTGACGTGCACCGAGAAGGAGATTCGAGCGCCCGCCGCGAACAGCTGAAAGTACGTAACAGCGGTGCAAGGAGGACGAGCCGATCCCTCGAATGCGTTGATACCGCGCGTGACGTGCGGCATCGACCATGCTCGACGAGAACTTCGATCACGACCATCTGCGGCTCTTCAACGCTCCGTACGCGAACCGCGTGAGTGGCGGCGGCGCGTCTGGACCTCCGGGACCGACGTCGTCGAGCGGCCACCCCCGTCACCGGGCAACACGCCCATGTCGATCCTCGGCCTGGACCGCCGAATAGGCCGACGCCGAAGGATTCGCGTACTTGAACCTGGCGCGGATCGTCATCGCGGTGATCACCGCACTTGGGCCGACCCTGTCGGTGGTCATGTCGCTCCTCTCTGGCGCCCAGGCGGTCAGCGGCTGGGCGCTCAGCGCTCTCGGCGTGATGAGCGCCGTCGTCGCGCTGCTCTACGTCGTGCGCAATCGCGGACGGGCACGACAGCGCGCCATCCGGAACGAGCCGCCGCTCAGACGGGTCGCAGCTCGCGAGCGGCGTCTCGGACGGTCCTGGTTGATGACGTCGGGGCTGCTCGCCGTCGCCCCGGTGCTCTTTGCGCCTGCGCCGCTGGTGGCCGTTCTCGGCTCCATCGTGTCCGGCGCCATCCTCAGCTCGGTGGCCGCATGCGGCGGCGACGCGGCGGCCACCGCACCGGGGGACAAGGTGGTCGGCTTCAGCGTTGCCATCGACGCGAGCACGTTCATGACGCGATGGCGCCGGCGCGCCCAGACGGCCGAGCACGTTCCCGCGGCACGGAGGTTCGGCGCCTGGCGCGCCGCCGCGCACGCTCCCGGGCAGGTCAGCGCTCTGCTCCTCACCGGCATGGCCCTGACGGGCGCCTTCACGGTCTCCTATGCCGCCATCGCCCTGAGCTACGGCGTCAAAGCCGCGACCGACGCCTACCGGAACGCCGAGGACGAGCAGGACGAGACGAAGGGGGATGACGCCGCCGATGAGACCGGCGGAGCGCCCGAAGCACTCACCTACGCGCAGCTCTGCCCGGCCCTGCCCGACCCGCTGAAGATCGGGCACGGGTTGGGCGTGCTCTTCAAGCGCGATGGAGCCGTCGAAGCGGGATGCGGCGAGCCGGCCGTGCTGCGGGCTCGAGGGCTCTGGACGGCTGAGGGACGCTGCCAAGGCGCGCTTCGGTCCCTCGGCGTCGCGGTGGCCGGCCGTGCTCCGGTGCTCCTCTACGGAGCGCCCGCGCGATTCGCCCTCGCTGCCGCGCGGTCGGGCCGGCTGCTCGCCGTCGGCCGGACCTCGCACGGCGGCGGGGAGATCGTCCTGGTCGTGACGAGCAGCGGGACGACCGCATTTGTCCGTACCAGCCCCAGCCGCCGTAGGAGCGACGGTCCCGCGACCCGGTGTGAGGCCGTGACGGACGTCGCGCAGGCCTTCACGCGGTTGCCGCCGCCGGTGACGCGGCTCTGGACCGACGAGATGAGCAGGTCCGGCTGGCTTTGGCCGATCACGGACGGCAAGCGCTGGCGGTTCGTCGCGGAGCGGACGCAGCGTGTCGCCGCCTCCGCGTCCTGCGAGGGCGACGTCTGCGAGATGGTGGCCGGAGGCGAGGTGCACCAGGCCGCCGGCCGCTCGATCGTCGTCCCAGAAGAGCTATCACGCTGACCCTCGATGGGCTCGAACCGGAATTCACACATATTCGCTTGCACTGTTCACCACCGTGCGCTACCTTGCCTGTTCCATGTCGTGCCCCACGTTCACCAACCACGCGCTGCGCAGCCGCCGCCTCCCGATGGAGGATCGGCGCTAAGGACCCCTGGGCGAACACCACGTGTTCCTGCCTGGGGGCGGCCGATTCGGCCGCCCCTTTTTCGTTCCCGCACCCAACCCGAAGGAGATCGACCCCCTGAGACGAGCACCCACCCCACGCGCAAGGCCCCGCCCGAGAGAGAAAGGCTCTCACCGTAAATCACACGGTGTGCTTCGGCATGCCGATTTGTGTGAATCGGTGAGACTCCCGGCTCCGAAATCCGTCCCAGGACGGGCGAGCGGCTCAGACAACCGACGAAGACACACCTCCCGCGCGCGACGACGCACGCGGGTTCCCAGGGGATGTAGCTCAGCTGGGAGAGCTCTCGCTTGTCGAGCGAGCGGTCGCCGGTTCGAGTCCGGCCGTCCCCGCTTCACCCGCTGCGGGCCGGATCGGCCCGGTTCTCGTGGTCAGGGTCGCGGGTTCGATCCCCGCCCGAGCCGCCTCGGCGTCTCGGTTCCCACCCGGGTCGTACGACACGACCGCAGCACGAAGTCCCACACGCTCGTAGCTCAGAGGAAGAGCACCGCCGTCCGAGGGCCGAGGCCGCTGGTTCGACTCCAGCCGGGCGTGCTGTCTGTCGCGGGCCGGATCGCACCGGTTACCGCTCATAACGGAGAGGTCGCGGGTTCGAGTCCCGCCTGGGGCACTTGCGTGCCCCGGTAGCTCAGCTGGCAGAGCACTTACACCCCGGTTCGAACACCACGACCGCGACGGACACGCAGACGCTCGTAGCTCAGAGGAAGAGCGCCGCCGTGCGAAGGCGGAGGCCGCTGGTTCGACTCCAGCCGGGCGTGCTCGTCGCGGGCCGAAGTGGACCGGTTCTCGGGGCCGTGTTGCGGCCGCTTACGCGGTCGCGCACGGCGAATGTCCGGCCGCGCACCCGACCGCGACGTGCGCTCACCAAACCACGACCCGGAGGGACACGATGCTGTCCTACCTGTCGCGCTTCGCGACGCGTGCGCCCTCCGCCCGCGTCGATGAGCGCACCCGGCTCAACCTGCCGGGCTACCACGGCGACGCGTCGGTGCGCGTCTACGTGGAGGACACCGGCGGCCGACGCGGCGACGTCGAGCCGCGGATCCGTCTGAAGATCTCGGACTGCGACACGCGGATCTCGCTGTGGTTCGAGCTCGACACGCCGGGCGACCGGCGCAACGCGCTCCACAAGATCGCGACGCTCCTCGACGCGCTGCACCGCTTCGAGGACGCGCTCCACGCCGAGGCCGAGCTCGCGGCCCGGCGCTCGCCCACCCACTGACCCCGACCTCTCGAAAGGAGGCCACGCCATGACGTACCCCCAGCGCCTCCGCGGGCAGGCTCCGCGGACGCCCGGCCAGAAGCACCCGGTCGACGACTGGGTCCGGCTGCGCCGGTTCCTCGTCCTCGGCACCGAGGGCGGCTCGTTCTACGCGGGCGAGGCCGAGCTGACCGCGGGCGCCGCCCAGGCGGTCGCGCGTTGCATCGCCGCCGACGGCGCCCGCGTCGTGGCGGAGACGGCCGCGATCTCGCAGGCCGGCCGCGCACCGAAGAACGACCCGGCGCTCTTCGTGCTCGCGATGGCCGCGGGCGCGGAGGACGTCGCGACGCGGCGCGCGGCGCTCGACGCGCTCCCGGCCGTCGCGCGGACGGGCACGCACCTGCTCATGTTCGCCTCCTTCGTGGAGGGGTTCCGCGGGTGGGGCCGTGGCCTGCGCCGCGCGGTCGGCGGCTGGTACGCCGCCCAGGACGCGGACCGCCTCGCCCTCCAGGCGATCAAGTACCGCACCCGCGGCGGGATCTCGCACCGCGACGTCCTGCGGCTCGCCCACCCGGCGCGGGCGGTGTCGGCGCGCAACCCGGCGCAGGCGGTCTCCGACCAGCACGCGCGGCTGTTCGAGTGGATCGTCCGCGGCGGCAGCGTCGACGGGCTCCCCCGCATCGTCGAGGGGTTCGTGCGGGTGCAGCGGGCGCGGGACGCCGCCGAGGCGGCGTCGCTGATCCGCGCGTACCGGCTCCCGCGCGAGGCGGTGCCGTCCGAGCTCCTGACCTCCCCGGAGGTCTGGGGCGCGCTGCTCGAGGACATGCCGATGACGGCGATGATCCGCAACCTGGCGACGATGACCCGCGTCGGCCTGCTCGGCCGGCGCACGCAGGGCACGCGCCTGGTGGTCGAGCGGCTCCGGGACGGCGAGCGGCTGCGCCGTGCGCGCGTGCACCCGATCGCGGTGCTCGCCGCGCTGCGCACCTACCAGGCCGGGCGCGGGGTCCGCGGGCAGCACACGTGGAAGCCGGTCCGGGCGGTGGTCGACGCGCTCGACGACGCGTTCTACGCGGCGTTCGGGAACGTCGAGCCGACGGGCGGCCGGACGATGCTGGCGCTCGACGTCTCCGGCTCGATGGGCTGGGGCGAGATCGCCGGCGTGCCGGGCCTGACGCCGCGCGACGCGTCGGCCGCGATGACGATGGTCACCGCGGCGACCGAGCGGGACCCGATGTTCGTCGGCTTCTGCGACACCCTGGTGCCGCTGAAGATCCGCTCGGGCAAGCGGCTGGACCGGGTCGTGAAGACGATCTCGGGCCTGCCGTTCGGGGCCACGGACTGCGCCCAGCCGATGCTCTACGCCACGGCGAAGGGCCTCGCGGTCGACACGTTCGTGGTCTACACCGACTCGGAGACGTGGGCGGGCCGCGTGACCCCGGCCGAGGCGCTGAAGCAGTACCGCGCGGCGTCCGGGATCGACGCGCGGCTGGTGGTGGTCGGCATGGTCGCCGGCCGCTTCACCATCGCGGACCCGCTCGACCCGGGGATGCTCGACGTCGTCGGGTTCGACACGGCGACGCCGCAGGTGATCGCCGACTTCGCCCGTCGGGCGATGTGACGGATGCGAAGCGCCCCGCCCCGGCGGGGCGCTTCGCCGTTCCGGCCCCCTTTGGCGCACGGGTACCATGCACCTCTCGTGCGCGCGTGCGCGCATCGGGCCCCGATAGCTCAGCTGGATAGAGCGACTCCCTCCTAAGGAGTAGGCCCCCCGTTCGAATCGGGGTCGGGGCGTTCTCGTCGGTCAGGCAACGACGCGACTTCAGATGCCCGCTCAGCCGCCGAGAGGGTAAAGTGACAGCAATTGCTCGGTCGGCCCCCGGTAGAGGGGTAGTGGGCTGAGCGCCATCGGGCCCGCTTCGGCGGGCCTGATGCATTCCGGGGCGCAATCCGAGAACCTGGCAGACTCCGCGACCGCAGATGGCCGCTCGGTTGCGCAACGAGGACTACATCGCGTTCCTCGACGAGTCCGAGCAGGACAAGCTCCAGGTCGTGTCAGGTGTCCTCATCCCCGCTCGCTGGCTGCGGCCGGCCGAACGGCGGTGGAAGGACTTCATCCGCGATCACGTCGGAGGCCGGTCCGGTCGCGTCGAGCTGAAGAGCCGGAAGCTGCTCAAGGGCAAGGGCGGCGCCGCGCTCCATGCGCAGGCGCGGATCCTCCAGAGCGGCGGCTCGCCGCTGAGCATCCAGAGCGCCGCGTGGCAGCTCTACCGCGACGCGCTCCAGCACATCGCGCGGACCACCGAGCTGCGCGTCCTGACCGTCGGGCTCCCGGCCAAGCGCGCCCTGCCGGCGTACCGCCTCTGGCACGCGATGGCGTACGCCGCGCTGGTGCAGCGGCCGCACGCGCCACGGCCGCGCCTTCCCTTCACGATCATCGACGGTGAGGACGCGGCGTTCCGCGGCGCGCACGACCTGATGGCCTACCGCTTCTACCGGCGGTTCGCCGGCCACCAGCCCTACATCGCGGCCGGTCCCGAGTGGTTCGTAGGCGGGTCGGCGCACCAGGACAGCGCGCTGCATCCCTTCGTCCAGACCGCGGACCTCGTCGCGGGGGCGGCGCGCGTGGCGCTGCTCAGCTCGCAGCCGCCCAGCACGTGGTACGCGACGTACCTCCAGGACTCCTCGAGGACACACGGCCGTGACGTCGACATCTCCGCGTACGCGCTCGACTGCTTGAAGGCGCTCGACCCGAGCGACTCGTGCGCGAGCGGGTGGGCGGGAGCTCGGATCGTGTAGCGCGACAGGGTCAGGCCATCGGGACGGCCGCGCCGGAGACGGTGATGGAAGGGTCGTCGGCGGGGATGTCGATGAGGATGGTGGAGGGGCGGCCCATGTCGTGCCCCTGGTGGACGGTGACCTGGGTGGGTGGGGCGACGAGGGCGAGCTCGCGCAGGTAGCCGCCGAAGGCCGCGGCGGCGGCGCCGGTGGCCGGGTCCTCCACGACGCCGCCGACCGGGAACGGGTTGCGGGCGTGGAAGACGGAGGCGGACTCGCGGAAGACGAGGTCGACCGTGGTGAGGTCGCGCTCGAGCATGAACGCGCGGAGGCCGTCGAAGTCGTAGTCGAGCCGGGCGAGGCGGTCGCGGGTGGCGGCGGCGAGGATGAGGTGGCGGGCGCCCGCGTAGGCGATGCGAGGCGGGAGCGCGGGCTCGAGGTCCTCGCGCGACCAGCGCAGCAGGGCGAGCGCGACGTCGAGGTCGGCGTCGCTCAGCTCCTCCACGTGCGGGGCGACCGACGAGAGCGCGGCGCGGCCGGCCTCCACCGCGACCGGCACCTCGCCCGCGGCGGTGCGGAAGAGCAGCTGCGTGCGCCCGGCGCCGTCGCCCGAGCCGACCGCGACGGCCGACGCGATCGTCGCGTGGCCGCAGAACGGCACCTCGGCCTGCGGGCTGAAGTAGCGGACGTCGAACGTCACCCCGTCGTCGGAGGCCGGGACGAGGAACGCCGTCTCGGAGAAGCCGACGTCGGCGGCGATCGCCTGCATCGCGGCGGCATCCAGGCCGCGGGCATCGGGCACGACGCCCGCCGGGTTGCCGCCGGCGGGGTCCTCGGTGAAGGCGACGAGGCGGAGGATCTGGGGCGAGGTGGCGTTCATGGTGGACCCCTCAGGATGACGGAGCGCAGAGCGCGAGCGTGTCCCCCGTTGGGTCCCAATCCACCAGCCCTTCGGCGGCGAACGCGCCAAGCCAGCCCTCCATCGGCCACCGCCCCCAGCGCGCGCGGAAGCGCGAGGCGTTGCGGACGATGTCGCGCACGTGCTCGCGCGGCGGCGACGAGACCGGGTGGTGCTGGTGGTACGCCCACGCGCCGCCGACCCAGCTCAGCCCCACGCCGGCCGAGCGCGCGCGGAAGGCGTAATCGGTGTCCTCGGCGCCGTAGCCGACGTACCCCTCGTCGAACCCGCCGATCCGCTCGTGCACCTCCGGCCGGACGGCGAAGGAGAGCGACCAGAAGAGCTCCACCCGCGGCTCACGGACAACGGTGCCGGGCGGGGGAACCGGACGCGGGCCGGGTGCCGCGCGGGCCGCCGCGAGCTCCTCCGGCCGGGGCCGCTCGCGGTCGTCCGGCAGCGGCCCCAGACGCCCGACCGGCCCGGCGAGCAGCGCGTCGCCGACCGCGTCCGCGTACCGCTCGACCAGCGCCGGCCCCGGCAGGCAGTCGACGTCGAGGAGGATCGCGAGGTCGACGTCGCCGAGCGCGTGCATCGCCCGGTTGCGCGCCGCGGCAAGCGGCAGCGGCTCGCCCTCCGCCATCGGCAGCGCGACGACCTCCGCCTCCGGGACGTCGACCGGCGGCGCCGCATCCATCGACACCACCACGTACCGGTCCGGCCCCCGCCGGAGCGCCGCGACCGCCGCCGCCTGCCGCGCCAGGTGCACGTGGCGCCCGCGCTGGATCGTCGCGAGCCCTACGCGCACGCCGCGACCTCGCGGACCACCCCGGC
>DATMVO010000030.1:0-3731 GCA_035563115.1 Solirubrobacteraceae bacterium
GAAGGACGGCGGGGCGGCGGGCTCGGGCGCGGCAGCAGCCGGAGCGGCGTCGGCGGGCGGGGCGTCGTAGCCGCCGCCACGCGGGTTCCCCAGCGCCTCTTGCTCCTGGCGCGCGACCTCGCCCGGATCGGCTCCGTGCGCGCGCTTGAGCTCCAGGTGCTCGCGGATGGCGTCGTCGAGCAGTCCCATCGCGCAGCAGGTTACCGGCCCTGTCGGCCAGGAAGCGGCTCAGCGCGGACCGTGCGGTTCTTGCCCGACCGCTTCGCGGTGTAGAGCGCGGTGTCCGCCGCCGCGATCAGCGACGACGGGTCGTCCGCCGACTCCGGCAGCGCGGCCGCGCCGAAGCTCGCCGTCACCCGCAGCGTGCCGCCGCCGTGGTGCTGGATCTCGAGCGCCTCGATCCCCGCGCGCACGCGCTCGGCGAGGTTGTACGCGCCCTCCAGGTCGGTCCCCGGCAGCACGACCGCCAGCTCCTCGCCGCCGTACCGCGCGGGCTCGTCGATCTCGCGCGAGCACTCCTGCAGCACGCGCGCGACCTCCGCCAGCACCCGGTCGCCGATCTGGTGGCCGTACGTGTCGTTGACCGACTTGAAGTTGTCGATGTCGAGCATCACCAGGCCGAGCCCCTCGCCGAACCGCCGCGTGCGCTCGACCTCGGTGCTGAGGCCCTCCTGGAAGCGGCGGTGGTTGTAGAGGCCGGTCAGCTCGTCGGTGACCGCCTGGCGCTGCACGGTCTCGTGCAGCGTGACGTTGTCGAGCGACACCGCGGCCTGGCCCGCGAGCCAGTGGAACATCGACTGCTCGGCCTCGGTGAACGGGCGGCCCGTCCGCCACACCGAGACGGCGCCGCCGCTCAGCGGGTGCGCGAGCACGGTGCCCGCGTCGCGCGCGATCGTGTGCGGCTTCCCCGCCGCGAGCGCCGCCGCCTCGGCCTCGGCGACCGCGTCGGCCAGCCCGTCGAGCGACCCGAACGTCGCGGCCACGCCATCGCTCTCCTGCAGTGCGCGACCACCGTCCGCGTCGACGCCGTCGACCGCGGTCCGCACCGCGATCTCCAGCAGCGCGCCGCGGTCGAGGTTGGAACCGAACGCTTCGCCCTGCCGGCGCAACGCGTTCTGCAGCCGCACGCGCTCCTGCTGCAGCTCGGTCAGCCGCGTCTGAAGCTGCCCGGCCATCCGGTTGAACTCGTCACCGAGCGCCGCGAACTCGTCGCGCCCCTGCGTCGGGACGGGCGCCGTGAAGTCGCCGCGGCCGAGCCGCCGGGCCGCGTCGAGGAACGCGCCGATCTGCGCCTGGAGCGACTTGGAGACGAGCAGCGCGCACGCGATCGCGAGGACGAGGAAGCCGGTGAGGACGCCCGCGGCGAGCAGGCGGCTGCGGAAGATGTCGGACTCGACCTCGTCCTTGTCGGTGAGCAGCGCGACGCGCACGGGGCGCGCGCTGTCGAAGCCCGGGGCGGGGAACGAGGCGACGCGGAAGTCGCTGTCGCCGATCCGCTCGTCGCCGACGCGCGGCAGATCGCCCTCGGGGACGCCCTCGAGCGTCGCGCCCAACGTGCCGCGTCCTGCCTCCCGCACCACCGCGTCCGCGCCGACGAGCCGCTTGACCTCGCGGGCGTAGACGGGGCCGCTGCGGTCGGAGAGGAGGAGGACGCCGAACCGCGAGCCGTCCGCGTCGACCAGCTCGCGCCGCGCGGGCGCGATCGCGTCGTCGCGGCCGACGTCGACCCGCTCGCCGCCGCGCGCGTCCTCGAACCGGATCCGCACCGCGCCCAGCTCGCGCAGGAGCTGGTTGGCGCGCCGGGTCGCTCCCGCCGTGTCGTCCGTGCGCAGCGCGGTCGCCAGCCGCTGGTCGGCGCCGACCCGGCCGGCGAGCTTCCCGGCCCGCTCGCGGTCGGCTTCGAAGAGGTTCGCGGCCAGGTCCTGCCGGGCCGCGAGGCGCGCGTCGGCCTTGCCGTTCTCGTTGTCCGCGATCAGCGAGAAGAGCACGAACGCGACAGAGACCATCGGCACGATCACGATCGCGACGAAGAAGAGGGTCAATCTGCTCCGGAAGCTCATCCCTGCCTGCCGCCCGGCAGCGTAGTTCGACAACGAGCTAGAATGTCCGCTGCCTGGGGCTATAGCTCAGCTGGGAGAGCGCCTGGATCGCACCCAGGAGGTCGCCGGTTCGAGCCCGGCTAGCTCCACTCGGCACACGAAGGGCCCGCGAAAGCGGGCCCTTCGTCGTTCCGGGGTCAGCGGTCGCAGTACGCCTGCAAGCCGTCGATCAAGCGGTCGACGTCGGCGTCGTCGTTGTAGGGCGCGAGGCCGATGCGCAGGCCGCCGGCGTCGCCGAGGCCGAGGCGGCGGGAGGCCTCGAGGGCGTAGAAGGAGTGGGCGGGGGCGTTGACGCCGCGGGCGGCGAGGGCGCGCTCGACGTCGACCATGTCGTGGCCGTCGAAGGTGACGAGCAGCGTGGGGGTGCGGTGGCGGGCGCGGGAGTGGACGGTGCAGCCGGGGAGCCGGGCGAGCGCGTCCTCGATCCGGGCGCGGAGGCGGTCCTCGTGCGCCTCCACGGCCGCCATCGACGCGCGGAGCCGGTCGCGACGCCCGCCGCCCGCCGGCACGAGATCCGCGAGGAAGTCGACGGCCGCCGTGGTGCCGGCCATCAGCTCGTACGGGAGCGTGCCGAGCTCGAACCGCTCCGGGACCGCGTCGGACGAGGGCAGGAGCTTGTCGGGCGCGATCCGCTCGAGCACCTCGGGCCGCCCGTAGAGGACGCCGCAGTGCGGCCCGAGGAACTTGTAGGGCGAGCACGCGTAGAAGTCGGCGCCGGACGCCGCGACGTCGACGAACGTGTGCGCCGCGTGGTGCACGCCGTCGACGTAGAGCCAGGCGCCCGCGGAATGCGACAGCGCGGCGATCGCCGGGAGGTCCGGCATCGTCCCGATGAGGTTCGACGCGCCCGTCACCGCGACGACCTTCGTCCGCTCCGAGAGCACCGCCTCGATGTGGGCCGGCTCGAGCTCCGCCGTCGCCGGGTCGAAGTCGGCGAACCGCACGGTCGCCCCGCGCGCCTCCGCCGCGATCACCCACGGCCGGACGTTCGCGTCGTGGTCCAGGCGCGTGACGACCACCTCGTCGCCGGCCTGCCACCTCTTCGCGATCGCGCGCGCCATGTCCATCGTGTTCTGCGTCGAGCTGCGGCCGAAGATCATCCCCTCCGCCTCGCCGCCGAGGAGGTCGGCCATCGCGCCGCGGCAGGCCACCACCACGTCGTCGGCGTTCCGCTGCGCGCGGGTCACCGTCCCCCGGTTCGCGAGCGGCCCGGTGAGCGTCTCGACGATGGCGCGGGCGACGGGCTCGGGCGTCTGCGTGCCGCCCGGGCTCTCGAAGTGCGCCGCGCCGGCCTTCAGCGCGGGGAAGTGGCTGCGGACGGCCGCGACGTCCAGGCGCGGCCCCGCCTCGGGAGAGCTCTCCATGGTCGCGCCCAGGATGGCGGACGGAGGCTCATGACGGGCCGAGCAGCGCGCCGGCCTCGTCGAGCGCCTCCGCGATCACCGCGGCGTACGGGCGGCGCTCGCCCCGCGCGACCCAGCGGTCGAACGCGACGCGGAGGACCGTGACGGCGATCTCGGCGGCGAGGCGGGCGCGCGGCGCCGGCGTGCCACGCTCCTCGAGCGCCGTGGCGAGCGCCGCGGCCGTCGCCTCGAGCTTGACCAGCTCACGCTCGCGCAGGGCCGGGTGCGC
>DATMVO010000031.1:0-4255 GCA_035563115.1 Solirubrobacteraceae bacterium
CCGGGCGCACCCGCGGCGCCCTCGGCGCCGACGGGCGACGTCACGGCGCCCTGACCTCCCGCACGACGCTGCCGTCCGCCGCGCGCCAGACCGCGCGCGACGGGAAGGCGTCCTCCGGGCCGCGCGGCACGGTCAGCGAGACCGCGTTCTCCTGCACCGCCACCGTCTGCCGGTGCGCGCTGCCGTAGTCGACCGCCGGGCGGTCCGGCCCGCGCGACGCGCCGCGCGAACTCCATCTCGATCGACGCGACGCCGTCCGGCACCACGCCCGCCAGGTGGCTGCGCGCGTCGGCGCGCGTGCCCTTGCCGGTCGAGAGGAACATGCCGCGCGGCGAGCTCCTTGGCGCTGGACCGCCGGGTCGACGCCGGGCAGGACGACGAGGGGATGGCCGTCACCCGCAGCTCGCGGCCCTCGGCGGCGTGCAGCGTGCGCACCCCGCGGCGGGAGCGCTCGCGGGTGCCCGGCAGCAGGAGCGTGGACGGCACGCCCGACTCCGACTCCGCCTCGGCCACGGCGATCTCCGCCGGCGTGGGCGCGGCGGAGCGGCCGGTGCCGCCGCGGCGGCGGTGTCACCCGCCGGTGTACGGTGGCGGACCGATGGAGATCACGTTCGACGACTTCGTGAAGGTCGACATGCGGGTGGGCCGCATCGTCGAGGTGGAGGAGTTCCCGGAGGCGCGCCGCCCCGCGTGGAAGCTCCGCGTCGACTTCGGCGAGGAGATCGGAGTCAAGCGCTCGAGCGCGCAGATCACGAACTACCCGCGGGAGGAGCTGGAGGGCCGGCTCGTCGTGGCGGTCGTGAACTTCCCGCCGCGCCAGATCGGCCCGGTCCGCTCCGAGGTGCTCGTCCTCGGCGCGATGCGCGACGACACCGTCATCCTGCTCGAGCCGCGCCCCGGCGCCGAGCCGGGCGACCGGATCGCCTAGTCCGCGCGCGGGCCGGCGTGGCCGGCGAGCATCCGCCAGGCGCCCGCCTCGCGGACCCACGTCTGTGTGAGGTGCATGCGGTGGACGCCGCGCGTGCCGGCGCGCTCGAGGTCGTCGACGGCGATGCCGGTGACGACCGCGGTGTCGCCCGCGACGGCGACCGCGACCTCCTGGACGTCCTGCGCGTGGAAGACGAGCACGCCGCCCGTCACCTGCGCGACGTAGCCGGCCCGGTCGAGCACCTCGCCGCGCGGCGACGTCCAGACCATCCGCGGGTGCAGGAGCGCGAGCAGCGCCACCTCGTCGCGCGCCACCAGCGCGCGCGAGCGGGCCCGCACCCGCGCGCGGACGTCGTCCTCGATCATGGGACCTCCGTCCCGAAGCGGAAGGAGCGCAGCGGCGTCTTGAGCGCGCCGACGTCGCCGATCGAGGCGGCGTTGGGGATCTGGGCGGCGGGCGTGCCGAGCAGCTCCAGGACGACGCCGCGGCGCTGCGGCGTCGGTGGGTCGGTCAGCGGCACGAGCATCACGAACCGCCCGTAGAGCCGCCGGCCCTCCGCGGTGCGCGCGCGGAAGACGACCTCGTAGCCCGGCACCTCGTTGATGCGGGCGCGGCCCTCCTCCACCAGCTCGAACTCGGCGTACCGCTCGCGCAGCCGGTCCTTGAGCGTCTCCGCCGCCACCGGGTACACGCCGGCGGCCTTGCCGCGGTAGGCCGGCAGCTCGAGCGGCGCGACGGCGAACGACTGGAGGAAGAGCCCCTTGCGCGACGCGACGATGCGGACGCGCTGGCCGGCCTCCGGCGGCGCGTCCTTCAGCGACGCGGCGTGGCGGAAGTTGAACGCCGGCTCGTCGCGCTCCACCACGGAGATCTGCTCCACGCCGCCGCCGAGCTTCTTGGCGACGAGGAGCGCGACGACGAGCACGAGGAGCGCCACGAGCGCCCACCGCGCCACGCGCGGCAGGCGCCGCCACGTCGGCCCGGCGAGCTCGGGGAGCGACGGCCCGAACTCGGGTTTGACCGGCAGCGCGCGCACGGCCCCGGAGTCTACGAGCGCTATTCGCCGCCGACGGAGAACAGCGACTCGAGGTCGTGGCGCGAGAACGCCTCGAACGCGACCATCGTCTGCGTCTTCGCCACGCCCGGGAGCGCCGCGATCCCCTCCGTGATCACCTCGCGCAGCTGATCGTGGCGCCGCAGCGAGATCACCGCGACGAAGTCCCACTCCCCCGTCACCGAGTACGCGGCGCTGACGCCCTCCTGGTCGGCCAGCTGGCCGCCGAGGTCCGCCAGCGCGTCGCGCTCGGCCTCGATGAGGACGATCGCGTGCGTCATGGCGTGTGCGACGCGCCCGGCTGGAGGATCACGACCTGCGACGTGGTCGCGCGCTCGACGTCCGCCTTGAACGCCTCCGCGTCGGTCGCGATCGCCGGCATCGTGTCGTAGTGGCACGGGATGACCTGCCGGGCGCCGACCAGCTCGGCGGCGAAGACGGCGTCGTGGCGGTCCATCGTGTACCAGCCGCCGATCGGCATGATCGCGACGTCGATCGGGCCGCTGCGGCGCCCGATCAGCTCCAGGTCGCCGAACAGCGCCGTGTCGCCGAGGTGGTAGACGGTGGTGCCGTCGATGTTGACGACGAGGCCCGCCGCGATCGACGGCGTGCCCTTCGGCGTCGTCGACGTGTGCCACGCGGGGACGAGCTTGACCCAGCCCCAGTCGAAGTTGACGGTGCCGCCGAGGTTGTACGAGTGGACCGTGTGGCCCTCGCCGAGGTCCTCGGACAGCTCCGCGGCGAGCTCCACGACCGCGGCGACGGGCGCGCCGGTGCGCTGCGCGATCGCGACGGTGTCGCCGATGTGGTCGCCGTGCCCGTGGGTGAGCAGGATCGCGTCGGCCTCGACCTCGTCCGCGCTGACGGACGCCTTCGGGTTGCCGGTCAAGAACGGGTCGATGAGCACCTTCGCGCCCCCGCCCTCGAGCAGGAACGCGGCATGGCCGAGGAACGTGATCTCCATCAGGACTCCTTCTCGCTGCTCTGGTGCATGAGCTCGTGGGCGAGCTCCAGGCCGACGGCGACGCCGATCAGCATCCCGATCCGCGTCTCCTCCGTCACGAGCTGCCGGAGCGCGAGCTGGCGTCGCTCGGGGTCCTCCTCGGAGGCCGCCTTGCGGATCGCGCTGGCGCTCGCGTCGCCGAAGTAGCCGCCCTCGTCGAGCGCGGCGTTCAGCACGCGCTGGAGCCCGGGGGCGGCGTGCGTGACGATCTCCTGGGCGTGCGCGAAGCGATCGGGCGTCCCGAGCGCGTCGACGGCGCGGTCGACCTCCTCGGAGGTGTACGTGGGTCGGTCGTCGGCCATGTGCCAGCGACCATACTGCCCGTCATGGCCGTCGCTCTCACCAGCCTTTCGCACGGCGCCGGCTGCGGCTGCAAGCTGCCGCCGTCCGCCGTCCACCCGCTCGTCGCGTCGCTGCCGCGCCCCGACCGCCCCGACGTGCTCGTCGGCTTCTCCACTGCCGACGACGCGGGCGTCGTCAAGCTGCGCGACGACCTGGCGATCGTGCAGACGGTGGACTTCTTCACGCCGATCGTCGACGACCCGTACGACTTCGGCCGGATCGCCGCCACGAACGCGCTCAGCGACGTCTACGCGATGGGCGGCGAGCCGCTCAGCGCGCTCAACCTCGTCGCGTTCCCGCTCGAGAAGCTCGGCGCCGAGGTGCTCGGCGAGATCCTGCGCGGCGGCAACGACGTCTGCACCGAGGCGGGCTGCGCGATCGTCGGCGGCCACTCGATCGACGACGCCGAGCCGAAGTACGGCCTGGCCGTCACCGGCACCGTCCACCCGGACGAGATCCTCACCAACGCGGGCGGGCGGGCGGGCGACGCGCTCGTGCTGACCAAGCCGCTCGGCGCGGGCGCGATCTCCACCGCCGCCAAGCGCGGGCTGGGCAAGCCGGACCTGACCGCGCGCGCGGTCGAGGTGATGACGACGCTCAACCGCGACGCCGCCGCGGCGGCCCGGGCGGCGGGTGCGCACGCGATGACCGACGTGACCGGGTTCGGCCTGCTCGGCCACCTCCACGAGCTGGCGCTGGCGAGCGGGCTGTCGGCGGAGCTCGTCGCGAACGACGTCCCGGCCATCGAGGGGACGGCGCGGCTCTTCGCGCTGGGCGAGCGGGCGATCGCGGGCGGGACGAAGCGCAACCGCCAGTACGCCGAGACCTTCACGACGTGGGAGAAGGCGGTGCCCGCCGCGCGCCGCTGGCTGCTGGCCGACGCGATGACCTCCGGCGGCCTGCTCGTCGCGGTGCCGGCCGAGCGCGC
>DATMVO010000032.1:0-3752 GCA_035563115.1 Solirubrobacteraceae bacterium
CCTCGCGGCGCGCGCGGGCGATCTCGCGCTCGCGGCGTGCGCGCTCGCGCTCGTCCGCGCTGCGCGGTCCGGTGTCTCGCTTTCCGAAGAGGCTCATGCAGAAGTCCCGCGGCCGGCACGCACCGGCCCGCGGAAGGCCCTCAGGCTAACGACCGCTCCGGCGGCGCCGGTTCAGGCCGGGCCGACGGGCGGCACGTCGCGCATCGGGCCGGTGCGCGGGTCGTCCGGCGTGACGGGCCGCTCGGCCGCCTCGACCGCCGTCTTCAGCTCGGGCTTCGGCTCGTCTGCGACTAGCTCGCCACTCGCGTTCCGCTTGAACTTCAGCTTCGGCGGAGCGGTGCCGCCGGGCTGGACCTGCTGCTCCCGGGTGTTCCGCGCCTGAAGGCTCATGGACGACAGCGTAGAGGAGCGCGCGGAGCACCCGCGCAGGGTCAGCCGGGCTGTCCGGCGAGCCAGCCCTCGAGCAGATGCGCGGCCGCGCGCGAGTCCTCGTCGCCGACGCCGCCGAACCGCTCCGCCATCCGCGTCGTGAACCGCTCGTCGTGGAGCACCACGCGCACCCGCTTGCCGACCCGCTCCTGCAGCCGCGCCGCGAACTCACGCGTCTCGCGCGTCTGGTCGGTGTCGTGGCCGGAGAGGCCGAGCGGGAGCCCGACCACCACCGTCCGCACACCGTGCTCGCGCACGAGGCCGAGCACGGCGCCGAACCCGCGCCGCGTCCCCGGCCGCTCGACGACCGGCAGCGGTGAGACGATCGTCCCGGTGGGGTCGCTGAGCGCGACGCCGCACCGGGCGCTGCCGTAGTCGAGGGCGAGGACGCGGGCCAACGCCGAGTGCCGCTAGGCGCCCGAGAGCGCGCTCTCGACCGCCGCCCGCGCCGCCGCGAGCGCCTCGCCGAGCTTCGACGGATCCTTGCCGCCGGCCTGCGCCATCGTCGGCCGTCCGCCACCGCCACCGCCGACGACCTGCGCCGCCGTCTTGACGATGTCGCCCGCCTTGATGCCGCGGCCGACGAGCTCCTGCGGCACCGCGACGATGAGGCCGACGCGGCCCTCGTTCACCGTGCCGAGCACGACAACGCCCTCGCCGAGCTTCGACTTGAGCTGGTCCGCCAGGTCGGGCAGGGCCTTCGGGTCGGTCGGCGGGAGCTCCGCCGTGAGCACCTTGACGCCGCCGTCGACCGCGACCGCGCTCGCCACGAGCTGGTCGACGTCGACCGCCGAGCCCGCGCCGCCGGGCGCCGACGCCTTCTTGGCCGCCTTCGCCTTGGCCTGCAGGTCCGCGATCGCCGCCGGCACCTCCTCGGGCCGCTTGCGCACGAGCGTCGCCGCCTCGCTCAGCAGCCGGTCGTGCGCGCGGAAGTACGCGACCGCGCCCGCGCCCGTCAGCGCCTCGATCCGCCGCACGTTCGCCGCCGACGACGTCTCCGCCGTCAGCTTGAACACGCCGATCTCCGCGGTCGTGCGCACGTGCGTGCCGCCGCACAGCTCGCGCGAGTAGGAGCCGTCGCCGATCTGCACCATCCGCACGACGTCGCCGTACTTCTCGCCGAACAGGGCCATCGCGCCGAGCGCGCGCGCCTCCTCGAGCGGCATGGTGAGCGCCCGCACCGGCTGGGCCCGCAGGATCTCCGCGTTGACGCGATCCTCGACCCACGCGATGTCCTCGCTCGACAGGCCGGACCCGTGCGTGAAGTCGAAGCGCAGCTTGTCCGGGCCGACGTACGAGCCGGCCTGGCGGACGTGCGTGCCGAGCCGCTCGCGCAGCGCCGCGTGGAGCAGGTGCGTGGCGGTGTGGTTGGCCTGCGTCGCGTGGCGCGCGTCGGACGACACCCGCGCGACGATCCGCTCGCCGGCCTGCAGCACGCCCTGCTCGACCTCGAGCACGACCGCCTGGTCGGAGCCGAGCCGCAGCACGTCGGTCACGCGCGCGCGGCAGTCGCCGCCCTCGCACTCCACCACGCCGGTGTCGGCGGCCTGGCCGCCGCCGGTCGCGTAGAACGGGGACTCGGCGAGCTTGGCCACGTAGCGGCCCTCCCCCAGCTCCTCCACAGCGCCGACCGTCGTGTGCTGCTCGAGCGTCTCGTAGCCGGTGAACTCGGTCTCCGCCTCGACCGACTTGGCCACCGCCAGCGCGCGGTCGCGCAGCGACGGGCCCTCGCTCTCGGCGCCCGGCCCCGCCTTGGCGGTCCCGCCGCGCGAGACGTCGCGCGCCTCGTCCATGAACCGCTCGAAGCCCTCCTGGGAGACGCCCAGGCCGTTCTCGGCCGCGATCTCCATCGTCATCTCGATGGGGAACCCGTACGTGTCGTGCAGCTGGAAGGCCTCCTCGTCCGGGATGCCCTCGTCGCCCTGCTCCTTCGCGCGGGCCATGATCTCGTCGAGGCGCTTCATGCCGCGCTCGATCGTGCGGCCGAACAGCTCCTCCTCGGAGGTCAGCCAGCGCTGGATCAGGTCCCACTCGCGCCCGATCTCCGGGTACGCGCCGCCCATCGTCTCGCGGACGACCTCGGAGTACTTCTGGAGGAAGCCCGGGTCCATGCCGAGCCGGCGGCCGTGCTGGATCGCGCGGCGCATGACGCGGCGCAGGACGTAGCCGCGCTCGGAGTTCGACGGCACGACGCCGTCGGCGATGAGGAACGACGAGCCGCGCGTGTGGTCGGCGAGGATGCGCAGCGAGCGGTCGACCTCGGCGTCGCCGGCGGCGTACGTCTTGCCGCTCAGCTGCTCGCCGAGCTGGATCAGCGGCACGAACTGGTCCGTGTCGAAGACGCTCTCCACGCTCTGGAGGAGCGCCGCCATCCGGTTGAGGCCCATGCCGGTGTCGATGTTCTGCGCGGGCAGCGGCGTCAGGACGTTCTCGGGGTCCTGCTTGTACTGCATGAAGACGAGGTTCCAGAACTCGAGGAACCGCTCGTTCTCGCCGCCGGGGAGGTCGTCCTCCTTGCCGAACTCCAGGCCGCGGTCGAAGTACAGCTCGCTGCACGGGCCGCACGGCCCGATCGGCCCCGCCTGCCAGAAGTTCTCGCTGCGCGGGCACCCGACGATCCGCTCCCGCGGCACGCCGACCTTCAGCCACGCCTCGATCGCCTCCTCGTCCGGCCCGAGGCCCAGCTCGTCGTCGCCCTCGAAGACGGTGATCCAGACCTTCTCCGGATCGAACCCGAACCCGTTGAGCGTGAGGTCCCACGCGAACTCGACGGCGCCCTGCTTGAAGTAGTCGCCGATCGAGAAGTTGCCGAGCATCTCGAAGAACGTCAGGTGCCGCGTGGTGGTCCCGACCTCCTCGATGTCCGGGGTGCGGAAGCACTTCTGGACGGAGGTCAGCCGGTGATGCGGCGCCTTCTCCTGGCCGAGGAAGTACGGCTTGAGCGGATGCATGCCCGCCGTCGTCAGCAGGACGGACGGGTCGTAGTCGGCGGGGACGAGCGACCCCGAGGGGATGCGCTTGTGGTCGCGCTCCACCATGAAGTTCAAGAACAGCTCGCGGATCTGGTCCGAGGTCACCCCTGGATCATGACATCGACCCGCGCGACGTCCGCGCGGCGTGGGTTCGAACTGCACGCGCAACCTTCGCCGTCCGGTGGCGTTGAGGGAGCGATGCTCCGTGCGACGACGTCTCTTCTCGCTGTGTCCGCCCTCGCGGCGGCCGTCCCTGCCGCCGCATCCGGGGCGCAGGCTCCGCCTGCCGAGCGGGCGGCGGTGGTGCTGCGGGCCGCGGCGGACGGAGCGGAAACCGCGCTGGCGGCGAGC
>DATMVO010000033.1:0-3413 GCA_035563115.1 Solirubrobacteraceae bacterium
GCAGCTCGTCGAGCGCGAGGTTGGTCGCGGTGCGGTGCAGCCACGCGCGCTGGTGGTCGGGCGTCGCGTCGCGCGGCGCGCTGGTCCACGCCCGGGCGAACGCCTCCTGGCGCACGTCCTCGGCGGCGTGCGGGTCGCCGAGCATGCGCCGCAGCCGCTTCGTCAGCGGCGCGGTCTGCTCTTCCATGAGGGCTTCGAGGCTCATCTCACCCGTTCAACGCACCAGGGCCCCGAAGTGTGACGCCGTCAGCCGCGGAGAGTCGATACAAGATGAGAGAACACGATGTGTCTCGTGTCCGGGGCGCGGTCTAGGTTATTGCCGATGTCGGTCCGGAACTTCATACACCGCTGGCTGGGGCCGCCGAACGATCGGGCCGACCTCACGGAGAACTGGGACTTCATCTTCGTGCTTTTGGATGACACACGTGCTTGGAAGCAGCGGCTAGTCGAGCGGGTTCGCTTCCAGGCCGCTCATCACGTCCATGTTGAGAGCGCCTATCAGTGTGAGCTACCTCGTGCCATGCTTGCGGGGCGTGTCAGCGATGACGCGAACTCAGCAGAGGTGCTTCTTCCCGTCACGACACGTGAGAAGCGTCCGCTCCTGAACCTCGATGTCCGGCACTCCAGTGGGCAACCCGCGCACCTCCTCCCGCGAGCGAGTATCGCCGCGATAGAAGGCGAGTATCTCTGGCGGCTTCTAGCTCTGTGGGATCACGGCGGTGGCGTTCGCGCCTCGATACCGTCCGATCTGTTCGAGGCCGTGTGCGTGACGAGCCCGGATGTCTTTCGGTCGTTCGTCGCCCAGCGGGGAAGTGAGGCGGAGGCGCTCGCCGATTACCTGACTGGAGGGTTGGGCTTCTCGATTGATCCTGTCGATGTTGAGGGATGGCTCGCGATCACGCGGGCCGCCGCCGCCCAACTGGTCGCCGTGCTCAACGAGCCAGCGGAGCCCCTGTTCTCCACCTCGGAGAACTTTCTGCTCTCGTTGCCGCGGCTGGAGAATCGTCCCGCGACCCTCGCCGCCGTAGCCGCGGTCGTTCGGGCGTACAGCACAATGATCGCGCGTGCTGCGCAACTCGCGGCGGCCGATCGCGACGCCCATGACTTCCTGTCGGTCCTTGGCGAGTACGGACGACGGTGGGAAGTCATCGTCGATGTCGAAATCCCGCTGCGGGAACCTTCAGTGATCACGCTCGTAGAGGACCGGCCTCTCGTGCTCGAGCGTGGCTCGGCCGTTCATCGCTTCTCGCTCGGGGATGCCAAAAGCGCACGCCTCGATGCCAGTGTCGGACACCACACGGTCAGCTTCCGGCAGGGCCACCTTGGCGTGGTGACACTGGACGGTGCCAAGGTGGGCGTCGGGCCCATCGGGCCGCACGGCGGCGCTGTCGGCCCTCTCGAACTGGCTCAGGACACGAAGGAACTCATCTCGATCTACAGCTCGGAGCCCGAACGCCCTGACCGAGTCGAGGTTCTCTTGCCTCTCGTGCTCAGCAACGACGTGAGCAGGCCCGGTGGTCTGCTCTTCGGTCTCACACTCGCAGCGATCGCGATGACGGCTTTCGTGAGCAGCACGGAACTCACAGACAAGCTCGCTGTCTTGGTCGTGCCGAGCACACTGGCCGTGGCCTTGACGCTCATCAGAGAAGAGTCACCCTTGGCCGCACGCTTGTCGCGCCGACGCAACGCTTGGCTAGCGGGCGCAGTCGTCGCGCTGTGGCTCGTTACGGCCGTGCGTCTGATCGCGGCTGGAACGGATCTCGGCTGGCTCCCGTTCGTGTGACGCGCGCGGTGTAAGCGCGTATCATGCGAGACATGGCGAAGAACGGTGCAAAGGGCGGCGGCCGCACTGGCGCGATCACCGGTCGCTCGCAATCGCAGAGTTCGCGTACGGGGCTCTGGACGAAGCGCGACACGAAGACCGGTCGCTTCATGGACGTGAAGACGACGGGTGGATCGTTCAAAGGCGTTCGCCGCGAGAAGTAGCAGGGCCGTCAGCCGCGGAGCGTGAACTTCCAGGTCGCGGTGCGGCCGGCGGCGGTGGCGCGCGCGGTGACGGCGAGCTTGTGGCCGCGGGCCTTGCGCAGCGCGGCGCGGCCGGAGGCGGTGAGCTTGACCGTGACGGCGGTGGTGCTGGCGGCGCGGCCGGTGAAGCGGGCGGTGCCGAGGGTGCGCGCGCCGGCGCGGAGGGTGAGGGTGCCGCGCGCGGAGGCGGGGGCGGTGAGGCGGAGCGTGACCTTGCCGCCGGTCACGCGGACGGTCTTGGCGGAGGACGCGAACGCGAGCGCCGCCGGCCGCGGCGTGATCGTGATCTCCGGGTCGGCGAGCCAGCCGGAGCCGGAGCCGCCGGTGGCGGCGCCGGTCGAGCCGCCGCCGGTGGTGCCCGTGCCACCGGCGCCGCCGGCCGGGGCGCGCGGGCCGGCGTCCGTCGGCTGGTTCGTGGTCGGCGGCGTGACCGGGACGGGGTCGGGCGCGACGGGCTTCGGGTCGGGCGTCGCCGGGGTCGGGTCGGGCGTGACCGGCTCGGGCGACACGGGCGCGGGATCAGGGTCGGGGTCCGGCGTCGGCTCGGGGTCCGGCGGCGGAGGCACGGCCGTCGTCGTGAAGGTCCGGTCCTCGCCCGCCGACGCGAGCTCGCCGAAGCGCAGCGCCTCGACGCGGAAGTGGTACGTCGTCTCCGGCGCGAGCCCGGTCAACGCCGTCGTCCGCGCCGCCGCGCCCCGTACCGCGCCCGCCGACACCACCGGCGTCGAGGAGCCGTACGCGTCGGTCTCGCCCCACACGATCCGGTACTCCGTCGCCGCGCCCGCGGCGTCGACCGTCCCGCCGATCGTCGCGGCCGTCGCGCCCACGGCCGCAGCCGCGCCGGTCGCGGCCACCGCCGAGTTGTCCTCGCAGCCGGTGCTCCGCGTCGAGAAGCCGAGCGACCAGCCGCCGAGCGTGCCGGTGGACCCGTCCCAGTCGTCGACCACCGTCAGCGTCCACGTCCCCGCCGTCGTCTCGCCCTCGAACGCCTCCAGCGCCGCCAGCGGCCGGTACCGCCCGGTCACCGGCGCCGTGCCCACGGCGAGCGACGCGAACGGCGCCCCGGCATGGTCGTCGAAGACCATCCCGGCCAACGTGCCGCCGCGCATCTCGCCCCGCCCGGGATGGACGGCGAGCGCGCGCCGCGGCCCGCCGTCGTGCGACAGGTAGACCCGCAAGTCGCCGAGCCAGCCGTGCGCCAGCTGGTCGATCCGCAGATCCAGGTCCTGGATCGGCGCGCCTGGGCCGGGGACCGTGATCGTGGAGGACAGGCCGGCGTACGTCTCCGGGATCGCGGCGTTCGGCGCCGCCGGCGTCCACGCCGTCCCCGACGGGGCCACCGGCGCGCCCGCGCGCAGGAGGAACGGCAGCGCCGCCCCGCCGCCGGA
>DATMVO010000034.1:0-18867 GCA_035563115.1 Solirubrobacteraceae bacterium
CCGGCGGCGCAGCAGGAGGCGGCGCCGGTGCAGGAACACGCGCTGGCTCAGGCGCCGGACGCACGGGCGCCGCGGAACGCGTGCGCTGTTGGTTCCGCCGCACGTTGCGCGTGCTTGCGCGCCGCTTGTTCCGCTCAGCGCGCCGCACCGCGACCATCGGGCGGCGACGCGCGCCGGACGTTCCCGCGGGTGCCGAAGCGATCAACGGGCGCTGCTCGTCGGCGATTGCGACCGTCCGTTCGTCCGCAGGACGCGCCGGGTGGCTCGCGCTACGCGAGCCGACCGAACCGAAGGTCACGGCGCACGCCACCGCCGCAAGCCCCAACGCCATCGCACCGCCCACGTGGAGTCGTGGCTGCCCCCGTCGGGGAGCGACCGGGGACTGTGGCGGAGCGTCCAAGCCGACGAACCGCTCGTCGGCGATGTCGAAGTCGGGTGCCACCTGGAAGGCCATCGCCCTCTAGGTCGCGTCAACTGGTCGGCACCCCTCCCCCCATTGGGTGCTCAGTGACTCCGAACCGGGCCGTCAACCGAACTTCGTCGCGGTCGCCGCGCCGTGCAGCACTAGCCGCACGTCCGTCCCTGTCGCATTCGGCAGACGTGAAACAGTCCTGAACGGCAGCGGGTTCAGCGCATATGGATCCCTACGGAGCGATCGCCTCCGCCTACGGGTCGTTGACCGCTGACTACGACTACGACCGTTGGCTTGCCGTGATCGAAGCGAACGCCCGGGAAGCCGGCATGGGCGGAAGTCGACTGCTTGATGTCGCATGCGGAAGCGGGTCGAGCTTCCTCCCGTTGCTCGACCGCTTCGACGTCACTGCGTGCGACCTCTCCGAAGCGATGCTCGACGAGGCGCGGCTTCGCGTCGGCGACGATGTGCGCCTGTTCCGCCAGGACATGCGGGCCCTGCCGGTGATCGGAGAGTTCGATCTCGTCCTGTGCCTGGACGACGCGCTGAATCATCTCCTGAGCCCAGCCGAGCTTCAGAGCGCGTTCGCTGGCATCGCCCGCAACCTCGCCCCAACCGGGGTCGCGGTCTTCGACCTCAACACGCTTCTGATGTTCCGCACCACCCACAGCACCGACACGAGCTTCATCGTGGGAGGAGCACCCGGACGCGAGCTGGTCCTCTGGCGAGGAGACGGACCGGCCGATCTCGAGCCTGGTGGCTTGACCGGCGTACGCATCGACGTACTGGCTCCCGAAGACGGGAAGCACTACCGACGTCAGCAGGCGACGATCGTGGAACGCCATCATCCCCTCGCGCAGGTCCGGGCCGCGCTGGACTCGGTGGGGATGCGCGTGTTCCGCTGCCTAGGTCAGTCGACCGGCGTGCAGATGTCTCCCACCGCTGACGAGCTTCTGCACACCAAGGCGCTGTTCGTCGTGCACCGCTAGGACGGCGACGCCTCGAACTCGAACAGCCTGGCGAGCTGCTTGGCCCCGCGCGTCGCCCAAACGAGGTCGCCGGCCGACTGCGCCAAGCCGAGGCCGAGCAGATCATCGACGGCGTCTCTGGCGTCGATCCCGCTGCCGACCATGCGCGCCATCTCCTCGATGCCCGTGGGAGCCGGATGGTTGACGATCAGCAGCTCCAGGACCGCGCGTTGCACTTGGTCCGGGGAGAGGTTCGTTGCGCCGGCGCTTGGGCGCTCGGCCGGTCGTGCCGCGCTCGGCGGCTCAGCGCGCGGCGTGTCCACGAGCGTCGGTGCGGCTAGCGGCGCGCCGGCAGCGGCGCGCGCGATCAAGCGGACCTGCCCGGCCAGGTTGCCGACACGCTGCCAGTCGGTGCCCGGCTCCACCATGAGCTCGCCCAGCTCCTCTACCAGCTCCAGCGCCCGCAGGGTGTCCGGCGACCACTCACCGTCGTGGGCCTGCGAAATGGCGGCGGGAGGCACCGAACCGGCGGACTCCGCCGGTCCGTGTGTGAACAACAGCATCATCGCCGTCGCATGGAACGTCTCGCCGTCCTCCGGTACCGGTTGCTCGGCAAGGTCGCCGAGCGAGTTCAGCGTTCCGTCCATCATGCGCCGCATCGAACCCCACCGGAGCTCGTTGACCTTCACCGTGGTGCGAGTGATGTGGACGTCGTCTCTGTCCCACCCGCCGCGATCGACCGCCGCGCTCGCGGCGGCGCAGTACTGCATCACCGATGTGGCGACCAGCGTGCGCCTGCTCTCCACCGGCAGCTTCGACCAGGCGGTGTCGAAGAGAATGGGGTCGCGCAGCAGCTCGTAGGTCAGCATGCCATTGGGGCCGCTGTGCTCCTCCACGACGCCGAAGTCGCGCAGCGCCTTCGCGTGGGCGACGACGGTGTCCTCGGTCGCGTCCAACTCGCTCGCCAAAGACGCCACCGTCCGAGGCCCCTCGGCCAGAAGGCCGACCAGCAGATAGCGAACGGGATGCGCGACAGCGCTGGCGTACTCGGCGGCGATGCTCGTGTGCGGCGGCATGGACGACTCCTCCGGGCGCGGAGATTGTGAAAATCTCCTCTATTGAAACATCTGACTGACCAAGCGGGTTGTTCTGGCGCCGAATCGATCCCCCGAAGGGAGGTGGAGCGCCCATGGTCTCCAAGCCGTGATCCCGCGCGCGCCCGGACCAGCATCGATGGTCCGGGCAGACGCACGGCTATCGTCCGCGACATGAGCGACGTCGTGTCTTCGAGCGCATTGGGACGCGCGATCCGGGAGCGGCGCGCCTCCCTCGGGCTCGCCGCGCACGAGCTGAGCGCGAAGTCCTCGTTCGAGGCCGCCTACCTGGAGAGCGTCGAGCGCGGTGAGCGCAATCCCTCGCTGCGCAACTTGAGTCGCCTCGCCTCCGCGCTCGGCATGCCGCTGTCAGCTCTCGTCACCCGCGCCGAGCAGATCGATGCACAGACCCGCTCGGGCCCTACGACCTAGGAAGATCCACGCCGCGAGCGAACGTCAGCAGGCGACCATGAGATGGAAGGGCAGGTCAGCCGGGTTTCCCGCCGCGTCGTACGTCTGCACGCCAACCCTCCCGTCGAGGTCCCGCACCGTGGCACGTGCCGCGCCGAGCGCGGTCCCGTCCGTCGTTCCGACCGTCGCCGAGTAGACGCACGAGCTCACACGCTCGGCGAAGCCGACGACGAACTGCCCCGGGCTCCCGGCGTTGCCGCCGCTCGTCGCGTTGCCGCGGACGAGCGAGCCGTTCGCCGCGACCGCAGCGAAGTACTTCGCCGCCGACGCGCCGGCAGGGCCTGCAGCGCCCGCCGGCCCGGCAGGCCCCTGCTGGCCTCTGAGCGAAGCTCGTGCGCGCGGGCTGAGGTCGGCCACCTCGAGCGACCGGTTCTTGACGTCTGACGAGCGCACCGCGCCCGGCTTGATGTGCTGTGTGCCGACGCTGTTGCGCGACAGCTGCACCGCCGCGTAGGAGGTTCCCCCTAGCGCGATGAAGAGCGCGAGCGTCGCCACGACGTTCGCGTACGTGAATCGGTCTGCCAGCCGTCGGATCATCTCCGCCCTCCCAAGAGCCTTCGCTTTTCCCTCAACCCCGCCGAGCGGAAGTTGTACCGGTCACGCGCCTTCACAGCCCGCGCACCGTCACCTTCACCACGCGCGAGACGCCGGTCTCGTACGGGTACGTCGCTTCGTGCGGCACACGGACGCGGAACCGGTAGACCTGCCGCCCGCGCGTGCCGTCGAAGCGGTAGTCGTACGACCACCGCCCGCGTCGATCCGCCCGCGTCGTCGCGAACGTCCGGTAGCGACCACGGAGCATCACCTGGAGCTCCACGAGCTTGCCCTCGGCCGGGATGTTCCCGCCGCGGAGCTGCCCACGCAGACGGAGCGTCTCGCCGTTCACGAACCGGCGGCGCGACGGGCGCACCGTGCTCCGCGCACGCACGAGCAGGTCGACGTCTCGGGTCGCGCTGCGCACGTTCGCCGTCCCGCCGTACCGGAACCGCACCGTGCGGCTCACGCCCTTCGGCACGCGGAACGAGAACCCACCCTTGCGCGACGTCCGAAGCGTCCCGATGAGCTGTCGCACGACGCCGGAGCTCCGCGCCTGCGAGTAGACGAGCACCTCCGAGTCCGCGACGGGGTTCCCGTCGGGCGTCGTCAACCGCCCCACCAGACGCACGGACCGCCCATAGCCGACCCGGTGCTTCGCGCGGTATCGGACGCGCTTGGCACCCACGCGCTTGACGCCCACGCGCAGTCGCGTCTTGACGCGGATCGGCATCGTCACCTCGGCCTTGGCGCCGTCCGTCCGCGTGTCGCTCGTGCGCTCGTTGGCGGCCCGGTCGACAGCGCGAGCACGGAGGTCGTAGACGCCGTCCTTCATGTACTCGTCCCCCAGGCGCGTCGTGAACCGACCGTTCTCGACCGTCGTCGGCAGCGGCATCCAGGTGGCGCTCGAGCGGGCCTTGACCTCGATCTGAGCTTGGGCGATGCCAGAGTCGCGCTCGTCGGCGCGCACGCTGATGAGCGTCGGGTCCGCCGGGTTCAGAGGCTCGAACGCGAGATCGGGTGCGAGCTCGTCCAGGCGCAGGCGCACGGGCGCGGCGGCCGTCTTGGCGTCGTGGTTTCCTGCCGCGTCTACGAGCCAGACCCTGAGCGTGTACTCGCCGGCCTTGGGCAGCTTGAGGTCGTCGAGTCGGTCGAGGCCGGAACCGCTCTTGTTCGCGACCATGCACTGATCGCCGCCCACCGGGCACAGCTGGTAGACCGCACCCGCGATCGGGGCGACGCCGGACTCCTCCGGATTCCTCCACGAGACGTCGAAGTCGTTTGCCGCCCGCCACCCGTCTCCGCCGGCGACCTGAAGGTCGATCGGCTGGCCGGGCGGCGTGTTGTCGACGTGGATGCGCTGATCGACGCTGACCGGGTTGCCCGCCGCGTCGACTGCGTGGAGCGTCAGCGTGTGCGCTCCATCGGGCTTGAGACCGGCGGTTTCGATCGTCGCCGACATGCCCTCATTCGGGCACGGGGCGCGAAGCGTGAAGTTGCAGGCCTTCCCGTTGCGCTGCACCTGGGCGCCATCGATGAACACGGCTGCCTGGCTGATGCCCGCGCTGTCGGTCGCGTCGAAGCCGATCGTGCGCGACCCGCTGTGCCAGCCACCGCCCCACAGGGTGCCGCGGCCGTTCGTGATCGTCGGCGGGATGTCGTCCCGCACGCGCACGCGCACGTCGCGAAGGCGCGCCTCAGCGGTTCCGGAACCGCCGGAGACGGCCTGGCCTCGCACGCAGGACGCGGCGGCGCAGCGGGCCTCGATCCGAACCCGTGGCGCGTTGATGCCGAGGTTCTCCTGGCGCACCCAGCCGATGCCGTCAGCAGCGCAGAAGCCGCCGGTCAGGTGGAACACGCCGACGCCGCCGAGGTCTCGATCGCCGGCGACGACGCCGACGCTCCAATCGCAGTTGGGGCGCCGCAGGAAGATGGTCGCGCTCAGGCTCTCGACGACGTTGCCGGCCGGCGCGTCGAAGATCGCGTATGCCCCCTGGCCGTACGCCGAGCCCGCGTTGTCCCAGACGCTGCGCGCGACGATGCCGTGGGTGTCGTCCGTCGTCGGGCACGCGACGTACGCGGTATGCCCCGGGTCGGCGCTGAGCGCCCAGCTCGCGACGCCGCCACCGCCTTGGCTTCGGTCGCACGCGTAGACGTCGTACGTCCCCGCGGCGGCGACCTCCGTGCGTCCGGCGGGGATCAGGGTGCCGAGCAGGATGACGAGCAGAACGAGGCGCGGCAGGTGACGAACGTGCGACATGCGGGTCTCCGGATCGAGGGTCTGCTCTCTACGTCGCGTCACGGTCCGAACTCCCCACCCCCGTCTGCGGGAGCGGCCGCTGGCATCTTGGGTGCGGGACTGCTGCCGACCGCCCCGGGACCGAACTCGGTCGTCCCTTCCGGCACGGGAGACGGTTCCGGCGTCGCCTGCGGAGAGCTCGTCGGCGCGGCGGAGGTCGGCTGCGGCTCGCGTGTCTGCGGCTTCGCCTTCCGCTTGGGCTTCGGCTCGGGCTTCTCGCGCTGCGGCGTTGGTGTCGCGGCACGGACGATGACCTTCGCCGCCGCCCGCTCCCGCTGGGACACGACCGTCGCACCGCCCGCTTCGGGCCGCTGCTGAGGCGCCGGAGCCGGCGCAGGCGCTTCTCCGCTCAAGCCCGGCAACACGCCGCTCTGCACGCAGACCGCCGCACCTCCGACGGCGAGGCACGCCATCACCGCCTTGGTGGCGACACCTCCGCCGAGCGCCACACCGCCGGCGCCGGCGGTCTGCTCGAGGGCGGTCGAGGAGCCGGGACCGCGGCCGAGGAGGTTCGAGACGGCGTGCTTGACGTTCGCCCAGACGTCCCCGAGTCGGTCGACGATCGGTAGGACGTCCGGCGCCTTGCGCTCGGTGACGATGACCGGCACCGGCAGCGCCGCGGCGACGTCGTTGAGCGTCGACCGCATCTCGCGCAGCATCGCCCGACAGCCGGGGTCCTCGTCGATCATCCGCTGCGCGCGCTCGCGCTGCGCCGACGTGGCGAGGCCCATCTCGCACGCGAGCAGCAGGCTCCGCTGCTTCCTCGTCCACCGCCGCTCGCCGTTCGCGTCAAGCCCGGCCTCCTCCGCAACAGCCTTGTACGCCTCGGTGACGATCTTCTCCAGACGTTTCTCGCTGACCCCGAGGCGCTCTTGGATCTCCGTGCGGTTGAGGTGCCAGTCGAAGCGCAGCTTGAGCGCGGCGGCCTGCCGGGGCTCGAGCCGGTCGATGATCTGCCGGAGGACCGCGGCGTCGATGCGGACCTGCGTCTGCTCGTCCGGAAGCGGATCGGTGTCCGGCTCCAGCCGCAGCGTCACGCTCGCCGGATCGATCGCATCCGGGCGCATCTTGCGCAACGTGTCGCGCGCCCGGCGCCAGGCGATGGTCTTCAGGAGCCCACGCAGCTTCTCGACGCGCTGACCCTTGGCACGCAGCTCCAGGAGCTCGGTCCACGCCTCCTGGTACAGCTCGTCGTGCTGCTCGTGCAGGCCTCCGAACTCGGCCCGCAGCATCGCCATCACCGCTGCGCGGTGCGCGACGTACTCGTGTTCTAGATCGACTGTGTCTGGTCGCGCCATGAGCTCCCGCAAGCTGCACACGCGTGTTTCACGAAACGGCTTTGCGGATTTCTATCACTGAAGTCGCGCCAGTGCGCAAACACCCCCCTTTGAGTTGACGGGGGTCACCGGCTTCGTGCGCGACTGAGGAGGCGTGAGTCCATCGCCCGAGATGTCGTACGAGGCCGCCTTCCGCGAGCGGGTTGGCATGTCGCCCTGCATGTTCGCCGGCGCCGGTCGGCGCTTCGGTCGCCTGACGGCGACTCCCCTTCGCCTTGAGGGCTCGGCTCCGCGCGCCGGTCGCCGGCAGCGACGGGCTCAACAGCCAACCCGCTTCCCCAGGAGGCCCTCATGAACACCACCCAGCAGATCGGCAACCTCACCGCCGACCCCCAGCCGGTCACGCAGACCGAGCACGGCCCCGTCACCACCTTCCGGCTCGCGGTCCCGCGCGCGAAGGGTTCCCGCAAGAAGGCCGACTTCTTCACCGTGGAGGTCTGGGGCAAGCAGGCCGAGTCGGCGGCCCAGTGGCTCAAGGAGGGCCGCGAGGTCGCCGTCGCCGGCCGCCTCGAGCAGCGCGAGTGGCGCGACGACAACGACGTCTGGCACGAGCGCGTGATCATCGTCGCCCGGACCGTCGACTACCTCCGCGGCGCCGGCAAGGAGGAGCCGGTCGCTTCCGAGCCGGTCGCGCCGGACGCCACGGGCGACACCGTCCCCGCCGGCGAGCCCGTCGCGGTCTAGTCGCCACCGTGCGGCGCGCCTAACGGCGCGCCGCACCCTGCGACGGGAGCTCGCCATGGAGCCCACCACGACAACGCACGCGGCCGCCGCCGCGCGCGCAGAAGGCCGGAGCGAGCTCTGGTCGATGACACCCGTTCAACGCGCCGAGGCGATGTGGGCAGGGCAGCTCAGCTGGGATCAGCTCTTCGCCTGGGCGCGACGGGCGCCGGACGAGGTGCCCCTCATCAACGGCGAGTTCGCCTTCATCGCGCTGTCGACTCCGGAGGCCGCGGAGCATTCGTCGCCCGCGAGCGCGAGAAAGTTCGAACCGGCCTAGCCGTTCGCGTGCCGGACCTTCCCGCGTTTCTCGTAGGCTCGATGTCGTGGGCCGACGCAACCGCAAGCGGCAGCGAAGACTCGAGGGACGCGACGAACCAAAGCAGAAGAGTGCGCCCGTTCGTCGCGGCTTCGCTGCCGGTCCTCTGGAGGTCATCCAGGACGGACCTGTGGTCGGGATGCGGCTCGACGCAGAGCATCCTGACGCCGACAAGTTCCGCCAGGCCATGCAGATCGAGGTTGAGCGTGTGCCGGAACGAATCGCTCGCATCCGGCGCACGATCGCCGACCTCTGTGCGCCGTTCGATGCGTTCGACGTGCTGTTCACTCTGTGGAGCACGGCGGGCATCGTGCGACCCGGGACTCTCAGACCGCTGAACGCCTCCGCGTCCTCCGCGACGACCGAGTACGTGGCGCACGTGCTTTTAGATCGGGAGAACTCGCGACCGACCCGCGCTCCGACGAAGCGTCAGCTAGCGCAGGGCAGCCCGAACCCGTTCCGCCTCGCAGAGTTAGTCCACGAAGCGCTCGAGTGGGTGCCGATGTGGTTCCAGTATCGACAGGCCGGCGGCAAACACGCGACGGACTCCTACCTCGAGATGCGGGTACGTCTGCGAACCCATCGCATCGGCGTCCGCTCGCTCTCGTACGAGTGGCAAGAGCGCGCCACGCTCAGGGAGCTCTTCGGGCCCTTTGACAGTTCGCTACGAGAGAAAATCGGATTCACTGTCGACGAGGCGCTGTCGCTGTGCACCTCGCTTGCTTCGCTCCCCCGCGAGCGAGTACGCGATCACGCGCAGGCCGCGCTGACCTTTGCCGACGAGCTGAGAGATGCCGTCCGTGAACGCCGCCGCGGCGGACCGCTTCCCTCGGACGCGGGGGCACCCCACGTTGAGGAGCTTGCGGCGCTCAGCGCAGCCGACGCCAACGAGCGGATCGACACTCTGGCCAAGGTCATGGCGTTCGCCGGAGCCGGTCAGCACGCAGCGTTCACCGCCGACCAGCTCGCCGCGCATGCCGGCGTCACTCCCGAAGCCGCCCAAGCGTTCCTCGACCTGTACTGCGTGAATTTTGGCAATCGCGCAGACTCGGCGCTCTACTCGGACGACCTGCCTCGAGCTATCGGAGGCGAACTTGAGGTCATGCGAGTTCGGCCGATCGTTCACTCGGGCGACGACCGATACCTCGCGTCAAGTATCGAAAGCGTCTTCTTCTCCATCCGGGACGTGCTCACAGACGCACTTAAGAGTGACCAGAAGACCTGGCAGCGGTTCCGTCGTCGGCGCGGTGAGCGCCTTGAAGAACGAGCAATCGAGGCGTTGCGGCGCAGCCTGGTCGCTGACTGGGCTGAGACATCCGTGAAGTACGAGTTGCCATCCGTAGATGGCACCGGTGTCGAGCAAGGCGAAGCTGATGGGGTTCTACGCGCGGGCACAGTCCTCGTCCTCGTTGAGGCGAAGTCGGGTGCCCTCGCACCGAGCGCGCGGCGGGCCGCCCCTGAACGGCTCGAGACGGGTCTTACGGAGCTGGTCACCGAGGCCCACCACCAACTCGAGCGGGCCCGGCGCGCACTCGCCGACGGCGAAGCGTCGAAAGTCATCGACAGGGCGGGCAAGCCGCTGAAGCTGGACCTCGACGGCGTGACACGCGTCGTCCGCGTCGCAGTGACACTGGAGGAGCTGTCGGCAGTCGTCCCTGCTGCCTGGCAGCTGCAGGACGCCGGGCTCCTACCGGCCGAGGCGCGCGCGCCTTGGATCGTGGACATCCACTCGCTCGAGACCATCTGCGACCTGGTTGAGCGTCCGGCCCAGCTCGTCCACTACGTGATGAGACGGCAGCGGTCCAACCGTCAGCGCATCTGGGCTATGGACGAACTCGATTTCTTCATGAAGTACCTCGACGACGGTCTCTTCTTCGATGACCAGGACCTCAGTGGTGCGTTCATGCAGTTGAACAGCCACACCGATCCCCTCGATGCCTACCTGTACGGGGAGCGAGGACTGAGTCCGCAGACTCGTCGCCCACGACAGAAGTTGAACCGCGCAACTCGCGACCTCCTTGACGCGATAGCGGCAACCGAATCGCCGGGCGCGATTGAAGCTCAGGTCATGATTCTCGAGACCAGTCGCGCTACGCGAGAGCGCATCGCCGCCGGCGTCGATCAGCTCGCGCGTAGGTCGAAACGAGATGGTCAACCGCATGACATGACGCTGGTGTTCGGGGACGACTTTGCGATCACGGTCGTGTCTGTGCCACAGGAGCTACGCACTGAGCTCAACGACCGCCTCGCGGCGTTGGGTAGCTCGCGGTTCGAACGCTCAACACTCGGACGCTGGCTCGGACTCGGCGTGCCCGCGGGCTCCAAAGGCAAGCTTTCAGCGATGGCGGTTCTCGTCGCTCCCGACCGTGTCGAAAGTGCCGAACAACCGCACCCGCTCGTAACGGAGACGATCGACTCCAAAGGTTGAAGCCCGTTCGTAACCGGCATCGGGTGTGCTACTCGCACTCGACGGCTTCGGCGAATGTCACCACGCCCCCGAACTTCGGGCCTCGCGCCCTCACACGACCTTCGAGAAGATGGGAGAAGGAGCATCACGCGGCGGCGTGTTGACGAGGTTGCCTCAAGTCCGCCCACGTCAGCGGGCCCTCCCTCCCGAGGATGGCACGACTTCGTCGCGCGGATGGGTCGGGAAGGGCCCGCCGACGGGGCGGGTCCCCGACGTGATGAGGAGTTGCCTCATGGCTACTGCCGAGACGCAGGTCGAGGTGCAGGAGACGGAGTCGGCGAGCGCGCCGGCGGGCGGCGAGCTGATGATGATCCCGCTGTCGAAGATCAAGATCGTCGACGGCTTCAACCCGCGCGACGACGCGGAGAAGGCGGAGATCGACCAGCTCGCGCGCTCGATCAAGGCGCTCGGGGTGCTCCAGCCCATCCTGGTTCGGCCGGCCGACGAGAGCGGCGACTTCCCGCTGACCGCGGGCGAGCGGCGCACGCGGGCGGCGGCGCAGATCGGGCTCCTGGAGATCCCGGCGCTGGTGCGCGTGCCGGACGAGCGCACGGACGGGCTCGACGACGCGATCGCCGAGAACCTCGGCTCGGTGCCGCTCAACCCGCTGCAGGAGGCGCACGCGTTCAAGCGCCTGCGCGACCGGCGCCTGACGGCGCGCGAGATCGCGACCCGTGTCCCGGGCGCGAGCGAGCGCGTCGTGCGCGAGCGGCTGCGGATCCTGGACCTGCCCGAGGAGCTGTGGCCGAAGATCGTCGCGAAGACGATCCCGCTCGGGGCGGTCGAGACGCTGTCCAGGCTCGCGAAGATCCACGCCGACCTGCCCCCGGTGGCCGTTTCCCGCGTGCTCGACGGCCCGTACGAGTCGTGGGACGCGCCCACCACGTGGAGCGAGCTGAACGACGACCCGATCTCGGTCCTCATCGGCCGGCACGACGAACAGGCCGCCGACCTGCCGGACGACGTCTACGTCGCGAGCGTCACGTACCCCGTCAGCCGCTTCGCGCTCAGCGACGACACGGTCGCCGCGCTCGCGGAGATCGCCGAGCTTCGCGGGTTCCCCAGCAGCGACGTCACCCTCCAGCTCCACCCCGAGCTGGTCGAGCAGGCCGTCTCGCTGGGCGCCGTCCACCCGGCCGACTCGGGGCACGCCCACCTGATCGTCGGCCAGGAGGTCGCCGACCAGCTCGCCGCTGACACGATCGCCCGGCACCTGGCCGCCGCGCGCGCGGTGCTCCAGGCGCGGGCCGGCGACGAGGGCGACGACGCGTTCCCGAATGGGGCCCACGGCGAGCCGGCCACCCCGCGGACGGGCGCGGCGCCCGCACCGGTCGACGAGGAGGCCCTGAAGACGCAGAAGCGCGAGCAGCGCGCGGCCGACCTCGCCGCCCGCGCGGCCGCGGCCGCGCGCAACGACGAGCTCGGGATCGCGCTGGTCAAGCACCTGTCCAAGGTCAAGATCGACGCCCGCGTGATGAAGATCCTCACGTCGGTCGACCTCGTCGGCGGCTTGGAGCGGCTCGCCACCCGCGGCGCCCGCTACGGGTTCCCCGGCTGGGTCACCGAGACGCCGACCAAGACGCAGGTCAAGCGCGAGTATCTGTCCGCCCGCGAGGCGGCGACGAAGGCCAAGGAGTTCCTCGAGGGCGCGAAGACGTCCGGGGAGATCGCCGGCCGCTGCCTGGCCCTGGTCGCCATGGCCCGCCACGCCGACGAGACCGCGGTCGCACCGTCCTCGCGGTCGACCTACGGCCTGACGTTCTCGACCTACAGCGGCGCGGGGCTGCCGTGGACCGGCAGTGCGGAGGAGCTGCTCGACGAGCTGCTCATCGACATGCTGCCGGAGAAGGTCGTGAAGCCGATCCGCGAGGCGCGCGACAAGCGCGCTGCCGACCGCGAGGAGGCCGAGCGGATCCAGCGCCAGCGTGACGCGCTGCTGCTCGACCTCGCCGAGCGTGCCGCGACCATGACGCGAGCCCAGCGCCAGACCGCGATCGTCGAGCTGCGTGGCGAGCACGGCTACGGCGTCGTGCCGCACGGCATCGGCGACCGCCTCATCGAGCTCGCCGAGCCTGAGGCCCCCGAGCCCTCGAGCGAGGTCTCGGAAACCACGACGACCGAGCCGGTCGAAGAGCCGGTGGCGCAGGCCGCCTGACCGCGTCGCCCGAGCGCCCACGCGCCAATTGCGCGTGGGCGGGGCGAACTTTTCCGCTCCGCGCCCTACGGAGCGATCTGCCAACCAAGTTGCCCCCGCACCGCCGGGCAAGCGGTCGGGGGCGCGGCACGGAAGAAAGGACCTTCCATGCGCGTCGAGCGTACCCCTGAAGATCGGGCCGAGCTGCCCGCTGAGGACGCGATGGAGCACGGTGTGCTTCACCACGTCCTCGCCCACCATCCCGCCCCGCTGCACCGCGATGATCTTTCGCGGGCGTTCGACGAGCCTGAGATGGCTGTCACCGAAGCAGTCGACGGACTGCGGCGCGACGGGTTGCTGCACTGGCACGGCGAGTTCGTCGTCGCGTCACGCGCCGCGATTCGGTTCGACGAGCTCGGCCGGTGAAGTAGCGCCGCTCAAGGTTCACCGGTTGCGGTCGATCAGAGAAGCAGAACCTCTCGTTTTCGTCTCCTAGAACCCTCTAGACGAGCCGGCCTTGTGCCGGCTCGTCGCGTTGTAGGGCGGAAGCGGGCGTGCGCCCGCCCGACGCGAAGCCGACGGCCCGCGGATGGTGGCACGCCTTCGGCGTGCGGGCGGGCGGGGACGGCTCCGCGTCGTGCGGAGCCCCATCCCAAGGGGAGGTGCGGCGATGCCGCGCAAGCAGCTCACCGACGAGGAGCGCGCCGCCCGGCGCGAGGCCGACCGGCAGACGACCCGGGAGGCCGTCGAGCAGCTCAAGAGCACGGAGGGTTGGCAGCGGTGGCTCGCTGTCCGGCGCCACTTCCACACGTACACGCTGCGCAACCAGCTGCTGATCGCGATGCAGTGCCCGGAGGCGACCCGGGTCGCCGGGTTCCGGGCGTGGCTGAACCTGGGCTACGGGGTCCGCAAAGGCGAGCAGTCGATCCGCATCTGGACGCCGATGCCGCCGAGCAAGCGCGCGATCGCCGAGTGGAAGGCCGCCGGCGCGGTGCCGGACGACAAGCCGCCCACGCGGTTCAAGCTCGGGCCGGTTTTCGACCGCTCGCAGGTCGACCCGCTCCCCGCCCCGGCCGAGCCGGTGCCGCTGGACCCGCCGCTCGTGCAGCTCGAGGGCGACGAGCTGGCCGACGTGTGGCCGCAGCTCATGCTGCTCGCCGGCGACATCGGGTCGTCGGTGAGGGTCGCCGAGCTGCCTGCGCAGAAGGGCGGCACGTACAACCTCGAGACGAAGCAGATCACGATCGCGTCCGGCCGCAGCGTCAACGCACAGGTCAGGACCCTCGTCCACGAGCTCGCGCACGCGCTGCTGCGCGCCGAGCCCGACGCGGACGACGACACGCTCACCTATGCGGAGGAGGAGCTGGTCGTCGAGTCGGTCGCCTACACCGTCTGCGGCTCGCTCGGCCTCGACACGGGCGGCTACTCGATCCCGTACCTCGCATCGTGGTCGCAGAGCACCGAGCTGGCGACGATCGAGCGTGCGGCCGGCCTGATCGACCGGCTCGCGCGGCAGATCGAGGACGCCGTCGAGCGCGCGGAGGCGGCGGTAGACGAGCCGGTGGCGACAGCGGCTTGAGAAACGACCCGCTCAAGGTGGGCCCGCATGTCCGGGTCCACCAGGCGGACCGGGAACACGAGGAACGCCCCAAGGCTGGCCCGGAGGAGGCAATCCGCCACACCACGTGTCGCGCTAGCGCGTCGGCTGACGCCGAGTCCTACGGACCGAACGTGTCGCGTGCGTTCGCATCCCCTTGGCCGAAACGCCTGGCGACCTCGATCCCGACCACCTGGAGGACGCCGAACATGCCCGCAAAGCCCACCCCCAAGCAGATGCGCTACCTCAAGACCCTCGCCGAGCGCACCGGCCAGAGCTTCACGACTCCGAGCACGCTCGACCAGGCCAGCGCCGAGATCAAGCGCCTCCTCGCCGTCAAGCCGACGCCCACCGCCGACCGAACCCGCGAGCTGCGCGACGTCCAGGCCGCGATGGTCAACGAGCGCGGCGATGCCGCTCGCTACGAGGAGACCGACGTCGAGGGCTACGGCTCGACCGCCCGCTGGAGCCACACCGCCCCGGCGCCCACCGGCAACCCGACCATCGGCGAGCGCAAGGAGCTTGCGCGATACACGATCGGCGCGGATCAGCGCGTCGTCTACGGCCAGCGCGTCCACGGCGTCGTGCGCCTCACCGACTGCCCCACCCCCGGCCAGCGCGGCCGCTCCTTCCTCATCGAGCGCGGCCTGAAGAGCAAGGACGAACTCGACGCGATCGTCGCCGACTACGTGACGGTCAGCGAGCGCGGCGAACGCCCGGCCGCTCTCGTCTCCATCTGATCCCCGACTTCACGAGACCACCGCAAGTGGTGCAGAGGTGAACGCGCCAACAACCTGCTGCGCCGCCGTCCTGCTCGGTGAGGACGGCGAGGCGCGTGCCGACGTCGACGCGGGCCGTGTCGAGCAGGCACGCGGCGGATGCCGGCTAGCTCCGTTGCCTTAACCGGCCCCGTCGCCCACGTCGCCGCACAGACGCGCCGGCCTCGGGTCTTCGAGGAACCTCTCACAGCACCCCTGTTGTCGGAGAAGGCGCGAGCTACCGACCGCTGCTCGACGGGGCATCGAGGCTCGCGTCCGCGGTGGCCTCGCCGATCTCTCCGTCCGTCGTTTGCCCTTCGGCGGTCGCGGCACGTGCTCCTTCGGCGGCGGTGTCGTCGAAGACGAACATCTCGATCACGCGATGGGGCTGAAACAGGACCTGCGACTGGTAGGTGAGGACCTTGCGCCCGGTGAGATCTTCGATCACGCCGGTCAGGTGCTCGGTCATCCGGTTCTCGAACGTCTGACGGAACTGCCGGACGAGGTCTGCCTCCCCGAAGTCGAGCATCGTCTCCTCGGCGGTCGTCAGGCCGCCGTGCATGACGACGAAGAGCATGTCGTCGAACATGTACGACTTCGCGCCGACGGGCCCCTTGCCGAAGTAGTGCTTCTGCGCCTTGACGATCTCGTTCGAGATCCGGGCCAGCAGGTTGGCACCCGCCGCAGGGTCGGTCGCGTCCATCGACAGGACAATAACCGTGCCCGTGCCCGTGCCCGTGGCTGGTGACTGCCACGCCGCTGCTCCTTCGAACGTGAAGCGGCAAGGAGCCGCAGCTCCGGCAGCAGCTAGAGATCGGGGTGCACAAGCCGCAGTCGCGGCTCCACCAGGCGAATCGTCGTGAAGTCACGCAGGTTGGCTGTCACCAGCGGCAGCCCGTATACGAGGCAGCACGCCGCGACCCACAGGTCGCCGATCGCATGTGCCAGAGCCCCGCGCCGACGCCCGCCGTGGCCGGCATGGATCGAGCCGACCCACAGCTCGCCGACGACCGCGAACGGCATCGCCAGTTCGTGCCCGTCGATCAACGCCGAGAACTCAGCCTGCCGTCCGCGGCCCCAGTGGACCGCAGAGGAGGCGTCGGTGTCGATCGCGAGCGCCCCGGCCGGGACCTCGTGCGCTTGCACTAACCGAGTTCAGCGATGGCGGCCATGAACACATCGCGTTCCTCGTCGGTCGCCGCGGCGTCGTAGAGGCGGGCGACGTTCACCGGACCCGTCACGCCCTGACGCTCAGCCAGGTCGGCCAGGGTCGGGCGAGCGTTGAACGCCGCGTCCGCGTCCGCGAGCGCGCGTGGCACGCCCGAATCGCGTTGCGTGGAGGACCGGAGCCGTCGCACGACCTCCGCGTCAAGCCGCGTCTCGTCCTCTCCCGCCGTGCCGGAGCCGCTCAGGACGACGGCCCGGTACCGCTCGCCGACGCCGATGCTGTCGGCCAAGCCGAGGAGCGCGCGAGCCGCCCGCGGGTCCGCGCCTTGCGCTACCGCATGCACCAGGGCGTCGACGGCGGCCGAGGTCGCGGCGTCCGCAGTGAGCGTGAGGCGGTGCGCCTCGACGCTGGACAAGCCGAGGGAGGGCGCCGCCACCATCACCTTCTCGACCGCGTCCGCAAGGGACGACAGGACGCGGGCGACGTCTGTGGCCGGCAGCGTCCCGTCTACCTCTGGCTCGCCATCGAGGGTGACCGAGAACTCCATCGCCCTCCAGTGTCGCGCACGGACCGCCATCTGCGCCACCGTCACGCCGCCGTCCGCGCGAGGAACGCGTCGAGCAGGCCAACCGCCTCGTTCTCGTTGCCGGGCATGAGGTGGCCGTAGAGGTCGAACGTGACCATGACGCTCGCGTGGCCCATGTAGACCGACATCGCCTTCGCGTTGATGTTCGCCGCGATCATGATCGACGCGAAGGTGTGGCGGCACTCGTGCAGCGTGATCCGCGTCAGGCCAGCCGCCGTCCACGCGCGGTTGGCACGCAGGTTGATCGTCCGCGGGTTGAACGCCGACGTCGCCGAGCGCCCGTACACGAGCCCTTCGGACCATGCGCACGCGAGCCTCTGCGCGACGAGCTCCGCGCGGAGCAGCCCGACGAGCGGAACGCTCCGCCGGCCCGCGCGCGACTTCGGCTCGACCGGCCCTTCGCGGTCGTCCCACGTCCGGTGCACGTGGATCAGCCCGCGGTCGAAGTCGACGTCCTCCCACCGCAGCGCGCGCAGCTCGCCCATGCGCAGGCCCGAGTACAGCGCCGCCGCCCACAACGCGCGGTCGTGCTCCAGCGCATCGAGGAGCTGCCGCGCTTCCTCCGGCGAGGCGATGCGGTCGCGCCGGCCGCGGACGGCGGGGAGCTCCAGCCCGCGCGTCGGGTTGACCGACACCTCCCCACGAGCGACGGCGCGGCGGAAGATCGCGCGAACCGGCAGCAGCGTGTTGCGGATGGTCGACGGGTTGTGACCGTCCTCCAGCAGGCGGTCGACGAGCGCCTGCAGGTCGCCGCGCCGCAGGTCGGTCAGGGAGATCGCGCCCAGGTCCGGAAGCACGCGGATGCGCAGCGCCTGCTCGTAGCCGCGCAGGACGCTCGGCTTGTAGACGTCGCCAGAGCGGTTGCGGACCGCGCCCGCCTGCGCGCCCTTGAGCCAGGTAGCCGCCGCCTCGTTCAGGGTCGAGCTCTTCGCGCCCGTGATCTCGCCGCGGCGGAGGGACGACTGCGCGTCCGCCCGCCACGCCTTCGCCTCCGCCTTGCTCGCGAACGTCTTGCGCAGCCGCCGCTTCTCGCGGCGGTCGTAGACCTCGGCCCGGAACTGCGGCGTGCACGAGCACCGGCCGCCGGAGCGGCTCGCGCACGTGCGCGCGTGACGCTCCTCGATCCCGGCCGTGGACCGGGCCTTCGCCGGCGCGTTGGGCTTCTTCGTGGTCTTGCGAGTGGGCATGCCGTTCCTCTCAGGCGAGTGGTTGTCACTCGCCCTCAGGCGCGGCGCCGGCCCTCCACGGCAAGAGCGGCGTTCTCCTCGAGCCACCTCTCCAACACGCGAACCGGGATCAACCTCCGGCGTCCGCGGCGGACGATGCGCAGCTCGGGCATCACGTGCTCTTCCAGGAAGTCGACGCTGACACCGAGGGCGTCAGCCGCCTCGCTCTTCGAGAGCGCGAGGCGACCGAACGCGGCGCCGACAGGAGCACGCTGGTCATCGAGCGCGACACGTGAGGCAGCCATGCCTTCTACGTCGCGCGACAGCTCCACGACCCCACCCGCGGACAGCGGCGCTGACCAGGTGTGGGGCAGTTGTGGGGCAGTCGTTGCCCCTCTCAGGCGGTCTTGGCCGGTCTTCACCGGCACAAGAACTGCCTTCGAGCACAGCCCAGCAGCGTGCGAAAAAGTCCGATGGCTGCTGGGGATCACTGTGCTGAGGCGGAGGGGGAGGGATTCGAACCCTCGGTAGCGGGGTTACCGCTACAACGGTTTTCGAGACCGCCCCGTTCAACCACTCCGGCACCCCTCCGCGGGATCCCCATCGGGACGGCGAGGGAGGATAGCCGCTCGTCGTGGGGGTGGGTCAGCGGGGGCGCGGCGGCTGCGCGGCGCGGCGCTGCCAGTGGACGGGCGGGCGCAGGCGGCGGGGGAGCTTGGTCGCGCGGTCGCCGCGGGCGGCGGTGAGCTGGGCGCTGGTGAGGAAGAGCGCCTCGGAGAGGTCGGCGCCGCGGAGGTCGGCGTCGCGGAGGTCGGCGCCGGTGAGGTCGGCGAGGCG
>DATMVO010000035.1:0-7865 GCA_035563115.1 Solirubrobacteraceae bacterium
CAGCTCGTGCTCGGCCGGGCCGGCGTCCGCGGCGGGGCGGCGGGCGGGCGGGGCGGGCTGCGGCTCGGTCACGGGGTGGCCTTCCGGTAGCGGTCGGGGCGGCCGAGCGGCCGGTAGCGGTGGCCGTAGCCGGGGTCGTAGACGTGGGAGCGGCCGGCCTCGGCGTCCTGCGCCAGCGCGGGGCCGACGAGCACGAGCGCTTGCGTCGTGATCTTGTTCGAGCGGATCGTGGTGAACAGGTCCTTCAGCGCGCACCGCGCGACGATCTCGTCCGGCCACGAGGCCCGGTAGACCACCGCGCACGGCGTCTCGGGACCGTAGCCGCCCTCCAGCAGGTCGGCCTGCAGCTCGCGCGGGCGCCGCACGGACAGGAAGAGCACGAGCGTCGTGCCGTGCTTGGCCAGCTCGCGCAGGTCCTCGTTCGGCGGCATGTTCGTGCGCGTCGGGCGACGGGTGAGGATGAGCGTCTGCGAGACGTCCGGCACCGTCAGCTCCTGCCCCAGCGCCGCCGCGGCCGCGCCCATCGAGCTCACGCCCGGGACGATCTCGACCTCCAGGCCGAGGTGGCGGCACGCGGCGAGCTGCTCGTGGAGCGCGCCGTAGACCGTCGGGTCGCCGGAGTGGACGCGCGCGACATGCAGGCCCTCGGCGCCCGCGCGCGCGTAGATCGCGACGACGTCGTCGTGGGTCTTGTCGTCGGACGGCACGAGCTCGGCGCCCGGCTTGCAGTGCTCGAGGATCGCGGGGTCGACGAGCGAGCGCGCCCACACGACGATGTCCGCGGCGGCGAGCACGTTGGCGGCGCGGATGGTGAGGAGGTCGGGGGCGCCGGGGCCGGCGCCGACGATGGAGACGCGGCCGGCGCTCACGACGCGCTCCGCTCACGCAACGCGGCGAGGGACCGTTCCGCCCGCTCCTTGCGCACCTGCTCCCCCACCCGGACGAGGTCCGGCCGGACGGCGAGCAGCGCGCGCAGGATCAGCGCGGTGATGACGCCCTCGACGATGCCGATCAGCGCGTACGCGCCGATGGTCGACGCGGCGATCGTGCTCAGGTCGATCTCCACCCGCGCGCCGAGCGCGAACTCCAGCGTGAACAGGCACGCGGCGAGGACGACGCACAGCCACGCGCAGACCGCGGCGGATATGGCGACGCCGGTGGCGGTGGGTTGGAGCGCTCTCCGGAGCGCCAGCAGGAGCGGGTAGCCGACGAACGCGGGCAGCAGCGCGAGGTTGACGATGGCGAGACCGAGGGTCGTGATCCCGCCGTCGCCGAGCGCGAGCGCCTGGATCGCGCAGACGACGGCGATCGTCACCGCCCCGAGCCACGGGCCGAGGAGCGCGACGGCGAGCAGCCCGCCGAGCAGGTGGCCCTGCGTGCCGACGGTGATGGGGAACATCGGCGCGTCGCCGACGAGGAAGAACGCGGCGGCGAGGCCGGCCACGGGGAGGTCGCGCTCGCGCTGCTCGGTGCGGACCTTGGACAGGCAGAGGGCGAGCCCGGCGGCGCCGGCGGTCCAGCCGATCGCGGCGGCCTCGCCGGAGAGGAAGCCGTCAGGGATGTGCAAGATCGAGCTCCTTCGTCAGATCGAGCGCGGCGACGGCGCCGACGACGAACGTGACGGGCGGCTTGAGCGAGGGCGGGAGCGCCGCGAGCGTGCCGCGCTCGACCCGCTGCTCGGGGCGGCTGCCGGCGCTGATCGCGGCGATCGGCGTGTCGGGCGCGAGGCCGCCGTCCATCAGCGCGGCCGCGATGCGGCGGATGCGGCCGCGGCCGGTGAGGATCACGAGCGTGCCGCCGAGCTTGGCGAGCGTGGGCCAGTCCGGCGGCGTGCCGTGCTCGGGGTCGTCGTTGCCGTCGACGATCGTGCAGGTGACGCTCAGCTGGCGGACCATGAGCGGGATCCCCGCGGCGGCGGGCGCGCCGATGGCGGAGGTGACGCCGGGGACGACCCGCACCGGCACGCCCGCGTCCTGGAGCGCGCGCGCCTCCTCCCCGCCGCGCGAGGCGACGAACGGGTCGCCGCTCTTCAGCCGCACGACGTCCTTGCCGGTGAGGCCGAGCTCGACGAGGAGCGCGTTGCAGTCCTCCTGCGACAGCGCGCGGCGGCCGGGCTGGAGGCCGACGCAGATCCGCTCGGCGCTCGGCGGCGCGAGGGCGACGATCGCGTCGGCGGACGGGCGGTCGTACACGACGACCTCCGCCCGCGCCAGCGCCTCCCGCGCCGCCTGCGTCAGCAGCCCCGGATCGCCCGGCCCGGCCCCGACCAGCGTCACGGTCACGCCGGCACCCCCGCGCCCCGCGTCGCGATCAGCCACGGGCCCGCGAGCTCGGCGGAGTCGCCGGCGACGATGAGCACCGTCCGCATCGTCACGCGGGTCGGGTCGATGGTGGCGAGCGTGGTGAGCTCGACCGTCTCGTCCTCGCGGGCGACGTCGGTGGCGAGCGCGACCGGCGTGTCGCCGTCACGCGCGTCGCGCAGCAGCTCGATCACGCGGTCGAGCTGCCACGTCCGCGCCTTCGAGCGCGGGTTGTAGAGCGCGAGCGCGAGCCCCGCCTCGGCGACGAGCCGCAGCCGCCGCTCGACGGTCTCCCACGGCGTGTGGAGGTCGGAGAGCGAGAGCGTGGCGAAGTCGTCGGCGAGCGGCGCGCCGAGGAGCGCGCCCGCCGCCAGCGCGGCGGTCACGCCCGGCACCACAACGACCTCCGGGCGCGCGTCGGCCGGAAGCGCCGCCGCCCGCGCGAGCGTCCGCGCGGCCATGCCGTAGACGCCCGCGTCGCCGCTCGACACGAGCGCGACCCGCGCCCCCGCCGCGGCGCGGTCGAGCGCCTCGTCGGCCCGCGCGGCCTCCTCGCCCATGGCCCCGCGAACGATCGTCTGCTTGCCATGCAGAAGGTCCTGGGCTTGAGTCACATACGGCCCGTAGCCCACGACGACCTCCGCATCCGCGACCGCCCGCGCGGCGGCGGGCGTGCGGTGCTCCGCCCCACCCGGCCCGAGGCCGACGATGTGCAGCGTCCCCGTCACGCGCTGAGCGGGTTGAAGCCGGCCGGGAGCTCGAGCCGGTGCGCGCGCATGAAGCCCTCGTCGGACAGCACCTCACGCGTCGGACCGTCCGCGACGACGACGCCCCGGTCCAGCACGACCGCGCGCTCGCACAGCTCCAGCGCGTACGGCAGGTCGTGCGTCACCACGATCGTCGTCACCCGCAGCGACTGGAGCACGTCGGCCAGCTCGCGCCGCGCCGCGGGGTCCAGCGCGGACGACGGCTCGTCCAGCACCAGCACCGACGGCTTCATCGCGAGCACGCCCGCCAGCGCCGCCCGGCGCCGCTGGCCGGCCGACAGTGTGTGCGGCGCCCGCGCGGCGATCCCGTCCTCCGTCAGCCCGACCATCTCCAGCGCCTCCGCGACCCGCGCGCGCAGCTCCTCGCCGCGCAGCCCCTGGTTGGCCGGGCCGAACGCGACGTCGGCCTCGACGGTCGGCATGAAGAGCTGGTCGTCCGGGTCCTGGAAGACGACGCCGACCTTCTCGCGCACCTCGCGCTTGGTCTTCGGCCCCAGCTCCACCCCGCCGACGCGCACCGTGCCGTCGCCGCCGTCGAGCATCCCGTTGAGCTGGAGCACGAACGTCGTCTTGCCGGCGCCGTTCGGCCCGAGCACGGCCACGCGCTCGCCCGGCATCACCGTCAGGTCCACGCCCGCCAAAGCCGCGCTGCCGTCCGGGTACGCGAAGCGCAGCGCGCTGACCTCCAGCGCGGGCGGCGTGCCCTCCGGCACCGAGACCCGTGCCGCCGGCCGCAGCCCGGGCCGACGCGGCGCGAGCTCGATCGGCGCGGCAGGGGCCCGCGTCGCCCGCCGCCCCCGCCGCTTCCCGCCCGCCGGCCCGTCGCCGTGCGGCGTGAGCGAGATCGGCATCCCGACCTTGTCCTCGTAGCCGGGCAGCCGCACGCGGTAGGCGCAGACGTCGCAGTTCATCCGCACGTCGCCGGCCTGCGCCTCGCGGTACCGCTCCAGCACGAGCCGCGCCAGCCGCCGGTCCGGCCCGAGGTGCGCGGCGCCGCGGACGTCCATCTCCGGGTGCTCGGCCGCCCACTCGGACGCCTGCTTGTAGATGCGCGGGACGAGCACGCCGGTGAAGAGGAGGAACGGCATCACGACGACGCGCCGCGCGCCGAGCAGCCGGCAGCGCTCCAGCGCTTCGGCGACGTTCGGTGACGCGACCTGCACGTACGCCGGCTCGACCATCCCGAGCCCCCGGCCGTCGGCGAGGAGCCGAGCAATCTTGAAGAGGTCGGAGGTCGCGTCGGGGTCGGACGAGCCGCGCCCGACGAGCACGACCGCGGTCTCGCTCACGTCGTCGTCGCCGATCGCCGCCCGGATCCGGTCCTCCGCCACGTCCAGGACGGTCGGGTGGATGCCCAGGTCGCGCCCCATCCGGAACCGCACGCCCGGGTGGCGCATGCGGGCGCGCGCGAGCGTCGCGGGCCCGTCGTTCTTCAGGTGCCCGGCGGCGAGGAGCACCAGCGGCACCGAGACCACGTCGCGCGGGCCCCGGCCGACCAGCGTGTCGATCGCGGTGTCCACCAGCGGCTCGGCCAGCTCGATGAACCCGGTCTCCATCGGCACCCCGGCCGCGGCCTCGCGGACGTGCGCGGCGAGCTGGTGGAACTCCTCCAGCCCGTCCGCGTCGCGGGTGCCGTGGCCGACGAGCAGCAGCGCCGGGGCGGCCGGCGGCGCGTCCGTGGTGTGGGCGTGCGTCGTGTCCACGGAGGCCATCAGGTCAACGCAGAGGTCGAGGTCAGGACGACGGCGGGGAGCGCGAACGCCAGCGCGCACGCCCAGGCGAGCGGCGGCGCAGCGACGGCCAGGCCGGTCTCCGGCATCCGGCCGGTGTAGCCGCGCGCGAGCATCGCACCGTGCACCCGCTCGCCCCGCTCGAAGCACCGCACGGCGACGGTGCCGGCCGTGCGCGTGACGGTGCGCGCCTGCCAGAGCCAGCGCGGGTCGTCGCCGCGCGCGACGCGCGCCTGCTGCAGCCGCCGCATCTCCTCCAGCACGACCTGCACGTAGCGGATCGCGAACCCGGCGACCGCCGTGATCGTCTTCGGCACCCGCAGCCGCTCGAGCCCGCTCACGATCTCCGGCGCCGTCGTCGTCGCGGCGAGCACGCCGGTGGCGAGCACCGCCAGCGTCGCCTTGCAGACGATCCCGAAGCCCGTCCTCAGCCCGTCCTCGGACAGGCCGACGCCGAGCACGTCCACCTCGGGACCGCCGGTCACGAACGGCAGCAGGAGGACGAAGAGGACGAACGGGATCTCCACCACGAGCCGCTGCGCGAGGAAGCCGACGCCTGCCCGCGCCCACACGGCCAGCGCGAGCACGAGCACGAGGTCGGCCGCGTACGGGAGCACCGCGCCGTGCGGCACGAGCGCGACCGCGACCACGAAGACGACCAGCGCGACGAGCTTGGTCTCCGGCGCGGCGCGGTGCAGCGCGGTGACGACCGGCGCCTGCGCCTCGGCGGCGTGGGCCATCGTCACAGGCGACCACCCCGCTCGTGCTGCACGCGCCGCGGCACGATCACCGTCGACATGTACGGCCCGCGCGAGCCGTCGCGCGCCTCGGCCGTCGCGACCACCTCCGCGTCGCCCAGCCCGAGCTGCTCGCCGTAGACGGCGCCCTCCAGCCGGCCGGCGTCGCGGATCGTGTCGAGCACCTGCGGCAGGTGGCGGCCACCCTTGTAGACGACGACCGTGTCGAAGCCGTCGAGCGCGTCGCGCAGCCGGTCCTCGCCCGCGGGCCACGGGACGAGCGCGAGCCGCTCGTCGCCCTCGGCCAAGATCGTGCCGCTCCGTGCCGCCAGATCCTGCAGCGCGGTGATCCCGGGGATCGTCGAGACCTCCACCTCCGGCACCAGGTCGCGCACGGTCTGCGCGACGTAGCCGAAGGTCGAGTACAGGTTCGGATCGCCGATCGTGGCGAACGCGGCGGTCCCGCCGTCCCGCACGACGGCGGCGATCGCGTCGCCCGCGCGGTCCCAGTTGCCCGCGCGCGCGGCGTCGTCGCGCATCGCGAAGAGCAGCCGCTCGATGCGGTCCGCGTCCACGTGCGGCGCGACGATCCGCTCCGCCCGCCCGGTGTCGCCGCCGGCCCGCGACGTGTCGGTCTCGGGGACGAAGACGCGGTCGGCGCCCTGCAGCGCGTGGAGCGCCTTGAGCGTCAGGTGCTCGGGGTCGCCCGGCCCGACGCCGACGCCGATCAGTCGTCCTGCGGTCATGCGTTGACCCTCCCGGTCCAGGACGGCACCGCCGGCGCAGCGGCCGCGGCGACCATGCGCGCGGCGACGACCGGCGTGGCGGCCCAGTGGGTGTGCAGGTAGCTCGCGTGGACGCCGCCGAGGACGTGGCCCTCGGCCCGCTCGGTCCCCCGCGCGCGCAGCGTCCAGGCCGGCGCGTCGCCAGCGGACGGCTCGAGGCGCGAGTAGTGGAACTCGTGGCCGCGCACGGCGGTCCCCTCCGTCCACACCGCGTGCGGCGACGCCGCCACGGCCTCGCGGTACCCGAGCGAGAGCCGCTCGCCCATGTGCGCGGTCGCGGGCAGGACGTCGCACATCGGGCGCCCGTCCAGCTCGCTCGCGAGGTAGAGCAGCCCGCCGCACTCGGCCAGCACCGGCCGCCCCCGCGCGGCGAACGCGGCGATCTCCGCGCGCAGCGACCAGTTCTCCGACAGCTCCGCGCCGTAGACCTCGGGGAACCCGCCGGAGAGCAGCAGCCCGCCGGTGCGCGGCGGCAGCTCCTCGTCCACCAGCGGATCGAACTCGACCAGCTCGGCGCCGTGCGCGCGCAGCAGCTCGAGGTTCTCGGCGTAGTGGAAGCTGAACGCGGGCCCAGCCGCGACGGCGATCCGCGGGCCGTGCTGCGGCGCGTCCGGATCTGGCGCCGGCGACCACGCCTCCCCCGCCACGTCTGGCGCGGACCGCGCCAGCGCCAGCAGCCCCGGCAGGTCGCAGTGCGCCGCGACCGCCTCGCCCAGCGCCTCGATCGCGCGCGCCGCCTGCGCCACCCGCTCCGCCGCCGGCACCAGGCCGAGGTGGCGCTCCGGCGTCGCCAGCGTCGCGTCGCGCGGCAGCGCCCCGAGCACCGGGATCCCCAGCGGCTCCAGTGCCTCGCGCAGCAGCGTCGCGTGCCAGGGCGAGCCGACGCGGTTGAGGATCACGCCCGCGACCTGCACGTCGGGGTCGAACGTCGCGTAGCCGTGGACGATCGCGGCGACCGACCGCGCCATCGCGGCCGCATCCACGACGAGCACGACCGGCGCGCGGAGCAGCTTGGCGACGTGCGCGGTGGAGGCCAGCTCGCCCCGCCCCGACGCGCCGTCGTACAGCCCCATCACGCCCTCGACCACCGCGACCTCCGCGCCGCGCGAGCCGTGGCGGAAGAGCGGCGCCACCAGCTCCGGCCCGGAGAGGAACGCGTCGAGGTTCCGCCCCGGCCGGCCGGTCGCCAGCGCGTGGTACGAGGGATCGATGAAGTCGGGGCCGACCTTCGCGCCGGTCGCCCGCACGCCGCGCGCGGTCAGCGCGGCGAGCAGCCCCGTCGCGACGGTCGTCTTCCCGCTCCCCGACGAGGTGCCGGCGATGACGAGCCGCGGGATCACGCGGCGACCTCCGCAGCCTGCAGGATCGCCCACGGCGACGCGAAGACGGGCGCCCGCTCGACCGCCCGCTCGGTCAGCCGCGACGGACCGGCGGCGCCGACGCGCGGGCCGTTGAGCACGGCGGGGACCGGCTGGCCGTCGTGGCGGCCCGTCCACGGGCAGGTGCCGTGGTCGGCGGTGATCGCGAGCGTCGCGTCGTGGTCGTG
>DATMVO010000036.1:0-8387 GCA_035563115.1 Solirubrobacteraceae bacterium
GCCCGAGGCCTGGCAGCGCCGCCACCGCTGGCTGCTCGTCGTCCTCTGGGCGCACGCGGTCGCGCTCCCGGTCTACGGCCTCGCGCGCGGCAACCCGCTCGGCCACTGCCTGCTGGAGGGCGGCGTCGTCGCGGTCCTGGCCGCCACGGCGACGCTCCTCGGCCGCCACGAGCAGCACCGGCGCCTGGCCTCCTGCGTCGTCGCGACCGGCCTGCTCAGCTCCTCGGCGATCCTCGTCCACTTCTCCGAGGGCTACATCGAGGCCCACTTCCACTTCTTCGTGATGCTCGTCGCGCTGACGCTGTACGAGGAGTGGCTCCCGTTCCTCCTCGCCGCCGCGTACGTCGCGCTCCACCACGGCGTGCTCGGCGTCCTCGCGCCGGAGGACGTCTACAACCACCCGGACGCGGTCGACCACCCGTGGAAGTGGGCGTTCATCCACGCCGGCTTCATCGGCGCCGCGGGCGCGTTCGCGGTCGCCGCGTGGCGGCTCAACGAGGACGTCCGGGAGGAGAAGGAGCAGGCGCTGGAGCGCACCCGCACCGCCGAGCGCGCGCTGGCCGCCACCGCGGAGGACCTGCGCCGCTCCAACCGCGAGCTCGAGCAGTACGCGTACGTCGCGTCGCACGACCTGGTCGAGCCGCTGCGCAGCGTCACCGGCTTCCTGGAGCTGCTCGAGCAGCGCTCGGGTGCGGCGCTGGACGAGCGCTCGCGCCTGTACGTGCACCACGCGCAGGAGGGGACCGAGCGGATGAAGCAGCTCGTCGACGACCTCCTGCAGTTCGCGCGTGCGGGGCGGCTCGGGCGCGAGGAGGAGATCTCCCTCGACGGCGTGGTGGACGACGTCACCGCGATGCTGGGCGACGCGATCCGGCGGACGGGCGCGGAGGTCGCGATCGCGGGCACGCTGCCGACCGTGCGCGGCGACCGCGGACAGCTGCGGCAGGTGCTGCAGAACCTCGTCGGCAACGCGCTCAAGTTCGCCCGCGAGGGCGTCCCGCCGCGCGTGACGGTCTCCGCGCGCGAGCTCGAGGCGGGCGCCGGGTGGGAGCTCTCCGTCCGCGACAACGGGATCGGCATCGCCCCCGAGGCGGCGGCGCAGGTCTTCACCCTCTTCGGCCAGCTCAACCCGCAGGAGCGCTACGGCGGGAGCGGGATCGGCCTGGCGATCTGCGAGCGGATCGTCGAGCGCCACGGCGGGCGCATCTGGGTCGAGTCGCCGCCCGCGGACGGCGACGGCGCGGGCACGGCGTTCCGCTTCACGCTGCCGCCGGCGCCGCCCGTGGCGGCGCCGATGCCCGACGCGATCTAGGCGCCCGCCGGGTCGGCCGGGTCGTCGACCATCTCGATGACGCCGTCGATGCCGGCGATCTCGACGATGCGGTGGACCGTGGATCCGGGCGCGCCGCGGACGCAGGTGAAGCGTCCCGGGCCCTCTTCGGCCAGCCGGTGCGCGCCGACCACGACGCGCAGGCCGCTCGAATCGATGAAGTCGAGGGAGCGCAGGTCGAGGATCAGCCACTCCCCGTTCTGGATCCTCGGGACGAGCGCCTGCTCGAGCTCGGGCGCGCTGGCCATGTCCAGCTCCCCGCGCGGGACGACCACGATGCGGTCCTCCAGCTCGTCGACGTCGATGGCGAAAGGCTCGACGGTCTCCATGAGCGGGCGAGTTTACGACGCGCCGTGCGGGAACGACCTGTCACATGCCCGAGACGACCGCACGTGAACTCAAGCTCATCCAGTACCTGAACGAGGCGTACGGGAAGGAGAAGCAGCTGGAGACGGTGCTTCAGCTGCAGATCAAGCTCGCCCAGAAGCCGGCGATCGAGAAGCGCCTCACCGAGCACCTCAAGGAGACGCGCGACCAGGCCAAGGGCCTGGAGAAGCGGATCAAGCAGCTGGGCGGGAAGGCCGACACCTCGTCGATCCCCGGCCCGACGATCGCGCAGGAGGCCGTGGGCGCGGCGGCGAGCGTCGCCAACAAGGCCCTGGCGCTCGCGAAGGGGCCGGTGCAGGCGCTGCGCGGCACGAGCGTCGCCGACAACCAGCTGCGCAACATGCGCGACTCGTACTGGAACGAGGCGGAGGAGATCGCGCACTACAACGTGATCGAGGCGGCCGCCGAGCAGCTCGGCGACGACGAGACCGTGAAGCTCGCGCGCGAGTACCGCCGCCAGGAGGAGCGGATGCAGGCCTTCATCGAGAAGCAGATCCCGCAGCTCGTGAAGGACGTCATCAAGGAGGAGGTGCCGAAGGAGGAGCGTGAGGCCGCCAAGCCGGCGCGCAGCCGCTCGACCTCCTCGCGCTCGACCTCGTCGCGCTCGTCGTCGTCCTCCTCGTCGTCCCGTTCGCGCTCGTCGGCGGCGAAGTCGAGCGGCTCGGGCACGAAGTCGGGTTCGACCCGCTCGCGCTCGTCGGCCGCGAAGTCGAGCGGCTCGGGCTCCTCGCGCTCGCGCTCGTCCTCGTCGGGCTCCGGCTCCGGCTCGGGCTCGGGCTCGGGCTCGGGCTCCTCGAAGTCGTCCTAGACGGTCACGCGCCGCGCGGTCGGGGCCTTGCCCCAGCGGGCCTCGACCGCGTACGCGACGATCCGGTCGAAGTAGGACGACAGCGGCGGCGGCGCGATGCCCGCCGGCCGCAGGACCGACCGGGACCAGACGTCGCCGAAGACCACGTCCATGTCGAAGTACGGGACGTAGCGGGCGGCGTCCTCGCTGCGCTGGGCGAAGGCGGACTCCGCCGGGTCCGGCAGGCGCTGCAGGCGCGGACGCTCGACGCCGAACGCCGCGGCCCCCAGGTCGAGCAGTTCGTCGACCGTCACCGCCTCCTCCCCCGCGACCAGCGCGAGCGTCCCGGTGACGTCGCGGCGCACGCGGGTGACGTGCGCGATCGCGTCGGCCACGAAGTCGACCGGGACGACGTCCACGCGGCCGTGCGGCAGCGCCGGGATCTCGCTCAGCAGCCCGCGCGCGAACGCCCGCAGCGGCCAGTAGAGGACGTTGAACGCGGGCGTCCAGCCCGTGTCGGACTCGCCGACCACGATGCTCGGCCGCAGCACGACGCTGTCGACGTCGCGGGCGGAGCGCACGACCGCCTCAGCCTCGGCCTTCGTCTGCTCGTACGTGTTGCGGAACGGCTGGCCGGCGTCGAGGTCGTCCTCCGCGAACAGGCCCGGGTGCCGGCCGGAGACGTACGCGGTGGAGACGTGGACGTACCGCGCCTGGGCGCGGCTGGCGGCGGCGAGGGCGTTGCGGGTGCCGCCGACGTTGATGCGGCGCGCCTCGTCGAGCGGAAGGCCGAACGAGACCGACGCCGCGCAATGGACGACGGCGTCGACCGGGCCGACGTGTGGGAGCGGGTCCGTCACGTCGCCCGCGACGGCGGAAAGGCCGTCGCGGTGGCCGTCCGGGACGCCGACGAGATCGAGCGCCTGGTGCAGGCGCTCCGCCGGGTCGTCGCCGCGGATGACGCAGACGACCTCGTCGCCCGCCGCGGCGAGGCGGACGAGGGTCTCCATGCCGAGGAAGCCGGTCGCGCCGGTGAGGAGGATCCTCATGCGTGCGCGACCTCGGCCGCGCGCGTGGCCGCCGGCACCGCGCCCATGGCGTGGAAGCCGCCGTCGACGTGGAGGATCTCGCCGCTGATCGCGCGCGCCAGGTCGCTGAGGAGGAAGCACGTCGCGTCCGCGACGGGCGCGGCGTCGTCGGCGTCCCAGCCGAGCGGCGCCTGGGTCGTCCACGCATCCTTGAGCTGGTCGAAGCCGGGGATGCCGGAGGCCGCGAGCGAGCGGATCGGGCCCGCGCTCACGAGGTTCACCCGGATGCCGTGCGCCCCCAGGTCGCGGGCGAGGTAGCGCGAGACCGCCTCCAGCCCCGCCTTCGCGACGCCCATCCAGTCGTAGGCCGGCCACGCGACGGACGCGTCGAAGTCGAGCCCGACGACCGCGCCGCCGTGCTCCTCCATCAGCGGCAGGACGGCCTCGGTGAGCGCCTTGAGCGAGTAGGCGGAGGTGCGAAACGCGGTGAGCGCGGAGTCGGCGGGGGTGGTGAGGAAGTCGCCGCCGAGGGCGTCGGCGGGGGCGAACGCGATGGCGTGCAGGACGCCGTCGACCCGGCCCCACCGGCTCGCCAGCTCGCTGCGCACCGCCAGGAGATCCTCCTCGCGGTTGACGTCGAGCTCGAGCACGTCGGCGGGCTGCGGGAGCGCGCGTGCGCTCCGCTCGGTCAACCGCCGCGCGCGGCCGAAGGACGTGAGCACGACCTCCGCCCCGGCCTCCTGCGCGGTGCGGGCGACGTGCCACGCGATCGAGTCCTTCGTGACAACGCCGGTGACGAGGAGCTTCTTGCCGTCGAGCATGTCGGTCACAGCGGGATCGGGACGAAGTCGGTGTCGGCCGTCGCGAAGCGGCTCGGGGCGAGCGGCGCGTCGCGCTTCCACAGCGCCTCGACCTTCGCACGGCAGACGAGCCGCCCGTCCTGGTTGACGATCCGGAAGACGATCGTCGCCAGGCCGGCCTCGTCGCTCACCTCCGTCAGCTCGGCGACCGCGCCCTCGACGTGGATCGTGTCGCCCAGCTTCACCGGCCGCTTGAAGACGGCGTCGGAGATGCGGCGCAGCGCCATGACGCGCTCCGGGTCGAAGCCGACGAGGCCGACGGCGTACGAGAGGACGAGCATCCCGTGTGCGATCCGCTCGCCGAACGCGCTCGACGCCGCCCAGTCCGCGTCGACGTGCTGCGGGTGCAGGTCGCCGGTCTGCGTCGCGAACGCGTGGACGTCGGACTCCGTGACGGTGCGGCCGTGCGACGTGAAGCTCGCCCCGGTCCGCAGCCGTTCGAACGGCTCGCTCAGCATGTGATGGTCTCCCTGAGGTGGGTGGGCGAGAGCGCCTCGAGCGCCCCGATCAGCCGCATCCGGGTCTCGCCCGGCGTCACGACCTCGTCGATCGCGCCGAGCGCGGTGGCGGTGCGGGCGGACAGGTGCTCCTCCGCGTACGCGCGGGCGAAGCGTCCGGTCGCCGCGGCCGGATCGGGGTCGGCGGCGATGTCGCGGCGGTGGATGATCCCGACCGCCTGCTTGGGCCCCATGACGCCGAGCTGCGCGCGCGGCCACGCGAACGTCAGGTCGGCGCCGAGGTCCTTCGAGTTCATCGCGATGAACGCGCCGCCGTACGCCTTGCGCAGCACGACGGTCACCTTCGGCACGCGCGCCGCCGAGAACGCGCGGACGAGCTTGGCGCCGTGACGGATCACGCCCGCGCGCTCCTGCTTGGAGCCCGGCAGGAAGCCGGGCGTGTCGACGAGGACGACGAGCGGGACGCCGAACCGGTCGCACGTGTCGACGAACGACGCGGCCTTCTGCGCGCTGTCGGCGTCGAGCACGCCGCCGAGGTACCGCGGCTGGTTGGCGACGATCCCCACCGCGCGGCCGTCGAGGCGGGCGAAGCCCGTGACGACGTTGCGCGCCCAGCGCGGCTGGACCTCCAGCAGGCGGCCGCCGTCGACCAGCCCGCCGATCACGCCGCGCACGTCGTAGACCTTGCGCTCGTCGGCGGGGACGCCGAGGTCGGGGAACGTCTTCGGCGCCGGCGCGGCCGTCCGCCGGCGCGGCGTCAGGTAGCCGAGCAGGTCGCGGGCGAGCCACGCGGCCTCCGCATCGCCGGGCGCGACGAAGTGCGCGACGCCGTTGCGGTCGTGGACCTTCGGGCCGCCCAGCTCGGTCGCGGTGAGGTCCTCCCCCATGACCTCGCGCACGACCGCCGGGCCGGTGAGGAACATGTTCGCCGCCTCGGTCATCACGACGAAGTCGGTGAGCGCGGGCGCGTACGAACCGCCGCCGGCGGATGCGCCGCAGATGACGTTGATCTGCGGCACGCGTCCGGCCAGCCGCACGTGCTCGGCGAAGATCCGGCCGTAGCCGCCGAGCGCGAGCAGGCCCTCCTGGAGCCGCGCGCCGGCCGACTCGACGAAGCCGACGACCGGCGCGCCCGCGCGGTCGGCCAGCCGGAGGATCCGCACGATCGTGTCGGCGTGCGCCTCGCCGAGCGAGCCGCCGACGTACGCCGGGTCCTGCGCGTAGCAGTAGACCGGGCGGCCGTCGACGCGCCCCGCACCGCCGACCACGCCGTCTCCCGCGCGCGCCCGGCCGCCCATCCGCGCGCTCAGCACGTCGGAGCGGATGAGGTGGAGCGAGCCGGGGTCGCACAGCGTCTCCAGCCGCTCGAGCGGGGTGAGCTTCGCGGTCTCGGTGCGCTGCGGCACCACCGCCAGGCCGGAGGTCATGCCGCCTCCAGCACGAGCACGGCGTTGTGCCCGCCGAAGCCGAACGAGTTCGACATCCCGACCGCGCCGCGCGGGGCGCCGCCGTCCTCCACGCGCGCCGTCAGCGGCCGTGCGGAGCCCGGCACGTAGTCGAGATCCAGGCCTTCGTCCGGCTCGCCGTAGCCCAGCGTCGGCGGCGCGACGCGGTCGCGGAGCGCGAGCAGCGTCGCGACGGCCTCCACCGCGCCGGCCGCGCCGAGCAGGTGGCCGATGGCCGACTTCGTGCTGCTGACCGGCACGGCGCGCGCCCGCTCCTCCCCCAGCGCCGCCTTCAGCGCGACGGTCTCGGAGCGGTCGTTGAGCGGCGTCGAGGTGCCGTGCGCGTTGACGTAGTCGACGTCGCCGGGCTCCAGGCCCGCGTCGCGCAGCGCGAAGCGCATCGCGTTCGCGGCCTGCGTGCCCTGCGGGTCCGGCGCGGTCAGGTGGTAGGCGTCGGAGGTCGACGCGTAGCCGAGCACCTCGCCCAGGATCTTCGCCCCGCGCCGCTCCGCCGCCTCCGCCTCCTCGAGGATCAGCACGCCGGCGCCCTCACCCATGACGAAGCCGTCGCGGCGGGCGTCGAACGGGCGACTGATCCCCGCCTCGGACGTCGCGTCCAGCGCCGCGAACGCGGCCTTGGAGAGCGGTGTGAGCGCGGCCTCGCTGCCGCCGGTGACAACCGCGTCGGCCTCGCCGGACTGGATCAGCCGGACGGCCGCGCCGATCGCGTTCGCCCCCGCCGCGCAGGCGGAGACGATCCCGTACGACTGCCCGCGGATCCCGAGCCGCATCGAGAGCGCAGCGGCGCCCGCGTTCCCCATCATCAGCGGGACGGAGAGCGCGCTGACGTTCTTGCCGTCGTGCAGCGCGTCGGTGCCGCGCTCGATGGTGGAGATGCCGCCGATGCCGGTGCCGAAGACGCACGCGACCCGCTCGGCCTCGTACGGCAGGCCGCCCTCCCAGCCGGCCTCCGCCGCGGCCTCCGCGCAGGCGGCGACGGCGAGCTGCGTGAACCGGTCCGACCGGCGCGCCTCCTTGGCGGTCATCGCGACGGTCGGGTCGAAGTCCGCGCACGGCGCGAGCCCGTCCTCGATCGCGCAGACGCCCGCCGTCCACCGCTCGTGCAGCGTGCGCGCGCCGGCGCCGAGCGGGGTGACGGCGCCGACCCCGGTGATGACCGCGCGGCGCCTCACGACCCGGCGCGCTCCGTGATCAGCTCGATCGCCTCGCCGACCGTCTTGATCTTCGCGACGTCGTCGCCCTTCAGCTTCACGCCGAACTCCTCCTCGACGACCTGGCTCAGCTCGGCGAGGTCGAGCGAGTCGACATCGAGCTCCTCCCAGGTGGCGGCGTCGGTGATCTGGTCCTTCTCGGGGCCGAGCTCGGCGAGGGCGTCGTAGACGACCGGCTGGACCTGCTCGCGGGTGACGGTGGCGGACATGGTGGGGTTCCTCTCGTTCGGTGGTTCGTCGGCGCTAGGCGGACATGCCGCCGTCGACGGTGAGCACGGCGCCGGTGACGTAGGCGGCCTCGTCGGAGGCCAGGAAGCGGACGCACGCGGCGACCTCCTCCGGGCGGCCCGGGCGGCGCGCGGGGACGGCGCTCGTGACCTCGGCCGGGAGGTCGTCGGTCATGTCGGTGGCGATGAAGCCGGGGGCGATCGCGTTGACGGTCACGCCGCGGCGGGCGACCTCGACGGCGATCGTCTTCGTCATCCCGATCAGGCCGGCCTTGCTCGCGGCGTAGTTCGCCTGGCCGGCGTTGGCGCGGGGGCCGACGACCGACGCGATGTTGATCACGCGGCCGTGGCGACGGCGAACCATCCCGCGGACGCCCCGGCGGGTGAGCCGGAACGCCGCGGTCAGGTTCGTCTCGAGGACGAGGTCCCACGCCTCGTCCTCCAGCTGGACGGCCAGGCCGTCCGCACGCACCCCTGCGTTGTTGACGAGCACCGCCAGCGGGCCGAGCTCGGCCTCCGCGGCGGCGATCAAGGTGTCGGCCGCGGCCGGGTCGGCGACGTCGGCCTGGAGCGTCGTCGCCGGGACGTCGAGCGCGCGCAGCTCGCCGGCCAGCGCGCGCGCCTGCTCCTCCC
>DATMVO010000037.1:0-4895 GCA_035563115.1 Solirubrobacteraceae bacterium
GGAGTGGCCGCCGGCGCGGACGGTGAGCGGGACCCCGTGCTCGGCCGCGTGCGCGACGGTGCAGGCAACGTCCGCCGCGTCCGCCGCGCGGACGATCGCGCCCGGGCGCCGGTCGACCATCGCGTTGTGGACCTTGCGCAGCGCGTCGTAGCCTGGGTCGCCGGGCCGGACGACCGGGCCGCGGACGACGGGACCGGCCGGGGCCGCTGCCGAGTCGGAGGAGCTCATGCGAGCACTGTCCTCCAGCCTTCGCGGCGTCGCATCGGGGACCCCCCCGGCATCGCCGCCCGGGGTCCGTCAGTCGCCGGAGACGACCTCGTGCAGGAAGCGGTCGGGCGCGTCGAGGAAGGCGCGCGTCAGCCGGACCGGGTCGGACGCCTCCCACGAGACCTCCTCCACGCCACCCTCGTGCAGCTCGTAGATCCGGGCGCCGGGGAACGCGAGGAGGATCGGCGAGTGGGTCGCGACGATGAACTGCGCACCGTCCTGCGTGGCGTGGTGCATCACGCCGAGGAACGCGAGCGCGCTCGTGACGCTCAACGCCGCCTCCGGCTCGTCCAGGACGTACAGCCGCTCGCCCCCGAACCGCGACGACGCGAGTGCGAGGAACGACTCGCCGTGCGACTGCTCGTGCAGCGACACGCCGCCGTACGCGTCGACGAGGTCGTTCGCCTCGACGCGCCGGGCGAAGTTGAAGAACGACTCGGCGCGCAGGAAGAACTGCTCGCGCGGCTTGCACTCCCCCAGCTCGAGGTCGATCTCCGCCCCCAGCGGGTTCTCGCCCCGCACGCGGATCCCCATCTCGTCCCCGGTCGTCCCGCCCTGCGCGTCGAACCCGAGCGCCCACGCCAGCGCCTCGATCAGCGTCGACTTCCCCGCCCCGTTGTCCCCCACGAGGAACGTCACCGGCGCGTCGAACCGCAGCCCCTCCAGCGCCTCGACCGCCGGCAGGTCGAACGGCCACCCCTGCCAGCGCTGCTTCAACCCGGCACCCAGCACGAACGGGCCAGGACCGAACGGACGGTGATCAGGAGCGCGGCGGGCCATGGCCCGTCGCAGCGTACGGCGCCGCGGCCGCTAGCGCTGAGGCGCGTGGCCCATGGTCGCGCGAGCGTGCGGAGCCACGGCGCGATCGGGCCGGAACGTGACGTACCCGACCGTCGCGGCGAACACCGCGGCGACGCCGAACAGCGCCTCGACGGGCACGCCGCCCGCGAGCAGCAGCGAGCCGGAGAGCATCAGGTTCACGCTCAGCGTGAGCGCGGCGGCGAAGAAGCGGGTGAGTCGGGCGGTGAGCATGGTACGCATCAGTATCCGTGGTCAAGGTACATCGCGCCCCAGACGGCAACGCCGAACATGCCGCCGATCAGCCCACCGAGCGTGGAGCCGACGACGACGTTGTCGACGATCGCACGGCCCGTGTTCGCCTCCCACATCGTGCCGACGAAGCCGCCGATGAGCGAGCCGGTCCCCATCGAGACCTGCAGCGTGTCGGGCAGTGAGAGCACGCGCCGCACGCTACGGCGGAAGGTGTGACGGAACTGCCGCGGACCGTGCCGATTGTGCGGCACGGTCCGCGCAGGACTGCGGAGCTAGTTCAGGCGCTCCACGATCATCGCCATGCCCATGCCGCCGGCGACGCACATCGACTCGATCCCGTAGGTCTTGTCGAGCGTCTGGAGGTCGTTGATGAGCGTGGTCATGATGCGGGCGCCGGTCATGCCGAACGGGTGGCCGAGGGCGATCGCGCCGCCGAACGGGTTGAGCTTCTCCTCGTCGATGCCGAGCTCCTCACGGCACGGGACGATCTGGGCGGCGAACGCCTCGTTGATCTCGACGACGTCGATGTCGTCCATCGTCATCCCGGCCTGCTTGAGGACGGCCTTGATCGCCGGGATCGGGCCCAGGCCCATGATCTCCGGGCGGATCGCGGAGACCGACGACGCGATGATGCGCGCCTTCGGCTCGAGGCCCAGCGCGGCGGCCTTCTCCTCGCTCATGATCAGCGTCGCGGCGGAGCCGTCGTTGAGCGGGCAGGCGTTGCCGGCCGTGACGGTGCCGTCCTCCTTGAAGACGGGACGCAGCGAGGAGAGCTTCTCCAGCGTCGTGCCCGGGCGCGGGCCGTCGTCCTTGGAGACCACGGTGCCGTCGGGCAGCGTGACCGGGACGATCTCCTTGTCGAAGTGCCCGCTCGCCTGCGCGTCGACCGCGCGGTTCTGCGAGATGACCGCCCACTCGTCCTGCGCCTCGCGCGAGACGTTGCACTTCTCCGCCACGTTCTCGGCGGTGAGGCCCATCGGGATGTAGACGTTGTACTTCGACTCGGGCGAGCCGTCGAGCACCGGGTGGAACGGCACGTTGGCGCCGGTCGCGCGCGACACGGCCTCCGAGCCGCCGGCGATGTACTGGTCGCCCTCGCCCGACTTGATCGCGTGGTACGCCATCCGGATCGTCTGCAGGGAGCTCGAGCAGAACCGGTTGAGCGTCATGCCGGGGACGTGATGGTCGATGCCGGCCAGCAGGCCCGCGTTGCGACCGAGGTTCATCCCCTGCTCGCCCTCGTGGTTGGCGGCGCCCCACATGATGTCGACGGTCTCGCCGAAGTCGACCTCGGGGTTGCGCTCCTGCAGCGCCACGAGCGGCACGGCAGCGAGATCGTCGGCACGCATGTCCTTGAGCGACCCCTTGACCGCGCGACCGATGGGCGTGCGGACGGCGTCGACGATGACGGCCTCAGGCATATGGAACAGACTCCTGTGAAAGAACCCCGGCGTCTCACTCGCGGGGCGGTTTATCCCCCCGACGTCGCACTCGCGGGGGCCGTATGCGGAGCAGTTTATTGACTCGCGGGTCAACGCGCACGGCCCGCCCGGCGCGGACGCCGGACGGGCCGTGGGTGACTGGTGAGCCTGGGTGCGGGCTACGCGGCCTGGGGCTGCGGGGCGACCGTCTCGACGTCGAGGACGATCGCGCCCTCGCCGCCGTCGCGGGCCACCACGCGGGTGCCCTCGCTCACGCGGCCGTCGAGGATCGCGCGGGTGAGCTCCTTCTCGAGCGTCCGGCGCAGGTGGCGCTTGAGCGGGCGGGCGCCGAAGTCGGCGTCGAAGCCCTCGCGCGCCAGCCGGGCCACGAGGTCGTGCTCGACCTCCAGCTCGACCCCGCGCTCGGTGCGCAGGCGCTCGGCGATCTTGCCGACCATGGTCTCCGCGATCCGCTCCACGTGCTGCTCGGACAGCGCGTCGAACGTGACGATCTCGTCGATCCGGTTGAGGAACTCGGGCAGGAACGCGGCCTTCGCCGCCGCCCGCATCCGCTCCTCGTCGGCCTCCGACGCCGTCGCGGTCGCGCCGCCCACGGAGAACCCGAGCGGGCGCTTGGTTGCCCGTCCGGCCCCGAGGTTCGACGTCATCACGACGACCGTGTTGGTGAAGTCGACCGTCCGGCCCTCGCCGTCGGTGAGCCGCCCGTCGTCCATCAGCTGGAGCAGGACGTTCCACACCTCGGAGTGCGCCTTCTCGATCTCGTCCAGCAGCACGACGCTGTACGGGCGCCGGCGGACCGGCTCGGTCAGCTGGCCGCCCTCGCCGTACCCGACGTAGCCGGGGGGCGAGCCGATCAGCCGCGCGACCGTGTGCGGCTCGCGGAACTCGGACATGTCGATGCGGACGAGCGCCTTCTCGGTGGCGAACAGCCGCTCGGACAGCGCCTTCACCAGCTCCGTCTTGCCGACGCCGGTCGGGCCGAGGAAGAGGAACGTGCCGAGCGGCTTGTCCTCGTCGGCCAGGCCCACGCGGGCGCGGCGGATCGCGTCGGAGACCAGCTCGACGGCCGTCTCCTGCCCGATCACGCGCTGGTGGAGGTCGGCCTCCAGCTCGCTCAGGCGCTCCAGCTCGCCGGCGACGAGCTCGCCGACCGGGATGCCGGTGCGCGAGGCGACCACCGCGGCGACGTCCCGCTCGCCGACGATCCGCTGGACCGGCTCCGCGTCGGGCTCGACGCCCAGCGCCGTGAGGCGGGTCTCGTAGCCCTCGATCGCGAGCTTCAGCTCGGCCGCGCGCTCGTACTCCTCGTTCTCGACGGCGCGGTCCTTGGCGGCCTTGGCCTCGTCGAGCGCGCGCCGGATGCCGGCGGCCTCGCCCTCGCCGTTGGAGCCGCTCAGCCGCACGCGCGCGGCAGCCTGGTCGATCAGGTCGATCGCCTTGTCGGGGAGCTGGTACTCGGTGACGTAGCGCTCGGACAGCCGCACGGCGGCCTCGATCGCCTCGTCGGTGATCGTCGCCTCGTGGTGCTGCTCGTAGGCGGACTTCAGGCCGGCGAGGATCGCGATGGCCTCCTCCGTGGAGGGCTCGTCGACCGTCACCGCGCTGAAGCGCCGGGCCAGCGCGCCGTCGCGCTCGATCTTGCGGTACTCGCTGAGGGTGGTCGCGCCGACCATCCGCAGCTCGCCGCGCGCGAGCATCGGCTTGAGCATGTTCGCGGCGTCCATCGCGCCCTCGGCGTTGCCGGCGCCGAGCACGGTGTGGATCTCGTCGATGAAGAGCACGATGCCGCCCTCGGAGTCGACGACCTCGGCGAGCGCCTTCTTCAGCCGCTCCTCGAACTGGCCGCGGTACTGGCTGCCGGCGATCATGCCGGCGAGGTCGAGCGCGACGATGCGGGCGCCGCGGAGCGTGTCCGGGACGTCGTCCTGGGTCACGCGCAGCGCGAGCCCCTCGACGATGGCGGTCTTGCCCACGCCGGCCTCGCCGATCAGCACGGCGTTGTTCTTGCGGCGGCGGGCGAGGATCTCGACCGTCTGCTCGATCTCGGCGTCGCGGCCGATGACCGGGTCGATGCGGCCCGCGCGGGCGTCGTCCGTGAGGTCACGGCCGAACTCGTCGAGGGCGGGGGTCTTG
>DATMVO010000038.1:0-2146 GCA_035563115.1 Solirubrobacteraceae bacterium
GCGACCGGCGCCCCCGCGCAGTGGCTCGGTCTCCTTGCCCGCGCCGCCACCGGCGAGATCGACGAGCGGCAGCGCGCGCTCCTGTCCGGCAGCGGCATCGCGGAACTGGACGACGCGGCCGTCACCGCCGCGCTCGACCGCGCCACCGCGACCGCCGCGAGCGAGCTCACCCACGGCGACGTCGACCTCCAGACCTACGTCGGGCTGACCCAGTCGCTCGCGCCCCGCGCGTTCCTGAGCGGCCTGGAGACCACGGGTCAGGAGGACGACAAGGCGCCGCTGCGCACCGAGCTGGAGGCGCTCGACCGCGAGGCGCGCACCGAGCGGCTCGTCGACCACGTCGTCGGCGCCGCCGCCGAGGCGCTCGGGCTGCCCGAGGAGGACGTCGGCCCGCGCCGCGGCCTGTTCGACCTCGGCCTCGACTCGATCATGGCGCTGACGCTGAAGACGACGCTCGAACGCGACCTCGCGCCGCTGGAGCTGCCGTCCACGCTCACCGTCGAGCTCCCCACCTGCCTCGCGATCGCGAAGCACCTCGCGGGCCTGCTGGACGCACCCGCACCCGCGGAGCCGCAGCGCCCGCACGACGACCACGACCAGACGACGACCCGCTCCGAGCAGCCGGCGGACGACGACGAGCCCGAAGCGAGCGAGCCTGACCCGCTCGCCGCGCTCGACGCCGCCATCGGCTCGGCCGAGGAGCTGCTGAACACCGGAGGTGCCGCACGATGAGCACGCACGCCGAGCCCAACGCCGCGACCGAGCGCCTGCTCGACGCCGCCCGCACGATCGAGCGGCTCAAGGAGGAGCTCCAGCGCGAGCGCCGCCGGCAGACCGAGCCGCTGGCCGTCGTCGGCATGGCGCTGCGCATGCCCGGCGGCGCGGACGACCCCGAAGCGTTCTGGGACGTCCTCGCGAACGGCGTCGACACCGTCGGCGACTTCCCCCGCGAGCGCGGCCAGGCCGAGAGCCACCCCGACCCCGACCACCCCGGCACCCCGTACGTCACCAAGGGCGCGTTCCTCGACGGCCGCGTCGACGGCTTCGACCCCGGCGTCTTCGGCATCAGCCCGCGCGAGGCGGTCGGGATGGACCCGCAGCAGCGGATCGTCCTGGAGCTCGCGTGGGAGGCCCTGGAGCGCGCGGGGTACGCGCCCGACGGCCTGGCCGACTCCGCCACCGGCGTCTTCGTCGGCGTCAGCACCACCGACTACGTCCGGATGCGGCAGGAGCGCGGCGACCCGGCGGACGTCGACCACTACCAGCTGCTCGGCGAGCCCGCGTTCATCGCCGGCCGCGTCTCGTACACGCTCGGCCTGCAGGGGCCGTCGAACGTCGTCGACACCACGTGCTCGTCGTCGCTCGTCGCGCTCGACCAGGCCGCCCGCGCGCTGCGCGACCGCCGCTGCGACCTCGCGCTCGCGGGCGGCGTGAACCTCATGCTCTCGCCCTACGGCTTCCTGCTGATGAGCAAGTTCAAGGCGCTCGCGCCGGACGGCCGCTGCAAGACGTTCGACGAGTCCGCCGACGGCTACGTCCGCGGCGAGGGCGCGGGGCTCCTCGTCCTCAAGCGGCTGAGCGACGCCGTCGCGGCGGGCGACCGGATCCGCGGGATCGTGCGGGGGAGCGCGGTCAACCACGACGGCGCGTCGAGCGGCCTGACCGTGCCGAACGGCGACGCCCAGCAGCGCGTCCTGCGCGCCGCGTTGGCGGATGCCGCGCTGGAGCCCGGCGACGTCGACGTCGTGGAGGCGCACGGCACCGGCACCGCGCTCGGCGACCCGATCGAGCTGCGCGCGCTGGAGGCCGTCTACGGTGCCGGCCGCGCGGACGACCGCCCGCTCCTGCTCGGCTCCGTGAAGACGAACGTCGGCCACCTGGAGCCGGCCGCGGGGATCGCGGGCGTGGCGAAGGCGCTGCTGGCGCTCGAGCACGGCCAGGTCCCGCCGCACCTGCACCTCGAGCAGGCGTCCACGCGCGTGCCGTGGGGGCAGATGCACCTCGACGTTCCGACCCGGCTGCGGCCGTGGCCCGAGACGCCCGACGGGCGCCCGGCGCGCGCCGCGGTCAGCTCGTTCGGCGCGAGCGGGACGAACGCGCACGTGATCCTCGAAGCCGCGCCGCGGGTGGGGGAGAGCGAGCGGCG
>DATMVO010000039.1:0-4150 GCA_035563115.1 Solirubrobacteraceae bacterium
CCTCGGCCGCCGTCGCCAGCGCCGGGCGCTTCGCGGCCTGCTCGTCGCCGCCGTCGGTCACGGCGAGCACGAGCAGGACCGCGGCCATCAGGGCCGGGATGGTTCCCGCGAGCAGGACGCGCATGCCCTAAGCAGTCGTGCGGAGCGGCGCGAGCTTGAGCCGCTCGTCCTCACGCCCGAGCCGCGCGAGGACCTCGTCCGCCAGCGAGACGTAGTCCTCGGCCAGATCGGGCCGGTGGTCCAGGATCGAGATCCCGCGCTCCGCCGACTCCGCGTAGGCGATGGAGGAGCGGATCGTCGCCTCGAACAGCTTCTCGCCGAACTCCTCCTTGAGGTTCGTGTACGCGTCGCGCGAGTGCACGGTGCGCATGTCGGCGATGTTGAAGACGACGCCGAGCCACTCGAGGTCGGGGTTGAGGCTGTCCTTGGCGAGGTCGATGACCTCGAGCGCCTGCTCGACGCCCTGCATCGCGAAGTACTGCGCCTCGGCGGTCAGCAGCGCCCAGTCGGCGGCGACGAGCGCGTTGACGGTCAGCAGGCCGAGCGTCGGCGGGCAGTCCATGAGGATGACGTCGTAGTCGTCCTTGGTGTCCTTCAGCGCGCGCTTGAGCGTCAGCTCGCGGCCCATCTTCCCGGCCAGCGCCAGCTCCGCCTCGGCCAGCGAGAGGTTCGCGGGGAGGATGTCGGCGTGGATCGCCTCCTTCGCCTTCGCGCGGCCGGTCAGCACGTCGCCGACGGTCGGCGAGGCCTCCGGATCCACGTCGAAGTAGTCCGAGAGGTTGCCCTGCGGATCGAGGTCGATCGCGAGGACGCGGAGGCCGACGCGCCGGAACACGTCGGAGAGGGTGCGCACGGTCGTCGTCTTGCCCGTGCCGCCCTTCTGGGAGAGGACTGCGATCGTCTCGGCCACGCGAGGCCGGAATCTACCGGTCCCCGCGCGCCGACACGTCCAGACCGGTGCTCAGCCGGTCGCTTCGAGCGTCGCGGACACCACGTCGGCGCCCTCCGCGCCGACCGCGACGAACGCCAGCTTGTAGCGCCCGACGACGATCTCGTCGCCGTCGTGCAGCTCCCGCCACTCGACCCGCTCGCCGTTGACGAACACGCCGTTGAGCGACCGGTCGTCGAGCACGCGGACGCCGTCCGCCTGCCGGACGATCAGCGCGTGGCGGCGCGAGACCGTCGGATCGTCGAACCGGACGTCCGCGGCGAGGCTGCGCCCCACGCGCGTCCACTCCCGCTCGAGCGCGATCGACTCGGTGCGGCCGTCACGCTCGAAGACCAGGTACTGGCCGGGCTCGCCGAGGCCCTCTCGCGCCTCGGCCAGCCAGGTCGCCCGCTCCTCGGCCGTGCGGTCGTCCGCCCCCGCGCGATGGAACCGCGGGCCGCTGAACAGCGAGGCCCGGGCGTAGTTGCTGCTCCCGCAGCTCGGGCACTCCGGCAGCGCGTCCTTCGTGGCGAGCGTCACCACGTAGCCGCACTCCTCGCACCGGAACGAGCCCGTCCCCGCGAGCGTTCCCGACGTCAGTGACTCCATCCCCTTCACTGCTCCTCTCGGCACACGCCGGTGCCTCCGGATGCTCCCGGCGGGCAAGATACCAGTGTCACGAGGTCCGGCCGCCGACTTGTCGCCTCAACGACGGAAACGGGCTGGGGAGGAGGGTGGGAACCGCTCGCGAACCTCCCTCACATGCCCCGCGTGCTGCCCACCCTGCTCCCGAAGGACCTCGAGCTGCGGCTGCTCCGCAAGGGGGTCGGCGCGCTGGAGACCGAGCGCGAGACGTGCACCGACTGCGGCCGCACGCCGCTCTACGGCGAGCACCTGCACCGCTACGGCACCCGCCCGGTGTGCGAGCTGTGCAGCGCGCTGCGGCGCGAGATGCCGGACACCGTCGAGCGCGTCCACCACTGCGAGCACGGCCACACCGTCAAGGTCATGCGCGCCGCGTAGGCGGCACGGCCGTGGCCGGCGCGGCGCCCCGCGCGCGTGCGGCCTACCATGACGGGTGCCTTGGATCCCGTCACCTCCACCGTCCTGGTCGACCGGCCCGTGGACGACGTCTACGAGTACCTCTTCGACGTCGCCAACCACGCCGAGTTCACCGACCACTACCAGAAGGAGTTCCGCCTCACGCGCGAGGACTCCCTCGGCGTGGGCGCCGGCGCGCGCTTCCGCCTCGACGCGCCGCTCCACCGTTTCAGCTGGGCCGACCTCACGGTCACCGAGGCCGAGCGGCCGCGCCGGATCGTCCAGCGCGGGCGCACCGGCAAGTTCAACCGCATCCGCATGGTCTCGCGCTACGAGCTCGAGCCGGCGGGGCACGGGTCGACGCGCGTCAGCCTCGTGACGGAGACCGAGCAGCCCAGGTTGGCTTCCGACAAGCTCCTCGAGGCCATCTCGCGCCGCTGGTTCAAGCGCAAGCAGGCCAAGGCGCTGCGGCGGATGCGCTCGATCCTGGAGGAGGGCGAGGGCCGCGGCGCCCGCGCCACCATCGCCGCGGGCGGCCCGCGGAAGCCCGCTTCCCAGTTCAGGTTGTAGGGTTCGGCGCCGCATGAAGACCGCTCGCACGCTTCTCCTGCTCGCCGCGCTGCTCGTCGCCGTCCCCTTCCTCGCCGCGTGCGGTGACGAGGGCACGGACGAGGCGACCGCCATCAGCGCCGAGTCCGGCCAGGACCAGGAGCACTCCCAGGCCGAGACCGAGGGCATCTACGTCGATGTCGACGGGATCAAGTACCAGGTCCAGACCTCGAAGCTGCTCAACCCGCGCATCGCGCTCGACAAGGACTACCTCGAGGGCGTCACCGGGCCGCAGCTCCAGCTCGCCGACGACGAGGTGTGGTTCCTCGTGCTCCTGCGCGCCGAGAACGACGAGGGCGAGGCCGGCACCCGCACGGCCGACGACTTCGTGATCGAGGACTCGCAGGGCGGCCGCTACTCGCCGCTCCCGCTCGGGTCGTCGAACAACTTCGCCTGGCGCACGATCGCGCTCGGCGAGGGCGAGGTCTACCCGGATCCCGAGAGCACGCCGGGCGAGCGCCCGCCGTACGGCGCCGAGCTGCTGTTCAAGCTCAAGCGCGTCTCGCTGGGCAACCGCCCGCTCGAGCTCCACATCGAGAGCGGCGAGACCGAGCAGTCCGCCACGCTCAACCTCGACGTCTGAGCGCGGCCTCGAGGACGGTCCGCGCCGCCGGCGCGGCCGTCTCTCCGCCCGCGCCCGACTCGACGAGCAGCACGCCCACGGCGATCCTCGGATCGCCGGCGGGCGCGTAGGACGAGAACCACGCGTCGGTGTTCCGGGGGTCGTACGCCGGCGCCGGCGCGACCTCCTGGCCCTCGGTGCCGGGGAGCGGCTCGGGGGCCACGGTCGAGCGCAGCTCCGCCGTCCCGGTCTTGCCCGCCACCGCGACGCCCGGGATCGCCGCCGCGCCGCCGGTGCCCTGCGTGACGACCTGACGCATCGCGCGGCCCACCGTCTTGGCGGTGCTCGCCGGCATGACGCGCCGGCGCTCGCCGTCCGCCCCCGCCAGCAGCGTGGGGGAGACGCGGACGCCGCGCTCGGCCACCGTCGCGGCGACGATCGCCATCTGCAGCGCCGTCGCCTGCACGCGGCCCTGGCCGATCGCCGACGAGCCGACCGCGAGGTCGTCGCCGATCGCGTCCGGCTCCGGGATCGTGCTCGTCGCCGCGCCGTCGATGCCGGGCGGCGCGTTGAAGCCGAACTCCTCCGCGGCGGCCACCAGGCGCTTGGCGCCGAGCTGGGCGCCAAGTGGCGCGAAGACGCTGTTGCACGAGTGGGCGAACGAGTTCATCAGCGTCCCGCCGCAGGTCTCGCCGTTCGCGTTCTCGAGCTCGACGCCCTCGATCGTCGCGGCGGTCTCGACCGGGTACGCCTTGGACGGCGAGGTGATCTTCGCCTCCAGCGCGCCGGTCAGCGTGACGATCTTGAAGGTCGAGCCGGGCGGCTGGAGGCCGCTGAGGCCGATGCCCGCGGCGGCGCGGATCTCCCCGCTGCGCGGGTCGAGGGCGACGACGCCGCCGACGCGCTCGCCGATCGCCTGCACCGCGGCCCGCTGGACGCTGGGGGCGATGGAGGAGCGGACCGGGCCGGCCTGCCGGGGCGCCGCGACCGCGAGGGTGCGGCTGCCCGCG
>DATMVO010000040.1:0-8400 GCA_035563115.1 Solirubrobacteraceae bacterium
GGGCGCGGTCGACGGCGCCCCGATCGTCGGCGGCGCCGTCTCGGGCGCGCTGCGCGACGGCGGGAACGCGGCGGCCGGTGGTGTCGAGAAGCCCGGGGCGACCGCGGGCGCGCAGGTGGTGCGGACGGGCCGGGCGGCGGAGGAGAAGACGCTCTCGACCGCCAAGCTCCTCGGCTGGCTCACGTTCCTCGTCCCGACGCTCCTGCTCCTCTCGCGCGCGCTGCCGCCGCGGGTGCAGCAGGTCCGCACGCTCACGCTCGCCGGCCGTGTCCTGCGCGTCAACGCCCCGGGCCGCTCGGGCACGGGCGCGGACCCCGAGCGTGTCCGCGCGCTCGCCCAGCGCGCCGCGTTCAGCCTCCCCTACGGCGCCCTGCTCCACCACACGCAGGATCCGATCGGCGACCTCGTCGCGGGGCGTCACGAGCCGCTCCTGCGCGCGCTCGGCGAGCACGAGGGGCTGCGGCTGGCCGAGGCGCCGTAGCGGACGTTCGTGTGAGGCTCATGAGAGGCGGTGCTGCTCCGGTACGACTTCCGGCATACTCGCGTCCGGGCGCGCCGCAACCTGGCAGGGCTGGGCGCCCCGGAGAACCCACGAGCAGGGAGGCATCCCCCATGCAGATCACCCGGCGGCCCCGGTTCGCCGTCACCGCGGCGACCGCTCTCGCGGCCCTCGCCGTGCTGCCCGCGAGCGCCAGCGCGCTCCAGGTGTCGATCACCGACGACAACGGGAACCCGCAGCCGTGGACCGGCACGGTCGGGATCAAGCAGATGAACCCGACGGTCGGCTTCGCGCTCGGCGCGGACGAGGACATCAAGTACAGCGTCACGTTCGCCGGCCCCGACGGCGCGGGCACGAGCACCCCGATCAGCTGCTACTCGATCAACACCAGCCGCCCGCAGGACTACCGCGGCAACGGCACCTACACGGTGACGTACTCGACCTTCGCCAAGAAGGACCTGGACTGCAAGACCGCGTTGAGCACGACGTCGCTGCAGTACACGGTCAACGCCGGCGTGTCGCTCGGCGGCCCGCCCGCTCCGCGCGTGCTGATCCGCCAGCCGAACTCGTTCGTCACGCAGCCGGTCGTCCTGCCGTTCGCCGGCAACCCGGGCACGCGCCTGAGCGAGATCCGCTTCGCGCTCAACGGCGCCATCGGCCCGGACGGCTCCATCTCCGGCCCGTCCAACGAGGCGTTCGTCGACCCGGCCACGAACGCCGTCCCGCTGCGCATCACCGCGCCCGGCCGCTACGTCGCGGTCGCCCGGACGTACTCGCGCACCGCCGGCACCGTCTTCGGCTCGCCGTGGACGCCGCCGGTCACGTTCGACGCGGTCGCGCCGTTCGACGTCGCCTCGTCGATCACCACCGACTCGCGCGGCCCGAGCTACCGGGTCCGCATCCGCTTGGGCGAGAAGACCGCCACGGGCCGGGTCAGCTTCGCCATCGGCCGCGGCTCGAAGGGCAAGTACCGCTCCTACGGCAGCGCGAAGATCAGCCGGACCGGCACCATCACCAAGCGGTTCACGCTCCGCCGGACCGGCTCGTACCGGATGCGGCTGAAGTTCAAGGGCAGCGCGACCACGGCCGGCGGCCAGGTCGTCTCGAAGTTCCGGATCACCCGGCGCTTCGTCTCCGTCCGCTAGCTAGTTGAGGCGGGCCTGCAGGGCCCGCTTCTCGACCTTCAGCGCCTCGCGCGTCGGCTCGTCGGCCGGCAGCGCGAGGCGCAGGTCGGCCGCCCGCAGCGCGTCCGTCAGCGCGCCGCGGCGCTGGAAGGCGTTGACGAGGTTGTTGAGCATCCGCATCGCCGTCTCGTGCGGCGTCCACGGGCGCAGCAGCTCGGCCGGCGTCCCCGCCGGCGGCGGCACGAGCCCGCCGCCCGCGAACGGGTCGAGCAGGAGCGGCGGCCGCGCCCCGGTGTGGCCGACGACGAAGTGGCCCGGTAGCCCGATCCCCGCGAGCGGGATCCCCGCCCGGCGCGCGACCTCGACGTAGACGACCGAGAGCGCGATCGGCAGGCCGGTGCGCCGCTCGATCACGAGATCGACCATCGAGTTGTCGGGGTGGTCGTACTCCTCCTGGTCGCCGGCGAAGCCGTGGACCCCGCCGAGCAGGTCGCCGCACGCGATCGCCTGCTCCTCGACCGTCCGCGCGGTGCGGGCGGCGTAGTCGGCCAGCTCGGCGCCGAGCTCGTCCAGCGTGGCGAGCGCGCGGCCGGTGTCGACGTCGCGGAACTCCGCGGCGAGCGCGAGCGCCAGCGTGTCGAGTTGCGCGTCGGGCCGCGCGGCGAGTTCTGTGAACACCTCCATCCCGAGCACTCACCGTACGATGCTCGGAAGCGATGGGAGAGCTGACCCACCTCGACGAGCACGGCGCCGCCCGGATGGTGGACGTCGGCGCCAAGGACGTCACCGAGCGCACCGCGATCGCCCGCGCGGTCGTCCGGATGTCGCCGGAGACGGCCGCGGCGGTGGAGCGCGGGGACGCGCCGAAGGGCGACGTGCTGGGCACCGCGCGGCTCGCCGGGATCCTCGCCGCCAAGCGCACGGACGAGCTGATCCCGCTCTGCCACGGCCTGCCGCTCTCGTACGTCGGCGTGGAGGGCGAGATCGATGCCGCCGCCGGCACCGTGACGCTCACCACCGAGGCCCGCACCGCGTCCAAGACCGGCGTCGAGATGGAGGCGCTGACCGCCGCGTCGGTCGCCGCGCTGACCGTCTACGACATGGTCAAGGGGCTCGAGAAGGGCGTCGAGATCGCCGAGGTCGTCCTGCTGCGCAAGACCGGCGGGCGCAGCGGCGACTGGCAGCGCGCTGACCCTTAGTCGCGCATCACCGGGACCTTTCGCCCGCCGGCTCGTTCCAGGGGGCATGAAGCGCCTCCCCCTGACCCTCATCGCCACTGCCGCCCTCGCCGCCGGAGCCGCTTCGACCCCGGCCGCCGCGGGCGCCGACACCCTCCTCGCGCCCGCGCCGGGCGCCGTCAATCTCGCCGCCGGCGGCGGCTACCTCGCCTGGTTCGCCCCGCAGGAGGACACGGGCTGGAAGCTCGTCGTCCGCAACCCGGACGGCACGGTCGTCGAGCCCGACGTCCCGTTCTTCCCCGGCCCGACGCAGCTCTCGATCGGCTCCGACATCACCGGCAGCTTCGACCGGGCGCTCGTCGTCGCCTACACCCGCAGCGACGGCGACATCCACACGCTCGACCTGCGGACGGGCCGCGAGACGCGGATCCGCGAGCTGTCGACCCGCACGTACACCGAGTACGCGCCGCAGATCGAGCTCGGCGTCTACGCCTTCGTCCGCCGCGGCGGCAAGCGCCCCGGCATCTACGTCGCCCGGCGCGGTGGCGAGAAGGTCGTCCGGGTCACCCGCGACACGCCGTCCGACCTCGCGTTCAACGGCAGCCGCGTCGCGTACCCGAAGGGGAACACGATCGTCGTCCGCCGCATCTCCGGCCGCGGCCCCACGGTCGTCTACCGCGCCGGGTCGCGCCCGAGCAGCCCGACCATGACCCGGTACCGCGTCGCGTGGCTCGAGCGCGCGACCGGGACCGTCCGCCAGACCGCGCGGTTCGGCGGCTCGGGCAAGTCGGCGACGCGCGTCGTCGAGACCGCCGGCCGCAGGATCCCCAGCACGCAGTCGATCGTGATGGACCGCTCGCAGTCGGCGAACACCTTCCTCGACGGCCAGGGCGTCAAGCAGGCGCTGCCGCCCCTGTTCCAGCCGTGAGCGACGCGCACGTGCACTAGCCTCCGCGGTCCTGTGCGGACCGCCGTGCTCACCGTCTCCACCCGCGTGTCGCGCCGTCAGGCCGAGGACGCGTCCGGCCCGCTGCTCGCGCACCTGGCCGAGGAGGCGGGGGCGGACGTGCAGGCGATGGAGGTCGTCCCGGACGACTTCAGCCTCATCGAGGACCGGCTCCACCACTTCGTCGACGACGGGATGGCGCTGGTCTTCACCACCGGCGGGACGGGGTTCACGCCCGACGACATCACGCCGGAGGCCACGCGCGCGGTGATCGAGCGCGAGGCCCCCGGCTTCGCCGAGGCGATGCGGGCCGAGTCGATGCGCAAGACGCCGATGGGGATCCTCAGCCGCGGCGTCAGCGGCATCGCGGGCAAGACGCTGATCGTCAACTTCCCCGGCAGCCCGAAGGCGGTGGAGGAGCTCTTCCCCGTCATCGCGCCGACCCTCCGGCACGTCGTCGCCACCCTCAGCGGTGACGGCCGCCATTAATTCGATTCCCGCCCATCCACCCCCCGCCGCCATCGTCCTCGAGGACCTGACGCGGGTCTTCGGGGAGCGGATCGCGCTCGACGAGGTCTCCCTCACGGTCGAGGCCGGCACGACACTGGTGGTCTTCGGCCCGAACGGCGCGGGGAAGTCGACGCTGCTGCGGATCCTCGCCACGCTGCTGCGGCCCCAGCTCGGCACCGCCCGCGTGCTCGGCCACGAGCTGCCGCGCGAGGGCTGGGCGCTGCGCGGGAAGGTCGGCCTGCTCACGCACGAGCCGCTCCTCTACCGCGACCTCTCCGTCCGCGAGAACCTGCGCTTCCACGCGCGGCTGCACGGCGTCGCCGCCGGCCGCATCGACGAGGTGCTCGCGGCGACGAAGCTGACCGACCGCGCCGGTGACCCGATCCGCGCCCTCTCGCGCGGCCTGGCCCAGCGCGCCGCGGTCTGCCGCGCGATCCTGCACGACCCGCCGCTGCTGCTCCTCGACGAGCCGCGCGCCAACCTGGACCCCGCCTCGGTCGAGCTGGTCGAGCCGCTGATCGGACGGGCGAGCGGGCGCACGCGGGTCATCACGTCGCACGACCCGCGCGGCGGGCTGGCGGAGGCGGACGTCGCGCTCGGGCTGCGCGGCGGCCGGGTGGAGCTGCTGCGCGACGCGCGCGAGGTCACCGTCGAGGACGTCGGGGCGCTGTACGGCTGACGATGCGCTCCACCGTCGCCGCCATCCTCCGCAAGGACCTCCGGCTCGAGCTGCGCACGTTCGAGGCGATCCCGTCGATGACGCTCTTCTCGCTCACGACGTTCGTGCTCTTCCACTTCGGGCTGAACGAGACGTCGGTGGAGGGCGACCTCGCCGCGGGTGTGCTGTGGGTCACGCTCCTGTTCGCCGCGATCCTCGGCCTCAACCGCCTCTTCGTGGCCGAGGAGGAGCAGGGCGGCTTCGACGGCTTCCTGCTCGCCCCGGTGGACCGCACGGCGATGTTCGTGGCCAAGGCGACCGGCCTGTTCCTCTTCCTCGCGCTGGTCGAGCTGGTGGCCGTCCCGGCCTTCACGATCCTGCTGCTCGGCCCGTCCCCATGGGCGATCCTGCCCGAGCTGATCCTCGTCCTCGCGCTCGGCAACGCGGGCATCGCGGTGGTCGGCACGCTCGTCGCGGGGATCGCCGTCCGCACCCGCGCGCGCGACCTGATCGGGCCGCTCATCACGCTCCCGCTGCTCGTCCCGGTCATCCTCGCCGCGTCGCAGGCCACCGCGCCGCTGCTCGCCGAGGGCGGCGCGCAGGCGCTTCCCGGACGGTGGGTGGCCGTCCTGGGCATCTATGATCTGATCTTCGGCCTCGTCGCCTACGGGGTCTTCGACTTCCTGTTGGAGGACTAGTCCACGTGACGCTCTACGGCAAGGGACTCCGGTCGCTGTCCATCGCCACCGCCGTCGTCCTGACCGGCGCCTTCCTGCTGATCGCGTTCTACGCGCCGGAGGACGCCGACCAGGGGATCATCCAGAAGATCTTCTACATCCACGTCGCGATGGCGATCGTCGCGCTCTGCGGCTTCACCGCCGGCGGCGTGATGGGCTTCATGCACCTGCGCACGCACGACCGGCGCTGGGATCTGCGCTCCTACGTCGCGATCCACCTGTCGCTCATCCTCGCCGTGGGCGTGCTGCTCACCGGCGCGGTGTGGGCGAAGGGCTCGTGGGGCTCCTGGTGGGTCTGGGACGAGCCGATGCTCGTCTCGTTCCTGATCGTGTTCCTGCTCTACGCGACGTACCAGCCGCTGCGCTTCTCGATCGAGGATCCCGAGCGCCAGTCGCGCTACGCGAGCGTCTTCGCCGTCGTGGCGGGCGCGTTCGTGCCGATCAACTTCGCCGCGGTGCGGATGGCCGACTCGTTCATCCACCCGCGCACGCTGGGCACCACGACGGGCGGCATGCCCGGCGAGATGATGCTCACGTTCCTCGTCACCCTCGTCGGCGTCGCGCTGCTGTTCGTGACGCTGTGGAAGTACGAGATGGCCGCCAAGCACGCCCGCGGCCAGGTCAAGGCGCTGCGGCGCCGGATCACCGGTGAGCGCGCGTCCGTCGTCGGCGGCCGCTCCGCCGCACCGCAGGTGCACGTCTGATGATCGACGGCGACGGCTACGTGGCTGCGGCCTACATCATCTTCCTGGCGCTGGTGCTGATCTACGTCGGGATCATGGCCTTCCGCCTCTCGAACCTCGAGCGGGAGCTGGCGGAGCTCAACCAGGAGGCCGCGCAGCAGGACGCGGAGCGCGAGGCGCCCGAGCCCGCGAAGGTGGGCTGAGATGAGCGCGTCGGCCGAGGTCCTGCTGCTGGGCGTGTCGCACAAGACGGCGCCCGTCGCGCTGCGCGAGCGCGTGGCGCTGCTGCAGAACGAGACCGAGGGCTTCCTGCAGGACCTCGTCTCGACCCCGTCGATCCGCGAGGCCGTCGCGATCTCGACGTGCAACCGCACCGAGATCTACCTCGTCGTGACCGACCCGGTGGAGGCCGAGAGCGCCGCGCTGGGCAAGCTCGCGTCGCGCGCCGGCATCCGGCCGACCGAGCTGGCCGAGGTCGTCTACGCGCCGCGCAACTGCGACGCGGCGCGGCAGCTGTACCGGGTCGCTTCGGGCCTGGAGTCGATGATCGTCGGCGAGGCCGAGGTCCAGGGCCAGGTCCGCCGCGCGTACGACACCGCGGTGACGGCGGGGACGTCGGGGCCGATGACCAACCGGCTCTTCAACAGCGCGCTGCGCACCGGCGGGCGGGTGCGGGCCGAGACGGCGATCGGCGCCGGCGGCGCGTCGGTGTCGTCGGTGGCGGTGGGCGTCGCGTCCGACGTGCTCGGCTCGCTGGTCGATCGCCACACGGTGATCATCGGCGCGGGCGAGACGGCCGAGTTGACCGCCAAGGCGCTGGCCGCCCAGGGCGTCACCACGATGTTCGTCGCGAACCGCCGCGCCAACCGCGCGCGCTCGCTGGCCGAGCGGTTCGGCGGCGAGGTGCTGCCGCTGGACGAGCTCCCCGAGCAGCTCGAGCGCGCCGACATGGTCGTCTCGTCGACGGCGTCGCCCCACGCGATCCTCGGCGAGGAGGAGCTGGCGCTGGTCATGCGCGCCCGCGGCGGCCGGCCGCTGCTCATCCTCGACATCGCCGTGCCGCGCGACGTCGAGCCGGGCTGCGGCGACCTCGAGGGCGTGACGCTGATCGACGTCGACGGGCTCCAGCGCGTCGTGCGCCAGAACCTGCGCGTGCGCGAGGCCGAGGCGCGGATGGCCGAGCGGATCGTCGAGGAGGAGATCGAGCGGTTCGCGGTCTGGCTCTCGACGCTCGACGTGATGCCGACCGTGGCGGCGCTGCGCGCGCACGCCGAGGGGATCGTCGACGGCGTGCTGGCCGAGAACGCGACGCGGTGGGAGACCGACGCGGACCGTGAGCGGGCCGAGAAGCTCGCGCGCGCGGTGGTCAACCGGCTGCTGCACGAGCCGACGGTGCGGCTGAAGACGCAGGGCAGCCACGGCCGGCTGCAGCTCGCGCGTGAGCTGTTCGGGCTCGACGAGGGCGCGTCGATGGACGCCGCCGACGAGAACGTCCGCCCCCTGCGCCGCCCCGCGTGAGGATCGCGACGCGCGGGAGCACGCTGGCGCTGGCGCAGGCCCAGTGGGTGGCCGAGCGGCTGCCGGGCTCGGTGGAGATCGTGACCGTGACGACGTCGGGTGACCGGCGGCGCGCGGTGGACGACAAGCGCGAGTGGGTGCTGGAGATCGAGGAGGCGCTGCTGCGCGGCGAGGCCGACCTGGCGGTGCACTCGGCGAAGGACGTGCCGGTGGCGCTGGCGGAGGGCTGCGTGCTGGTGGCGGCGCCCGAGCGGGCCGATCCGCGGGACGTGCTGTGCGGTGCTGCGTCGTTGGCGGCGCTGCCGGAAGGCGCGCGGGTCGGGACGGTGTCGCTGCGGCGCGCGTCGCAGATCCTGGCCCGGCGGCCCGATCTTCGGATCGTGGAGCTGCGCGGGAACGTGGACACGCGGCTGCGCAAGCTGCGCGACGGCGAGGCGGACGCGATCGTGCTCGCCGCGGCAGGGCTGGACCGGCTCGGGCGCCGGGACGAGGCCTCCGCGACGCTCGATCTCGTGCCGGCCGCGGGCCAGGGGACGCTGGCGATCGA
>DATMVO010000041.1:0-30987 GCA_035563115.1 Solirubrobacteraceae bacterium
CTGCCGCGAGATCGCCGACATGGTTCCCGGATCCACGTTCGTCGAGCTCGACGGGCCGCACATGCTCCACCTCGAGCGCCCTGCGCTGTTCAGCAAGACACTCGCCGACCACCTCGCGCGCCGGCCGCGATGACCACGAGACCGGCCGCCGCGTTCGGCCGGCCGTGACGTCGGTCACTGCCCGGCCGGGACGGCGGCTCAGACTCCGTCCCCATGCGCGCTGCCGTGATCGGTGCCGGCCCTTCCGGCTTCTATGCGACCGACCAGCTGCTGGCTGCCGGGTTCGCCGTCGACCTCTACGACTCCCTGCCGACGCCCTACGGTCTGGTCCGTGCCGGCGTGGCGCCGGACCACCCGAAGATCAAGTCTGTCTCGCGCGTCTTCGACAAGACCGCGCGCCACGAGCGGTTCCGGTTCTTCGGTGGCGTGAGCCTCGGCGAGGACGTCTCCCGCGAAGAGCTGCTCGAGCGCTACCACGCGGTGGTGTACGCGGTGGGCACCGCGACCGACCGCCGGCTCGGCATCCCGGGCGAGGATCGGCCGGGCTCGGTCGCCGCCACCGAGTTCGTCGCCTGGTACAACGGCCATCCCGGCTTCGCCGGCCACGAGTTCCCGCTGGACGTCCACCGTGCGGTCGTGATCGGCAACGGCAACGTGGCGATCGACGTGGCGCGGATGCTCGTGCTCGACGACGACGAGCTGTCACCGACCGACACCGCTGACCACGCGATCACGAGCTTCACGGGCGCCGGCGTGCGGGAGGTCGTCATCCTCGGGCGGCGCGGGCCCGGAGAGGCGTCGTTCACGAACCCCGAGCTGCGCGAGCTCGGGGAGCTCAAGCGCTCGGACGTCATCGTCGACGAGGCCGACGTCGCCGACATCGACACCGACGCGCTCGAGCCGACGCCGCGACGCAACGTCGAGATCCTGCGCGAGTACGCGTCGCGTCCGCCCGCCGGCAAGACCCACAGGATCGTGCTGCGCTTCTTCAGCTCGCCGATCGCCGTGGAGGGTGCGGGCGACGACGGCCGCGTAGAGGGCCTGCGCGTCGGGCGCAACGCGCTCGTCGATGGGCGCGCGGTCCCGACCGGCGAGGAGGAGCTCATCGAGTGCGGGCTCGTCGTGCGCTCGATCGGCTATCGCGGCCGGCCGTTGCCTGGCGTGCCGTTCGACGAGCAGCGGGGCCTGATCCGCAACGACGGCGGGCGGGTGACCGGCGACGACGGCATGACGCTGCCCGGGGAGTACGTCGTCGGCTGGGTCAAGCGGGGGCCGTCGGGCGTGATCGGGACGAACAAGAAGGACGCGCTCGACACCACTGCGAAGCTCGTCGCCGACGCCGAGGCGGGCCGGGTCAACACGCCGGCCGACCACGGCGACGCCCACCAATGGCTGCGCCGGCGCGTCCCCGGCCTCGTCGGCTGGGCGGACTGGGTCGCCATCGACGCGGCGGAGACCGCTGCGGGGGAGCCACAGGGACGCCCGCGCGTGAAGCTCGTGCGCGTCGCGGACATGCTCGCCGCGGCCGAGCGCGCCCGCGGCACGGTCGACCCGCTGTGACGAAGGTCCCTGCGCCCGCGTTCACATCGGCTTAGCGTCGTTCCCGCTCCCCTCGCGAGTCCTGCGGACGGCACCGGGAGCGCCTGCGAGCAACAGAGGAGAGACGATGAGCAGACGCATCATCGGCGTCGCGCTGACCGCGTGCGCACTGGGTCTGAGCGCGTGCGGAGGGTCGGATCAGGACGAGGGCGCATCGGCCAGCGCGGCGAGTGGCGGTGAGGTGAAGGGTGCGGTCTCGTTCCTGACGGCGAGCACGCAGAAGCCGGTCTGGGACTCGGCCAAGGCGGATTTCGAGAAGGCCAACCCGGGTGTGAAGCTGAACATCCAGTACGTGCCGTTCGTCCAGATCGGCTCGACCGTGCGGACCCAGGTCGCGGCCGGCAACCCGCCGGACGTCATCCTGACCCAGCCCGGCTCGTCGCAGCTGCAGGGAGTCGTCAGCCTGGCGCGCATGCAGGGCCTGGCGGATCTGGGCGAGCAGCCGTGGACCGAGTCGATCATCAAGGAGACGCGTCCCGGCGTCCAGGTCGACGGCAAGACCTACGGATGGCCGGTGCAGGGCGTTCCCAGCGGCATCATCTACAGCAAGTCGGCCTTCGAGAAGGCCGGCATCACCGAGATCCCGGGGACGCACCAGGAGCTCCTCGCCGCGTGCGACAAGGCGAAGGCGCTGGGTGAGGGCAAGTACCTGATGGGGACGAACCTGCTGACCGGCTCGTCCACCCTGGCGACGGCGTACGTCGCCAGCGCGGACCCTGACTGGATCAGCAAGCGTACGGCCAACGAGACGACCTTCGCCGGCACGCCGTCCTGGCGCACCGCGCTGGAGCGGCACGTGGAGCTCGCGGAGCGTGGCTGCATGGGCCCGTCGCCCGGCACGGTGGTCGCCGCGGACGCGTCGGTCCAGTCGTTCGTCAAGGGCACGGCGCTGTCGGCGATCCAGGCGTTCCAGGTGGTCCCGGCGTTGACCGCGGCCGGTGTGAAGGCCGAGGACATCGGTTCGTTCCCGCTGCCCGTCGACGAGGGCACCGCTCCCGCGCAGATGACGCTGCCCTACTCGCTGTCCGTTGCGGCCAAGGCGAAGAACCCGGCTGCCGCCAAGGCGTTCGTGAACTTCATCGCCACCAAGGAGGAGAGCAAGCGCCTGGCCGAGGTGGGCAACGCCGTCGACCCGTACGACATCGACAGCATCGAGGCGTTCCCGGAGACGATGAACACGCCGGAGTACCAGAAGGCGTTGGAGGAGGACCGCCTACTCATCACCATCCCGACGGCGTTCATCAACCCTGAGGTGCAGACGGCCTACGCCACCGGCCTGCAGAACCTGTTCCTCGGCAAGTCGTCCGTGGACGAGGTCCTGAAGTCGATGGACGAGGCTTGGGACAAGGGCATCAGCTAGGCCCAGGCCGTCTCTCGGGGCGCCGGACCGGCGCCCCGAGGCGGTCCTGCCAGCACGTCCACGACGCTGATGCACACGCACGACGAAGCTTTCCCTCGTGCCCTCGACGTCACGGAGGGACACGCCCCGATCGACGGGGGCGAGCTCTGGTACTGGGACACCGGCGGCACGGGCGAGCCCATCGTCCTGATGCACGCCGGCACCGGCTCGGGGATGACCTGGGCGCCGCAGCGGGATGTCCTCGCAGCTGCCGGCTACCGCGTCATCGGGTACTCGCGCCGAGGGCATCACCGGTCTTCGCCGATGGTCGCGGAAGCCCCGGGCAGCGGCGCCGGCGACCTCATGGCGCTGGTGCGCGAGCTCGACCTCGAGCCCTTCCACGCCGTCGCCCTGGCGGGTGGCGGGTACTTCGCGGTGGACCTCGCGCTCTCCGAGCCGGCGATGCTGCGGAGCATGACCATCGCGTGCAGTTTGATGGGCATCACCGAGCCGGCCTGGATCGAACGTCTGCAGGCGCTGTTCTTCCCCGAGTTCTGGAGGCTGCCGAGCGACTTCCTCGAGCTCGGCCCCAGCTACCGCGCCGAGTCCCCGCACGGCGTCGCGGAATGGCGGCGCCTCTTCGAGCTGGCGTACGACGGCCGGCCGCCGGGTCCGCCGCCCCCGGAGCGTCCTCTCGGGCCGCACCAGGAGATGCTCAGCGCGATCACCTGGGAGGCGCTCGCCACCATCCAGCTCCCGACCCTGCTGATCGCCGGTGGGGCCGACCTCATCCTGCCTCCCCCGCTGATGGAGGAGGCCGCGAGCCACATCCCCGGCGCACGGTTCGAGATCATGCCGGACGCCGGGCACTCCGCTCCATGGGAGCGCCCGGACCGGTTCAACGAGCTGACGCTCGAGTTCCTCGCGAGCGTCCAGCCCCTGTGAACGGAGCTTCCCTATGAGCCTCATCGTGACCGGCGCCTCCGGCGCCCTCGGCCGGCGCGCGGCCGAGCTGCTGCTGGACCGCGTCGATCCCGCCTCCGTCGTGCTCGTCACGCGGTCGCCCGACAAGCTGTCGGACCTCGCCGCCCGGGGCGCGCAGGTCCGCGCCGGGGACTTCGACGACGGGGCCTCGCTCGAGACGGCCTTCGCGGGCGGGGAACGCCTGCTGCTCATCAGCACCGACCGGATCGGCGCGCGGATACCTCAGCACCGTGCTGCGGTCGAGGCCGCGAAGGCAGCGGGCGTCGGTTTCATCGCCTACACCTCGGTCCTCAACCCGGTCCCCGAGAACCCGGCGGGAGTCGTCCCCGACCATGCCGCCACAGAGGCCATGCTGCGCGAGAGCGGCCTGCGCTGGGCGTTCCTGCGCAACGGGGTCTACGGCGAGTGGGCGGCAGCCGGCGCCGCGAGTGCGGCCGAGGCCGGCGAGCTGCGGACGAACGAGGGCGACGGACGAGTCGCCTATGTGTCTCGCGAGGACTGCGCGGCCGCGGCTGCAGCCGTGCTCGCCGGTCCCGGGTACGAGGACGAGGTCCTCGACGTGACCGGCCCCGAGGCGCTCAGCGCGGGCGACCGCGCGGCGCTGTTCGCCGAGGTCACCGGCGCACCCGTCGCGGTCGTGGAGCTCAGCGACGAGGAGCGCATCGCCGATCTGGTCGACGCGGGCATGTCGCCCACCGCCGCCGAGCGGACGGCCTCCTACGGGCGCGCCATCCGCGAGGGCGCCTTCGACGGCGTCAGCGACGTCGTGGAGCGGACCACGGGCCGTGCCCCCCGCACGCTGCGTGCGATCCTCGACGCGGCCCGAGCGCAGGTGCAGCCGCTCACGCGGTGAACGTGATGCCGCCGCCGACGTTGACGATCTGGCCGGTCAGGAACCCGCTCGCCGGGCCCACCATGTAGGCGATGGCCGCGGCGATGTCCTCGGGCATGCCGCGGCGCTTGACCGCCTGCTGCGCGATGATCCGGCTGGCGGCCTGCTTGGCGGCCTCCGCGTTCGCGCGCATGGAGAGCGAGCCCTCGGTCTCGATCGCGCCGGGCATGATGACGTTGGCCGTGATGCCGTCGGCCCCCGCGTCGTTGGCCACGCACCGGGTGAAGCCGATGACGCCCATCTTCGCGGTGACGTACGCGCTGCGGTCGGCGGGGGCGAGGTGCACGGCGCCCGACGCGGTGTTGACGATCCTTCCGTACCCGGCACGACGCATGTGCGGGAGCACCGCGCGGCAGCACAGGAACGTGGTGTCGAGGCTCGCGGCCAGGACGCTGTGCCAGACGTCGAGCGACATCTCGTCGATCGTCACGCGCGGGAAGATGGCGGCGAGGTTGACCAGCGCGTCGATGCGGCCGTGGGCCTCGATCGTCTCGGAGACCATCGCGACCACCCCGTCCTCGTCGGTGAGGTCCGCGGCGACGCCGTGGACCTGCAGCCCGGCGTCGGTGAGCTCGCGCGCGGCGCGGGCGACGCCGTCGCCGTCGAGGTCGACGAGCACCGTCGTCGCGCCGGCGGCAGCGAGCCGCCGGCCGGTGGCGAGGCCGAGGCCGCGGGCCCCGCCGGTGACGATGGCGACCTGGCCGCGGAGGTCGTCGAGCGGGAGCATGGAGTCGGTCATAGGGGCCGACGCTAGCCGTGCTGAACCGCACATGGGACGGACTATCGTCACTGAGCGGTACGGCGATCGCCCCCACGATGCGCTCATGGAGCCACCTCCCGCCCCGGACGGGTTCGATCCCGCGGCGTCTGCGTTTCTGCAGGACCCAGATCCCTTCTTCCGCCGGGCCCGGGCGGAATGCCCGGTGTTCCACGACGAGACCGCCGACGCGTTCATCGTCTCGCGCTACGACGACGTGCTGCAGGTGATGCAGGACAACGCGACGTTCAGCTCGCACGTGGCGACCAAGGTCCTCCCGCCGCCGGCGGACCTCGCGGACTCCGTCACGGTGGATCCCGCCGGCGCGTCGATCATCAACCTCGACCCGCCCGAGCACACCGGCAAGCGCAAGATCATCAACCGCGCGTTCACCCGCCCGCGCGTCCTCGCGCTCGCGCCGGCCCTGCGCGAGTACGCTCACGCGCTGGTGGACGGCTTCGAGGCCGAGGGGCGCTGCGACCTGATGTCGCAGTACGCCAACCCGATGGCGTCCGTCGCCGCGGTGGACCTGCTCGGCCTCAGGCGCGAGGACATCCCGCGCTACAACGAGTGGTCGGGCGCGATGCTCGGCTTGATGCGCCACGGGCGGCAGGCCGGCTCGTCCATCACCGAGGAGCGTGTGCGCGCGATCTACGCGCCGGTCGTAGAGGCGCTGGACTACTTCCGCGACATGCTCGCCGAGCGCCGGCAGGACCCGCGTGAGGACATGCTCTCCGTGCTCCTCGCCGCCGAAGGCCCGGACGGGACGCCGGCGATGGACGACGAGGAGATCGTCGTCCACCTGCTCAGCGTGGTTGCGGCGGGGACCGAGACCTCGGCCAACCTCACCGCCTCGACGTTGGCGCTGCTGGACCGCAACCCCCGCGCCCGGGAGCGCGTGCTCGCCGAGCCCGAGCTCATCGCGACCGCGCTCGACGAGACGATCCGCCGTCACCCGAGCGCCCAGACGGTGCAGCGGCGCACGAAGTGCCCCGTCGACATCGGCGGGGTCGACCTGCCGACCGGCAGCCTCGTGATCGCGTCGATCGTGTCCGCGTGCAACGACGAGTCGGTGTTCGAGCAGCCCGAGCGCTTCGACCTCGACCGCGACAACCTCTCGAAGCACCTGTCGTTCGGCAAGCGCGCGCACTTCTGCGTCGGCGCGCCGCTGGCCAAGCAGACGGCGGCGATCGCGGTGGAGGTGCTCTACGAGCGCATCCCGGACCTGCGGATCCCGGAGCCGGCGACGGAGTTCGAGCCGCTGCGCGGCCTGCGCGTGGCCAAGGGCCTCGAGGCAACCTGGACGACGGCGTCGTGAGCGCGCCGCCCGCCCTGGCCGAAGAGCTGGGGCGCTTCATCGCGCGCTTCCGGCTCGAGGACTCCGAGCAGCGCGACGCGCTGCTCGAGCGCGCGCGCTGGCACCTGCTCGACGTGGTCGGGCTGGGCTACGCCGGCTGGCGGGCCGAGGATCGGTACCTCGAGAAGCTCGCCGCGAGCCAGTCGCTCGGATCCGAGGGGCCGTGCACGGTGATCGGCGCCTCGGTACGCGCCGACGCGGAGCGCGCCGCCTGGCTCAACGCGGCCTCCGTCCACACGTGGGACTTCGACGACGTCGACCTGACCACGGTCATGCACTGCGAGTCGTTCGCGGTCGGCGCCGTCCTGCCGCTGGCAGAGGAGCTCGACGCGAGCGGCCTCCGGCTTGCCGAGGCGACGCTCGTCGCGATGGAGGTGGCGCTCCGGCTGGCTTCCGCTCCGGACGGCGCCGGCGGCCTGCTGCGCTTCGGCTTTCACCCCACCGCGGTGTTCGGGGCGTTCGGCGCCGCCGCCGGCGCGGCGCGCCTGCTCGGGCTCGACGAGGTGCAGGCGGCCAACGCGCTGGCGTTCGTCGCGAGCTTCACCAGCGGGACGGCGCACGGCTGGGCCCTCGGGTCCGGTCGCAACAAGCCGATCCAGGTCGGCTGGGCGGCGCGCGCCGGCGTCGCCGCCGCGCGCCTGGCGGAGGCCAGCTGCACGTGCAGCCTGGAAGCGATCGAGGGCACGTACGGCACCCTCCACGCCCACACGCACGGCGGCCCGTGGACGGTCGAGCGCGTGCTCGACGGCCTCGGCCAGGAGTGGCGTCTCGAAGCGCTCGCGATCAAGCTCTTCCCCTGCGGCGGGATCGGCCAGGGAACGGCGGAGTGCATGCAGGAGCTCCACAGGCTCGGCGTGCGCCCGGACGATGTGCGATCGGGGACGATCACCATGCCGTACTGGATGGAGGCCGCTCTGACGCAGATCGGCGAGCAGCTCCATCGCCCGACGTCGGGCTCGTCGTCGATCGGCGCGGTGCCCTGCATCGGCGCCCGGGTCCTGATGGAGGGCACCCTGCGCCTGCAGCATCTGACGGACGCGGCGGTTCGCGACCCGGACATGCTGGCGCTCGCCGACCGGCTGAGCGTGGAGATCGGCGCGCCCGTCGCGGACGGCGCGCCGGACGAGCAGCCGGTCCACGTCCAGCTCGACACCGGCGAGGGCCGGGTGGAGTGGCGCGTCGTGTTCGAGGGCGGCCATCCGCAGCGCCTCACCAAGGACCGCGTCGTCCAGAAGTTCCACGAGAACGTGGAGGGGCGCGTCGACCATGCGCGCGCCGCCGCGATCGAGGCCGCCGTCTTCGACGTCGAGCATCTGGTGAGCGTGCGGGCGCTCACCGGGCTGATCGCGGCATAGCCATCCGAGCGGGAGAGAGGACAGCCTCATGATCGACGCCTTCACGTCACACCAGTGGGCAGACGTACGGGACCTCGAGCCGTACCTGGAGAAGGGTTGGGGGAGCGTGCTCATGCGCAACTCCCACCACCCGATCCGGACCGGCGACCTGTACATCAACCCCCGCACCCGGCACGCGCTGCGCGAGCACGAGGGCGCCACGGTCGACGGGATGGACTACGACGCCTTCGCCACGCAGGTGCTCGACGCCACCGGAGCCGAGCGGGTCGTGCTGGGGTACGAGGCCGCCCTGAGCGCCACGGCCTTCGCCAACCCGTTCCTCTCGATGGCCGTCGCCCGCGGCGTCAACGACTGGTCCGCCGACCGGTGGCTGAACCGCGACGACCGCCTCTACGGCCTCGCCATGATCCCCACGGGCGATCCCGCTGCCGCGGCCGAGGAGATCCGACGCGTGGCAGCCAACCCGAAGTTCGTCGGCCTGGCGCTGGGCGCCAACGTGCTCGGAGTCCCGTACGGGAACCTCGTGTACGACCCGATCTGGGCGGCCGCCGCCGAGACCGGCCTCCCGATCGTCTTCCACGCGAAGGCCGACAACGCGATCACGCTCGCCGTCCCGCCGGTGGCGGGCGGCCTGGTGGCGACCTACGGCGAGTACGACGCGTTCTCCTACCAGACCGTCGCCGCCCACCTCGTCTCGCTGATCGCCCAGGGCATCTTCGACCAGCACCCGTCGCTGCGCGCGCTCATCGTCGGCACGGGCGCGGCGTGGCTGCCCGGGCAGCTCTGGCGGCTGGACTGGGCGGCCAGGTACGCGGCGATGGACGCGCCGTGGATGACCCGGAATCCCAGCGAGCTCTTCGGCGCGCACGTCCGCGTCACCACCTACGGGATGGAGCCGGCGGAGGGGCTGATCAAGGTCCTCCAGGCGCTGGGCTGGGCCGACGACGCCATCGTCTACGCCAGCGGCTGGCCCCACGTGACGTCTGCCCAGGCCGCCGCCGAGGTGGCGGACCGCTTCCCCGAGGCGTGGCGGTCGCGGATCCTCGCCGACACCGCGCTGGACCTCTACCGCTTCCCCGACCGTCCCGCGATGGCGGCCGAACCGGCGCGCGTGTCGCGCACCTCGATGGCGAGCCTCGCCTAGGACGAAGGAGCCTCTCATGGCCGGATACCTCGGACCCATCTTCGACATGGACGTCCACCACTACCCGCTCAACGACCAAGAGCTGCTGCCGTACATCCCGCGGGAGTGGCGCGCGTACGCCGACGAGGTGATCGCCTACACGCCCAAGAGCGGGCGCGAGATCCTGTCGCTGTGGAACCCGCCGTTCCACTTCCAGAACCCGCTCATCGCCTACGAGGGCATCGACCGCCTGAAGTTCGCTGACGTCGAGCCCAAGCACGGCAAGCCGTACGACCAGTACATCGCCGACGCGCTCGACGTGTACGGCGACCAGGGCTACGGCGTCGCCCTCTCGTTCAACGTCGGCCAGATCGGCTCGTTCCCCAACCCCCACTACGCCGCAGCGGTCGCCACGGCGACGAACGACTGGAACATCGACACCTGGCTGAGCCTCGGCGACGACCGCCTGTGGTCGGAGGTGGCGATCTCCGAGGCCATCCCCGATCTCGCCGCGGCCGAGATCCACCGCGTCGGCGGGCACGACCGCATCCGGGGAGTGTGCCTGGCCTCCAACGCGCTCGGCCGCCCCACCGGCGACCCGCTCCGCGACCCGATCTTCAAGGCCGCGGTGGAGAACGACCTGGCCGTGTCCTGGCACCCGTTCCCGTCGGACCGGCCCAATCGGCAGATCACGCACACCGGGGGCATGAGCGGCCACGTCGAGTACATGGCCCTCATGGGCCAGGCCCTGCCGAACTACGTGTCGAGCCTGATCGTCAACGGCACGTTCGAGAAGTTCCCGGACCTGCGGGTCGTGTTCCGCGAGACCGGCGTGCTGTGGCTGCCCGCGGTCATCTGGAAGCTCGACCAGATGTACGAGCAGCTCAAGGGCGAGTCGCCCTGGGTCAAGAAGTGGCCGAGCGAGTACATCCACGAGCACATGACGTTCTGCACGCAGCCGCTCGAGGAGGCGCCGGACGGGCCGCGTCTGTCCGGCGAGGTCCTGGGGGCGGTCGACTGGATCGAGGACGTCCTGTGCTTCTCGACCGACTACCCGCACGCGATCGCCTACGACGAGGCGCAGTGGGTGGCCAAGCACCTGCCCGAGAGCTGGCACCGCAAGGTCTTCGTGGACAACGCCTGCGACGCCTACCGCATCCCCCGGCCGCCGGTCGAGCAGCCGGTCGCGGCCTGATGGAGACGTCGACGAGCGGGCTCGTCGATGTCGGCGGCGTCGACGACTTCGAGAGCCGGCCGACCGCGGTGGTGGCCGCCGGCCGAGAGCTGATCGTGTACCGCTGGGGCGACCGCTTCGTGGCGGTCCGCAACCGGTGCCCGCACCAGAACCTGCCGTTCACCGGAGGCGCGGTCTTCTGCCGCGTCCGAGGCACCACGAGCCAGTCCGAGATGGTCCCCGCGGCCGACGAGCCCGTGCTCGTGTGCCCCGCGCACCGCTACGAGTTCGACGCCGAAGGCAAGTGCGTCACCCAGCAGCACGGCGCCAAGCAGCTGCGCATCAAGGCCTACCCCGTGAGGGTCGTCGACGGCCGCGTCGTCGTCGACATGCGGTCCAAGAAGATGATCCAGGAGGATCGAGATGCCAGCTGAACTGCTTCCCGGGGGACGCGTACGGGTGCCCGAGCGCATGCCCCTCCCGGGCGACCTCCGCGGCCTGAACGTCCGGGACCTCCTCGCGGACGCGGTGGCGCACAACCCCGACGGGCCGGCCGTCATCACGCGCGAGCGCGAGATGACCTACGCCGAGCTCGACGACCTGTCCTCGCGCGCCGCCGCGCTCTGGCAGTCGATGGGCGTGGGCAAGGGCGACCGCGTCGCGATGATCGTCGGCAACCGGCCGGAGTTCCTGGTCGTGTGGTTCGGGCTGATCAAGATCGGCGCGGTGCTCGCCGCCGTCAACACCCGGTGGCGGCGGGGGGAGATCGAGTACGCCGTCGGGAAGGTGATGCCCAACTACCTGCTCGCCGACGACGAGTTCCTCGAGGAGGCGCGCGCAGCGACCGACTCCGACGTGGTGGTGCTCGAGGAGTTCCTCTCGCGCGTGCGGGAAACAACGCCGGCGTACGACGCGCCTGAGCTCGAGGCCGACGACCTCATCAGCCTGATCTTCACCTCCGGCACGACGGGGTTCCCGAAGGCGGTCCAGCAGACCCACGGCAACTACGTGATGACCGGGCAGGCGTACCCGACCTGGCTCGGGCTGGAGCAGGGCGACCGGCTCTACACGTTCATGCCCCTGTACCACCTGAACAGCCAGGCCTACCTGACGATGGCGACGCTGGCGCTGCACGGAGCGATGGTCCTCGTCCCGAAGTTCAGCGCCTCCCGGTTCTGGGACGACATCCGCAAGTTCCGCGTCAACACGTTCAGCGGCATCCCGGCCGTCCTGCTGATCCTCCTGAAGCTTCCGCCCGGCCCGCACGAGCGCGACCACGAGGTGCGGATGGTCTACGGCTACGCCGATCCGGAGCCGCGCCGTGAGTTCGAGGCGAGGCTGGGGGTCAAGACGATCTCGGGCTTCGGAATGAGCGAGTGCACCTTCGGCGCCATGTGGCCCCGCACCGGCACGGCGCCGCTCACGTCGATCGGCCTCCCGCGCGTTCACCCGCACCCCGAGTTCGTCAACGAGATCAAGGTCGTCGACGACGACGGGCGCGAGGTCCCGACCGGCGACCTGGGCGAGCTGATCGTGCGGAACCCCGGCCTCGCGCACGGCTACTTCAACGACCCCGAGCTGACCGACGCCGCGTTCAAGGACGGCTGGCTGTACAGCGGCGACATCGGGAACGTCGACGAGGACGGGTTCCTGTTCTTCCTGGATCGCAAGAAGGACGTGCTGCGCAAGAAGGGCGAGAACGTCTCCTCGATCGAGGTCGAGGGTGTCATCAACACGCACCCGCGCGTCGAGGAGGCGGCGCTGGTCGGCATCCCGGCGGAGCTCGGCGAGGACGAGCTGGTCGCGTTCGTCAAGCTCATGGACGGCCAGCGGGTCGAGCCGAGCGAGCTCACCGACCTGTGCGGCGCTCAGCTGGCGGACTTCAAGGTGCCGCGCTACGTGCAGTTCGTCGACTCGTTCCCGAAGACCGGGAGCGGCAAGATCCAGAAGGCCGTCCTGCGCGACAGCTGGGTCGACGAGTCGGTCTGGTGGGACCGCGAGGCGGAGCTGCAGCGCTGATGGCTCCGCGCCCGCGCAAGCAGCTGCGGTCCGACATCTCCTGGTCGGACGAGGACGACTCGATCTTCATCCGCGGCCGCGAGCTGAACCGCGAGATCCTCGGCCACATGACCCTCTCCGGGGTCGCGTGGATGCACATCGTCGGCACGCCGCCGACCCCGGAGCAGGAGCGCATGTTCGACGCGCTCCTGATCGCGCTGATCGAGCACGGCGTCACGCCGACGGTCGTCGCCGCGCGCATGACGCTCGTGGGTGCGCCGGACTCGCTGCAGGGCGCCGTGGCCGCCGGCCTGCTCAGCGTCGGCAGCCGCGCGGTCGGGACGATGGAGGGCGCGGCGCAGATGCTGTCGGAGGCGCTCGAGGCCAACCCTGTCGGCGCCGACCTCGACGCCCTGGCGGCGGAGGTCGTGCGCACGCGCCGGGCGGCGCGCGCGCTGATCCCCGGCATCGGCCACCCGATCCACGACCCGGATCCGCGGGCCACGCGCCTGTTCGAGCTCGCCGCCGAGAACGGCTTCGACGGCCCACACATCGACCTGATCCGGCGGATCTCGGCGGTCGCGACGACCGAGATGGAGCGCAGCATGCCGGTCAACGTCACCGGGGCGATCGGTGCGATCGCCTGCGAGATGGGGTTCCCCTGGCAGGTCGCCCGGGGCATCGCGCTCATCGGCCGGACCATCGGGCTCGTCGGCCACCTGCTGGAGGAGATGCGCGACCCCATGGCCATGGAGGTCATGTGGCGCATCAACGACGAAGTCAACGTGCCACCGAAGAACGAGGAGCTGCCCGATGGACGCTGATCTCCAGACGCGCCTGCGCGACCTGCTCGACAAGCACGAGATCCACGAGACGATGATGCGCTACTGCCGCGGGGTGGACCGCGCGGACGGTGAGCTGATCGCCACCGTGTTCCACGAGGACGCGGTCGCCGACCACGGCAACAGCCAGATCCTCGGCGTCGACGCACACGAGAAGATGCCCCCGTCGGGACGCCGGACCCGCGGGATCATGCACTTCGTCGGCAACGAGCTGATCGAGGTCTTCGGCGACGTCGCGCGCGCCGAGTTCTACGTGATCGTCTTCTTCGAGCTGGAAGTCGAGGGCCAGGCGAGCATGATGTGGCGCGGTGGGCGCTACGTCGACCGCTGGGAGCGTCGCGATGGCGGTCCGTGGAAGGTCGCCGAGCGCAGGCTGGTCGGGGCGTGGGACCGCATCGACCCCGTGCGCTATCAGCCCGACCACGACAAGTTCTTCACCGGCAAGCCGGCGCCCGACGACGACATCTACCGCGTCCTCGAGGGATTCGCCTCCCGGACCCCCTGATGAAGATCGGGGTCAGACTCCCGCACACCGGCCCCTTCGCGTCCCCCGACGCGATCCGCCGTGTCGCGGTGCTGGCCGAGGACCTCGGTTACGACTCGCTGTGGGTGCGCGACTCGCTGACCCGCAATCGTGAGGACGTGCGGGCGCACTTCACCGCCGGGTCGGTGGAGGCGTGGGACCGCGTCGAGGAGCCGATCGAGCCCAACCTCTTCGAGTCGGTGACGACGCTGGCGTACGTGGCGGGGCTGACGAAGCACGTCCGGCTGGGCACCGCGGTGCTGCTGCCCCCGCTGCGCCATCCCGTGTGGCTGGCGAAGTACTTCGCGACGATGGACCAGCTGTCGGGCGGGCGGATGATCCTCGGCATCGGCACCGGGTCACCGCCCTACGCCAAGGCCGAGCTCGCCGCCCTCGGTCGGCCCGAGCTGCTGGGCCGGCGCGGGCGGCTCGTGGACGAGTGGATCACGATCATGCGCAGCGTCTGGCAGGATGACGTGACCTCCTTCGATGGCGAGTTCATCACCGTCGAGGGGGCGCAGGTCTTCCCCAAGCCCGTGCAGTGTCCGCTGCCGATCCTCTACGGGGGCACCGGCGAGCGTGTGATGCGGCGCATCGCGAAGCGGCTGGACGGCTGGTTCCCGATCTTCCTCGCGCCCGACGTCATCGCGGCGGGGAGACGCCAGCTCGAAGAGCTGGCGCAGGAGCACGGCCGCCAGCCGTCGGAGCTGCAGGTCGTCAGCGAGAACTGGCTCTCGGTCGACGACGACGCGGCGCGTGCCGCGGGCCGGGTCGCGCGCATCGACGACGCGCTCTTCGAGCACGCGCGCAAGATGGCCGACCCGACGCGCATGACCGAGGACCACAAGGCGTACGAGAAGATGGAGCGCGAGTCGCTCGCCGGGCCGCCCGAGGCGATCCGCGAGCTTCTCGGGCGCTACGAAGAGGCCGGGGTCGACACGCTCGTTCTCCGGGTCGTGGCCGACGACCTCGACGAGATGCTCGAGCAGCTCGTGCGCTTCCGGGAGCGGGTGTGACATCAGTCCTAGGCCGGTCGCCGGCCGGCGCTTACCGTGGCTGACGTCGCGATCGGGCCGGAGGGGCTCGATCCGGGTCCTGGTCTTCCTGCATCCATGAGCTCTGCACCGCCTACGCACTCCGCGCCGCTCGCGCCGCCCCGGTCATCGTCGGTGCGGGTCCCGCCCGCTCGGCGGCCTCGCGGCGGCCCCCGCCGCGTCCCATGGTTGATCGCCGTTCCCGGCGTGTTCTTCCTGCTGGCGTTCCACGTCGTCCCCGTCATCATCGGGGGCCGGTACGCGTTCACCGACTGGAACGGGCTCACCGACGCCCAGAGCGTCGGGACGGACAACTTCCGCGACCTCTTCAAGGATCCGATCACGGAGCGCTCGCTCTGGAACACGCTGAAGTTCGCGGGCATCTTCTTCGTCGCGGTCAACATCATCGGCCTGGCCCTCGCGCTGGCGCTGAACCGGACGCTCAAGACCCGCAACGTCCTGCGCGCGCTGTTCTTCGCGCCGGTCGTCATCAGCCCGCTGGCCGTCGGCTTCCTGTGGCGGTACATCGTCGACGCGGAGGGCGGCCTGAACGAGCTGCTCGGCACCCTCGGCCTGGAGTCGTGGCAGCAGGCCTGGAACGGCGACCCGACGTGGGCGATGTGGACCGTCATCGTGGCGCTCGTCTGGCAGTACTCGGGCCTCACGATGGTGCTCTACCTCGCCGGTCTGCAGGGCATCAGCGACGAGCTCATCGAGGCCGCGACCGTCGACGGCGCCGGGCCGATGCGCCGCTTCCGCCGGATCGTGCTGCCGTTGCTGGCGCCGGCGATCACGGTGGCCGCGACGATCACGCTGATCTTCGGGCTCAGGCTCTTCGATCAGATCCTGGCCGTCACCGGCGGCGGTCCCGCGAACGCCACCGAGACCCTGGCGACCCAGGTGTACACGCAGACGTTCGTCAACGGCCGCTTCGGCTACGGCGCGGCGCTCGCGCTCGTCCTGACGCTGCTGATCGCGGTCCTGTCGCTCTTGCAGATGGTGATCCTGCGCGCCCGCGAAAAGGCCATGTGAGCATGTTCCGTTACACGTACCGAAGCTTCGGACGGGAGCTGGTCGTGCTCCTCGGGGCGGCGTGCTTCGCGCTGCCGCTCTACCTCCTGATCGTGATGGCGTTCAAGGACACGCCGCAGTCGATCGCCGATCCGCTCGGCCTCCCGAGCCCGTTCGAGGCCAGCAACCTCAAGTCCGCCTGGGAGACCGGTGGGCTCACCGGCCTCGACCAGGCCCTGGTCACGAGCCTGGTGATCACGATCGGCTCGGTCCTCTGCCTGATCGTGATCGGGTCGCTCTGCGCCTACGCGATCGCGCGCCGGCCGTCGAGGCTGGGCACCGCCCTCTACATGCTGTTCCTGGTGGGGATCATCCTCCCGCTGCAGTTGGCCGTGCTGCCGCTGTTCGTGGCGTTCCGCAACCTGGAGCTCACCTCGACGTATCCGGGGATGATCCTGCTCTACACCGGGCTGATGATGCCGTTCACCGTCTTCATCTACACCGGCTTCATCCGGGCGCTGCCCAAGGAGTACGAGGAGGCGGCGCAGGTCGACGGCGCGGGGCTGCTGCGCACCTACGTGCGCGTGGTCTTCCCGTTGCTGGCCCCGGTCACGGGCACCGTGGCGATCCTCGCCGGCCTGATCATCTGGAACGACTTCTTCGTCCCGCTGGTCTTCCTCTCCGGCAGCAACAAGGAGACCTTGCCGCTGGCGCTCTACAGCTTCGTGGGCGAGAACACGTCGGCCTGGAACCTCATCATGGCCGCCGTCCTCCTCTCGATCGCGCCGATCCTGACGTTCTACCTGTTCGCCCAGCGGCAGCTCATCAAGGGCTTCGCGGGCGGCCTGAGAGGATGAGTGAGCCGTGGCCACACTGACGTTCGACGGGATCGGGAAGGTCTACCCGGACGGGATGCGGGCGGTAGACGACCTCAACCTCGTCCTGGACGACGGTGAGTTCATGGTCTTGATCGGCCCGTCGGGCTGTGGCAAGACCACGGCCCTACGGATGGTCGCCGGCCTGGAGGAGATCTCAGAGGGCGAGCTGCGCGTGGACGACACCGTCGTCAACGGCCTCGACGCCAGGCGCCGCGACGTCGCGATGGTCTTCCAGAACTACGCGATCTATCCGCACATGACGATCTTCGAGAACATCGCTTTCCCGCTGCGCAGCCAGCGCATCCCGAAGGCTGAGGTGACCGCGCGCGTCGAGCGCGTGGCCGGCCTGCTCGGGCTGGAGGACCTGCTCAAGCGCAAGCCGCGCACGCTGTCGGGCGGTCAGCGCCAGCGCGTGGCGATGGGCAGGGCGTTCGTGCGCCGCCCGCGCGTGTTCCTCATGGACGAGCCGCTGTCGAACCTAGACGCCAAGCTCCGGGTGCAGATGCGGGCGGAGATCGCCCAGCTCCAGCGTGATCTCGGCGTCACCACCCTGTACGTCACCCACGACCAGGTCGAGGCGATGACGATGGGCACGCGCGTCGCGGTCATGCGCAAGGGCGAGCTGCAGCAGGTCGGGGCGCCTCAGGACGTCTACGACCGGCCCAAGAACCTGTTCGTCGCGACCTTCATCGGGTCGCCGGCGATGAACCTCGTGACCGGCCGGCTCGAGAGCTCGGCCACCGGCCTCGTGCTTCGGATCAGCGAGCAGACGTTGCAGCTCCCCGAGAGCCTGGTCGCGCAGCGGCCGGCGCTGACGCGGCACGTGGGGACCGACGTCGCCGTCGGGATCCGCGCCGAGCACCTGAGTGACGACGGCGAGAACGGCGCAACCGGAGCACGGCTGGAAGCGGCGGTCAGGCTCGTCGAAACGCTGGGCTCCGAGCGGCTCGTGCACCTGGAGCTCGCCGGGCAGCCGGTGCTCACCGACGAGATCTTGGAGATCAGCAAGGACACGGACGTGTCGCTGCTCACCACTATCGGCGTCGACGCCGACAAGACGGGCACGGTCCCGATGGTCGCGCGCGTCGACATCGCCTCGCAGCTGGAGCGCGGCACGCGCGCGTCGCTCGCGGTCAAGACCGACCACCTGCACTTCTTCGACCTCAGCACCGGCGAGGCGATCGCCGGCTGAAGCCGGGCGCCGCGCGGCGCCCGGCCAGGCGGTCAGGAGGCGCTGCTCAGTCGTAGGACTGCGGGGCGCACTTCAACTGCGCCCACTGGTTGCCGTCGTGCCCGTGGACGAGCAGCGCGCCGCGCTCCTTGGCGAGGGCGCGGACGCGCTCGGCGCTCGCCACCGCTGCCGGGACGTCGGTGCCGGTGTCCGGGACCTCGTCGGTGATCTTGATGGCATCGACGGCCAGCAGGACCGGGCCTGTCCGGGGCAGCTCGAGGAGGACGGAGAAGTGGCCGGGTGTGTGGCCCGGCGTCGCCAGCAGCTGGATGCCGGGTCGGAGCTCCTGGTCGACGTACTCGAGGAGCTCGAGCTCGCGCTCGGGCCAGTCGAGCCCGCCACCCGTGGGCGCCGGGATCTCGAGCGCGCGCTCGGCATCGCTGATGAGGACGGGGACGTCCTCCGGGACGTACCCCAGGCCACCCATGTGGTCGAGGTCGCTGTGGGTGAGGACGACGAGGTCGAGCTCCTCCGGCGTGGTGCCGGCGAGCGCCAACTGGGCGGGGAGCATCTGCTCCGGCCCCAGCTCGCGGGCGATGACCTTCCCCGTGATGCCCTGCTTCTCGAACGCCGCTTCGGGGTCCGCGCCCCACGTGTCCGGGAACCCGGTGTCGAAGAGGATGCGCTCGCCTTCGTCGGTCTCGACGAGGTAGCCGGCCATGATGCGGCCGTGGCCGTCGTTCCCTGCAGGCGAGCCGAGCGTTCCGAGGCGAAGCAGATGGAGGCGCATGTACCTCACTGTGGATTCGTGGCCCGTGGGCGGCAGCGACTTATGTCCGTCTCGGCGCCTTCAGGAACGGGGCCGTTGGACGTACGCTGGCGGCATCGCTGCACGTGTCGCGCCCCCGACGATCCCCGAACGGACCATGCCCATCCCCGGCGGTGCGCTGGCGTACTGGGACACCGGCGGCACAGGTCCGCCGGTCATCCTCCTGCACGCCGCGACGCACTGCGCGCGCATGTGGGGCCGCCAGCGCGAGGCGTTCGTCGCTCGCGGCTACCGGGTTATCGGGTACTCGCGGCGCGGCCATCGCGGCTCCACGAGTCTGAGGGCGGACGACGCAGGCGTCGGGGCCGCAGATCTCGAGGCGTTCGTGACGGGGCTGCAGCTCGACCGGTTCCACCTGGTCGCGGTGGCCGCCGGTGGCTTCTTCGCGACCGACTACGCGCTGTCGCGGCCAGAGCGCCTCATCAGCTTGACGGTCGGCTCGAGCATGATGGGCGTCGCAGACCCAGCCTTCCGGGAGCGGGTCGAGCAGCTGCACCCGCCGGGGTTCCGGGACCTGCCGGCCGCGTTCCGCGAGCTGGGCCCGTCCTACCGCGCGACCGACCCGGACGGCGTCCGGGCATGGCTGCATCTGCATCGGGACGCCCTGGAGGGGCGGCCGTTCGTCCTGCAGGGCCTCGCGAAGGACATCACCCTCGACCGGCTCGCCGAGCTGGCGGTGCCGACGTTGATCGTGGGCGCGGGAGCGGACCTCATCATCCCGGCGCCACTCACGCGGGAGATCGCCGAGCGGATCCCGGGCGCGGTGTACGACCTCCTGGCCGACAGCGGGCACATGCCGTCGTGGGAGGCGCCCGACGCGTTCAACGCGGTCGTCCTGCGCTTCCTCGACGCGACCGGCTGAACGGGGGCGGCCGCAGCGATGGCGGGCGCCGTCGACCTGGTCAGGATGCGAGCCACGACGCCGTCGGCAGCGGCGCCCGCCACTCCCGGACCGGGGTCACCTCCCGGATGCGCCAACGGCCGGCGACGTGGACGAGGTCGACGAGCTCGCGCCGACCCTCGAGGAGGAACGCGTCACCTTCGGCCCGGACCTCAAGGACGTACGTCTCGCACGACGCCCGATCCGGCCCGGCGCCGAGGTCGACGAGGCAGTTGAGGACATGGTGCCGCGTGGTCGTCCCCGGTTCTTGGGCCGCGAGGAGCCGGCCGGCGGCGGCCGGGTCGTCGTGGACCTCCTCGAGCAGCGCGGCGTCGCGCTGGTCGATGCCGCGAACACGGTCCAGCACGCAGCGCTCGATCGCGTCGCGCTCGATCGTCGCCTCAGCGGTCTGCGGCTGGCTCGTCCACGCCGCTCGTCGGTAGGAGGGGTCCTGCTCGTCCCGGTGACCGTCGGCGTGGGGGTCGTCGGCCAGCGTCGCCATCGCCGCGACGTCGAGCGTCACGGACCACGCGCCGCCGAGCACGCGCTCGGTCAGGCGCCAGCGGCCGTCGACGCGGGACCAGAGGTCCACGTAGCGCAGCCCCGACAGCACGACGCCCCCCTTGTCACCGGTCAACTGCGGGGGACCGGCGCCCGGCGCGTAGCCGATCGAGCCGAACAGGTACGCCTCGGAGCGGGCGCGGTCGCCCTCTACCTCGATCAGGTGGTTCGCCACGAAGTGCTGCGTGGCGATCCGGCTGCCGGCATCGGCACGCGCCCGGTCGGTGAACGCTGTCCCGGGCATGGTCATCGCGCCCATCCGGAGGGTGGTCGCCGCGCCGAGGCTGTCGTCCAGCAGCGCTGCATCGAGCCGATCGATCCCGCGGGTCGTGAGCAGCAGCTGCTCGTGGACCGCGGCGCGGTCCAGCGCGAGCTGTGCCGAAGCGGACTGCAGGCTGCCGTCCGGCAGGTCCCGAGCAAGTCCGTCAGGGGAGGGCATCCCCTGCAGGTACGCCTCGAGCGTCGGGGCGTCGGTCACCGCGCGCCACTCGACGATCAGCGTCCGGTGGGCGATGGCCCACGTCCCTTCGCGTCGCTGAAGACGATCGACGCAGCGGCCGCCGGCGAAGGTCACGCGGCTCGGCGCGTCGTCGTTGGCGACCGTCGCCAACACCGAGAGGTAGGACGACTCGGAGCGGGCGGCGTCGCCGTCGACCTGGACGACGGCGTTGGAGATGTAGTGCTGAGACGAGAGCCGGGGCGCTGCGGTCGCGACGAGGTCGTCGACCTGGGTGGCTCCGCCGGCATCGCTGATCTCGACGGTCGCGTCCGGGTGGAACGCGGAGCGCGCCAGCTGCTCGTCGGCGCGATCGATCCCGCGGCCGTAGCGCAGGAGGCATGCCCGAACGGCCTCGCGGTCCGCAAGGTCGGCGAGGGCAGCGGACGGGGTGCTCGAGGTGGCCACGAGCGGCATTCAACCGACCGCCGGCAGGCGGCGCATGGACTTTCGTCCGCTGGGACCCAGGTCCTCGTCACGGCGCCCTCGCGGCCGTAGCGTGGCCGCCGGTAGCCCGCCGTCCGGCGGGCACGGATCGAAGGAGACTCTGATGGACGTCGACGGTCGGTGGTGTCCCTGATGGCGGGGCGTCTCGAAGGGAAGGTCGCGTTGATCACCGGCACTGGGCGCGGTCAGGGGCGGGCCGCCGCGTTGGTGTTCGCCGCCGAGGGCGCGACGGTCGTCGGCTGCGACCTCGACGCGGCGGGCGCCGAGGAGACGGTCGAACTGGTCCGGGCCGCCGGCGGCCGCATGACGTCGACCCAGCCGCTCGACCTGGGCGACTCGACGGCCGTCACCGCATGGATCGACGGCGCGGCGGAACGCCACGGCGGCATCGACGTCCTCTACAACAACGCCTCAGCGCCGAAGTTCGCGCCGATCACGTCGATGACCGACGACGAGTGGCGGTCGACGACGCGCAACGAGCTCGACCTCATCTTCTTCGCCTGTCGCGCGGCGTGGCCACATCTGGCGTCGCGCGAGAGGAGCGCCATCGTCAACGTCGCCTCCATGCAGGGCATGATCGCGATCCGCTCGGCCAGGGGCGGGCTCGCGCACGCGGCCGCCAAGCACGGCGTCATCGGGCTCACACGCGCTCTGGCGAACGACGGCGGCCCGGTGGGCATCCGCGTCAACGCGATCAGCCCGGGACTCATCCTCACCCCCGCGACCAAGGCGATCGCCGAGGCGCCGGAGCGCCTCGGCGAGTTCCTCGACCACCAGATCATCAAGCGCCCGGGCGAGCCGGAGGAGGTCGCTCGGGCCGCGGTGTTCCTCGCCTCCGACGACGCCTCGTTCATCACGGGGGTGAACCTGGTCGTCGACGGCGGCTACACCGTCGTGTGAGGTGACGCCGCCGGCGTAGTGGAGGTCAGCCCTCTTCGACGGCCGTGCGATCGGTGACCGCGCGGTCGTCCTGCTCGATGAGCCGGCTCCATCCGACCTTGTCCTCGCGCCAGTCGTCCTCCGTTCGCTGCCGCTTCCAATAGCCGGAGATGGACTGGCCGTCTCGCGGGACACCACGGTCGGCGATGAGGTGGCGGCGGATCTCGCGGACGTCGGTCGCCTCGCCGTGGAGGAAGACATGAGGCGCACCCGTGGGGAACTCGAGATCCGCCACCGCGGCCTGCAGGTCGTCGACCCACCGGATCGTTGTGCCGGCGGGCTGGCGGACCGGCTGGCGCTCGGCGGCGAGGACGACGTGCGCGAGAGCGTCGTCGGGGAGACGCTCGAGCGCGGCGCCGATCGCCGGGACTGCGCTGGCGTCTCCGATGAGCAGGTGCCAGGCCGCGTCGACGCGCGGCGCGTAGCTGCCGCCGGGCCCGGCCAGCTGCAGCCGGTCGCCGGTCTGCGCCGCGCTCGCCCAGGGTCCGGCCACTCCGGTGGCGCCGTGAACCACGAAGTCGATCGTCAGCTCGCCGGCCTCGCGCTCGAAGCGGCGGACCGTGTAGGTGCGGGTGCGTGGCCACTGCTCCTTCGCGAAGCGCTCCTTGACCTGCCGGGCATCGAACGGCGCCGCGTACGGCGCGTCCGGTGGCGGGAACTGGATCTTGACGTAGTGGTCGGTGAACGCGCCCGTGTCGAACCCGGCGAGCTCGCCGCCGAAGACGATGCGGACCATGTGGTCGGTCAACGGCTCGGTACGCCGAACTTCGACGAGGCGGGTGGTCATCCGATGAGCTCCTTCTTGTCGGGTCGATGCGTCGGTCGTCCGCCATCGTCCTCGAGGAGGCGACGGTCGGCGAGGCTGCCGCGCCACGCCCGGATCGACGCCGGAAGGAGCGGCGGTGCGGCATGCACGTGCGCGGAGGTCAGTCCGTGCGCCGCGCGAGTGTGCCTCGGGCCCGAGGGCGACGCAGTGATCTGCGTCCGCGCCGCCCCCGGTCGCTGCTCTACCGCTTCGAGGAGCGGGCGGCGGGCGCCAGGAGCACCCACACGGCGGCGGCGGCGATGACGTGCATCGCCATCAGCGGCAGGACGGTCTCGGCCTTCGCGGCGCCCTCGTAGCCGTCGGACGCCCAGATGAGCACGTCCGGGATGAGCGACACGACGAGCGCGACGGGGATGAGCTTGCGGAAGGTCTCGACCGGGCGCGCCGAGCGACCGGCCAGCACCCGCGCGGCGCCCGTCGCCAGGAGGACGCCGAGGACCGTCATGAACACGACGCTCCCGGGCTGGAGGGGCGTGAAGCGGTCCGGGACGTCGACCGCGGCGCTGGCGATCGCCCAGACGGCGAGGTTGCCGACGATGGCTGCGCCGCCGGTGATCGCCGCGGCGCGGAGCAGGCCGCCCTGCTCGGTGCGTTCGGCGGTCTGGACGTGGGTGGGGCTCTGCGTGCTCATGGGGGTTCCTCCTGAAGTGGTCGTACCGGCTGGGGCAGCCAAGTGATCGTTGATGAGTGTAAACGATTGAGACGTATCGATGAAGTGTCCGCTCTTCGAATGGCGGTGCGCCAGGAATCGGAGAACGGCTTCCGAAGTTGAAGGGCGTCATCAAGTTCCGGTGGTGCCGTGTCGACGACCTCACCTGCGGAGCACCCCTCGCTCCGTTCGCCCGCCCGCACGTCACCCAGCTCACGGAAGACCTCATGGCCCACCTCAGGAACCTGCCCATCGCCGCGAAGCTCGTCGGCGCCTTCGCGGCCGTGCTCGTGCTGCTGGCGATGGGGTTCGCGTTGGGCATCCGTGCGACGAACGAGGCCAAGGCCTCGGCGCACGAGGCGTACGTCGACGACGCGATTCCGCTCAAGGCTTCGTCCGCCGACATGCTCACCCAGATGCTCGCCATGCAGTCGGCGGTCCAGACCTACGTCCTCACCGGGGACCGCGCGGTCCTGGCGCCGTACGAGGCGGGGCAGAAGCAGATCGTCGGGAACCAGAGGACGATGGCGCCGCTGCTCGCGCGTCATCCGCGGCTCGCGGGGCTGGTCAAGGAGGCCGAGCCGCATCTCCAGAAGCTCACCGCGTACTTCACGTCCCAGATCGAGCTCGCGTCTGGCGGACCGGCCGGCCGGCGTGAGGCGCAGGCGAAGATCGGCGAGGGCGCCGCGCTCTTCGCGCCGTTCAACGAGATCGCGGCGAAGATGGACGCTGACGCGGCGAAGTCGGTCGCCGAGGCGGCGCAGCAGCAGGACGCCGCCGCCGCCGACAGCCGCAACCTGCTGCTGATCGTCGCCGCGGTCGCGCTCCTGATCGCCGCGCTGTGCTGCTTCTGGCTCGTGCGGGTCGTCGCCCGTCCGCTGCGCCGCGTCGCGACCGGCATGGATGCGGTCTCGCGCGGGGAGCTCGACGTCGCGGTCGCGCACGAGAGCGGCGACGAGGTCGGGCAGGTCGCGGGCGCGTACCGCCAGATGCAGGCGTACCTCGGCGATCTCGCCGCCGACGCGGACCGCGTTGCGCACGGCGACCTGACGGTCACGGCTCAGCCCAAGTCCGGGAAGGACGTGCTCGGCGTCGCGTTCCGCGACATGAGCGCGAACCTCGTCGACCTCGTCGGCTCCGTGCAGCGCAACGTCGGGGTCGTGTCGACGGCCTCGCAGGAGATGGCCTCCACCTCCGAGGAGGCCGGGCGAGCCGTCGGCGAGATCGCGCAGGCGGTCAGCGACGTGGCGCAGGGCGCCGAGCGTCAGGTGCGCTCGGTCGAGGAGGCGCGCGCGGCGACGGACGAGGTCACGCACGCGACGGACGCGTCCGCGGTCTCGGCGCAGGAGACGGCGCACGCCGCCGCCGAGGCGCGTCGGGTGGCCGAGGAGGGCGCCGCCGCCGTCGGGCAGGCGTCGGACGCGATGCGCGCCGTCCGCGAGTCGTCGTCCCAGGTGACGGCCGCGATGCACCAGCTGGGGGCGAAGTCCGAGCAGATCGGCGGCATCGTCGACACGATCACCGGCATCGCCGAGCAGACCAACCTCCTCGCGCTCAACGCCGCCATCGAGGCGGCGCGGGCCGGCGAGCAGGGCCGCGGGTTCGCGGTCGTCGCCGAGGAGGTCCGCAAGCTGGCCGAGGAGTCGCAGTCCGCGGCCGCGACGATCTCGACGCTGGTCGAGGAGATCCAGGGCGAGACCACGCAGGCCGTCGCCGTCGTCGAGGAGACGAACAGGCGCACCGAGGAAGGCGCCGCGACCGTCGACGAGGCGCGGGACGCGTTCGGGCGGATCGGCGCCTCGGTCGAGGACATGACCGGCCGCGTCGACGCGATCGCCGCCGCCGTCGAGCGCATCGCTTCCAGCGCGCACAAGGTCCAGCAGGACATGACCGAGGTCGCCGCCGTCGCCGAGCAGTCGTCGGCGTCGTCCGAGCAGGTCTCGGCCTCGACTCAGGAGACCAGCGCCTCGACGCAGCAGATCGCGTCCAGCGCGCAGCAGCTCGCCTCGACCGCGTCCGAGCTCGAGGAGCTCGTCGGGCGGTTCACGCTCGCCTGACGAGTCGAAGTCCGAGATGACGAGCGTCCGTCGGACTTCCCGGACATCGGGGACTCCGACGGGAGCGACGGCGATCCGGCCGGGGGCGATCCGCGGCGCCACGGAGCTCGTCGAGCGCGTGGGCGAGGTCATCGTCGACGACGACGGTGTCGCCTAGAGCGCCGCGCGGACGGCGGGGGCGATCTCGGCGCCCAGCAGCGCGATCGACGTCTCGACCGCGTCGCGCGGCAGGCCGCCCGGCACGCCGGTCGCCTCGATGTCCGCGAAGACGCGCGAGTGGGCGCTGAGGAGCGGGAGGTCGAAGCGTCGGAGCGGTTCGTCGCGCTGGCGCTCGACGGCTTTCGCGCCGACGGCGCCACGAAGGCTCCGCCGGCGCCGTCGCCGCGCACGCTGGTGGAGGTGCTCCGGCGCCACGGGCGCTGAGCGCCGGCCGGGTGGGCGGGTGAGCCTCGGCATGAAGCGGCCCGCGGCTGCCGGCACCGGGCGTCCCTTCACCTCCGCGGCGGCGCAGTCCCGAACCTGTGACCGTCGGGTAGGGCGTGACGATGGACGTCGACGCGCTGCGCGAGCAGAACCAGCAGAAGGCCGCGGCCGAGGGCGAGCGGGGGCCGGTCCGCAAGGCTCCGGACGCCGCGCCGATCGGCGACGCGATCATGGACTTCCACCGCCGCGGCGACCTCTCGTTCGGGATCCCGGCGCACCGCGGCGGGATGGGCGACGTGCGCGCGGACGCGGCCGAGTGGGCCGGCGACGAGGCGTTCCGCGCCGACCAGGGGATGAACAACGGGGTCGACAACCGCCACCAGTCCTGGCAGGTCGAGCCGACGGCGATGGAGCTGTTCGCCGAGGCGGTGGGCGCGGATCAGACGCTGTTCTCCACCAACGGCAGCACGGAGAACGTGCACGTGGCGATGATGACCGTCGCCAAGCCGGGCGAGACGATCGTCATGGCGCGCAACGGGCACAAGTCGGCGTTCAGTGGGCTCGTGCTCAGTGGGGTGCGCCCGGTGTACGTGGACCCGCAGTACGACGAGCGCTGGCAGGTCGCGCACGGCCCCGACCCGGCGGACATCGAGCGGGCGCTCGACGAGCACCCGGAGGCGCGCGCGGTGATGATCTTCACCCCCTCGTACTACGGCGTCTCGGCGAACATCAAGGCGGTCGCGGAGATCGCGCACGCGCGCGGGATCCCGCTGGTGACCGACGACGCGTGGGGTCTGGACTACAGCTTCTGCAGCCGGCTGCCGGAGGGCTCGATCGCGTCGGGTGCGGACATCGCGATCGGCAGCGTGCACAAGACGCTCAACGGGTTCGGCCAGACGTCGGTCCTCAGCGTGCAGGGCGACCTGGTCGACACGACCCGGCTGGAGCTGGTGTTCGAGCTCGAGCAGTCGACGAGCGCGTCGGCGCTGCTGCTGTCGTCGATCGACGCCGCGCGCCGGCAGTTCCAGCGCGACGGGGAGGAGCTGCTCGGCGCCGCGATCGACCGCGCGAACCGCCTGCGCGAGGCGATCGAGGCGATGCCCGGGCTCGACCTCATGGGCGACGACGTCGTCGGCGGCCCCGGGGCCTTCGACTTCGACCCCACCCACGTCACGTTCGACACCGTCGGCCTCGGGCTGACCGGCTTCTCGGCCGCCGACTGGCTGCGCCGGCAGCGCGGCATCCACGTCGAGCTCGCCGACCACCGGCGGCTCATGGCGCTCGTCACCTACGCCGACAGCGACGACAACATCGATCGGCTGATCGCGGCGCTGCGCGACCTCTGCGAAGCGCACGGCGAGGCCGACCGCGGCACGATCCCGGACGTCCCGTACCCGGGCGACCTGCGGATGGAGACGGTCATGCTGCCGCGAGACGCGTTCCTCGGTGCGACGGAGATGGTGCCGTGGCGCGCGGCGGCGGGGCGGATCTCGGCGGAGATGATCTGCCCGTACCCGCCCGGCATCCCGATCACGGCGCCGGGCGAGCGCCTGACGCCGCAGGTCGTCGACTACCTGGAGCAGCTCGCCGGCGCGGGCGTCATGGTCGAGGGCGCGGCCGACGAGACGCTCGAGAAGCTGCGCGTCGTCGCCGTCTGATCGCGGCGGCGAGCACGGCTCGACGCGGCGCGCCGACAGCGCGACGACGCGTCACCCGGGCGGCTGCCACGCCCCCGGGAGGCGGCCCTCAGGCGGCGACGGCCTCCGGCTGCTCGATGCGGGCGGGGCGCAGGCGCGCGAGCGGCGACACAACGGTCTCGGCGGTCTGGGTGGCCTTGCGCGTGAGGTCGTCGGGCAGCGCGAGGCGCACGACCTTCCGCCACGCCGACGCGACCTGCTTGGGCAGCGGGCCGCTCGTGTAGGTCAGGCCGTAGCGCTCGAACAGCTCCTCGACCTTCGGCGCGATCTCCTGGTAGCGGTTGCTCGGCAGATCGGGGAAGAGGTGGTGCTCGATCTGGAAGGAGAGGTTGCCGGCCATGAGGTGCATCAGCGGGCCGCCGCTGATGTTCGCGGCGCCGAGCATCTGGCGCAGGTACCACTCGCCGCGCGTCTCGCCGTCGATCGACGTCTTCTCGAACGTCTCGACGCCCTCGGGGAAGTGGCCGCACATGATCACCGAGTGCGTCCACAGGTTGCGCACGAGGTTGGCGGTGACGTTGGCGCCGAGCGTCGTGAGCGCGGACGGCCCGGAGAGGAGCGGGTGCACGACGTAGTCGCGCGTGGCCTGCCGGCGGATCTTGCGCAGCACGCCCTTGACCTGGGTCCTGAGCTCGTCGGGGTCCTTGCGGCCCTTCAGCGCCTTGCCGAGCTCGAGGTCGTACGCGGCGATCCCGTACTCGAAGAAGCAGGCGTTGATGAAGTTCCACAGCGGCTGGCCCAGGTAGAACGGGTGCCACGGCTGGTCCTCGTCGACGCGCATGATCCCGTAGCCGAGGTCGTTGTCCTTGCCGATGACGTTCGTGTAGGTGTGGTGCAGCTCGTTGTGCGAGTGCTTCCACAGCTCGGCCGGGGACGCGTTGTCCCACTCCCACGTCGTGGAGTGGATCTTCGGGTCACGCATCCAGTCCCACTGGCCGTGCATGACGTTGTGGCCGATCTCCATGTTCTCGAGGATCTTCGCCACCGAGAGGCCGGCCGTTCCCACGAACCACGCAGGAGGAAGGAGGGACGCGAGGAGCACTGCACGGCTCGCCATCTCGAGGCCGCGCTGGGTCTTGATGATCGAGCGGATGTACTCGGCGTCGCGCTCGCCGCGGCTGGCGAGGACCTGGTCGCGGATCGCGTCCAGCTCCCGGCCGAGGTTCTCGACGTCCTCGGCGCTCAGGTGCGCGGTCGGGTCGACGGGCTTCTTCTGCATGGCGGTCATGGCGGGTCTCCTAGAGGTCGATCTCGCAGCGGCCGGCGGCCGCTGAGATGCAGGTCTGGACGAGCACGCCGTCGCCCGGCGCCGCCGTCGTCACGTCGCCGTTGCGCAGGTCGCGCACGGCGCCGTCGCGCAGGGGCGCGACGCAGCCGAAGCAGATGCCCATCCGGCAGCCGGACGGCATCAGCACGCCCGCGGCCTCGCCGGCGTCGAGGAGCGACGTCGCGCCGTCCGCCTCGACCGCGCGCTCGCTCGTCGTGAACGTCACGGTCCCGCCGTCGCCGGTCGCGAGGAGCGCGGGCCGGAACCGCTCGGTGTGCAGGCGGTCCGCGAGCCCGCGCGCGGCCCAGCGATCCTCGAGCGCGTCGAGCATCCCGGCGGGCCCGCAGGCCCAGGTCTCGCGCTCGTCCAGGTCGCCGACGAGCTGCGCGAGCGCCTCGGGGTCGAGCATCCCGTCGTCGTCGGTGTGCCGCTCGATGAGCATGATGCGCCCGCGCGCCGCGAGCATGCGCAGCTCGCCCGCGAAGATGACGTCCGCCGCGGTCGGGGCCGAGTGCACGACGACGACGTCCTCGAGCTCGTCGAGGGCGTTGCGCAGCATCCCCATCACCGGCGTGATGCCGCTGCCGGCGGTGACAAACAGGGCCTTCGCGGGCCGCGGCGCCGGCAGGACGAACTCGCCGCAGGCCTGGTCGAGGTGCACGAGCATCCCGACGCGCGCGCGGCGGACGAGGTGCGCGCTGACGACGCCGTCCGGCATCGCCTTGACCGTGATCGCGATGCACCCGTCGGCGCGGTCCAGCCCGGACGTCAGCGAGTACGCGCGCCACTGGCGGACCCCGTCGACGTCGACGCCGATCCGGATGTACTGCCCCGGGACGTGCCCGGCCCAGCCGCGACCGGGCCGGATCACCAGGGTCACCGCGTCGCGCGTCTCCGGGTGGATCTCGACGACCCGCCCGCGCAGGTCGGCGCCGGCACGGAGCGGGCTCACGAGGTCGAGGTAGTCGGCCGGGAGCAGCGGCGTCGTCATCAGCCCGACGAGGTCGAGCGCGCGGTCGCGCAGGCGGGTGGCGTCGAGCAGTGCGGGCATGAGATCAACCTACGCATCATCCGGTGTAAGTTCTTGCCCGTGGCATGTGAGCTTGTCGTCGTTCGTTGTTCGGAGCGAACAAGGTGAGCGAGAGCGCTGCGGCACGCGGCGCCGCCCGCCTCGCGCTCGACCCCGTCATCGCGGACCGGCTGCGCGGGCAGCTCCCGGCCGTGGCCGAGCAGACGGTCCGGGCCGTGATCGCCGAGGTCCCCGAGTACGCGGACGCGTTCAGCGGCGACCTGGGCGCGAACATCGAGCAGGCCGTCCAGATGGCGCTGCGGGGCTTCGTGCGCCTCGCCGAGGACAGCCGGGACGCGGACCCCCGGACGCCGCTCCAGCCCGCCCTCGACGGTGCCTATCAGCTCGGCCGCGGCGAGGCCCGCGACGGCCGCACGATGGACGTGCTGCTCGCGGCCTACCGCGTGGGTGCGCGCGTCGCGTGGAGGGAGCTGTCCTCCGTCCTGGTCGACGAGCACCTGCCGGCGGGGACGCTCGCGGAGTTCGCCGAGCTCGTGTTCGCGTACATCGACGAGCTGTCGGCCGCGAGCGTCGTCGGGCACGCCGACGAGCACGCGACGACCGGCCGCGTCCGCGAGATCTACCTCGAGCGGCTCGGCCGGCACCTGCTCGAAGGGGCGCCGCCCGAGGCGCTGGCCGAGGCCGCCGAGCGCGCCGGATGGGATCCGCCCCGGAACCTCACCGCCGTCTTCGTCCCGGAGTCGCAGGCCCGGCCCGCGCTCGCCGCGCTCGACCCGGGCACGCTCAGGCTGCCCGGCGAGCTCGCGGGCGCCGACGACGCCGCGATCCTCCTGGTGCCGGACGCGGCGG